>JBIOJM010000194.1:0-18738 GCA_044450785.1 Isosphaerales bacterium
TCGGAGCCCGCAATTCATCCACCGCGGGATCTGCGCAACAATGGTACGGCGGCGCGGTATGGCAGCCCGCTCGACGGCTTAAGTGCAGTCTTGATTTCCGTTCCCCGCGTCAGTGTTATTTGAGCATCCGTCAAGAGGATTGGTTTGACACCACTCGTCGTTATCGCAGTCGGCTTGATCCGCGTACAGATATACAGTCGCACAGTACTTCGGCTTTCTCGTACAGGGACCGGATGTTGACCTGTTGATGCAGTCCGACCATGCCCTGGGTGGCTGAAGTGTGTAGTACTCGGCGCTTGTTCTATCGCTGCAAGTGTAGATGCCGCCGGGTGTGGTAATCCCCGAAGTTGAAACACAAGTGCCTGCCCCTGAGCTGCACGGAATCTGGGTGCTGCCGACACACGCTGTGTTCATGCCAGGACAGATCCCCTGTCCGACTGCGTCTCTGAAGATCCAGAATGCGGACGCAACGACGAGCGCGATGACCGAAAGGGCGCGATTGGCGTTCATGGAAGTCTCCGTTGAGGGTTGTCCATGGGGAACATGGCCGCTGCAGCGAGTTTGACGCGACAGGATCGCCAACCGGCGTCTCAGTCACCGCCGCTGACGCTGCCGATAGCGATCCAGACCTGTTTTTTGATCGAGTTGGCCGCGGTCTCCACGTGTCCGTCGCCGTAGAGGATGTTCACTAGCCCAGGGTGAAGGGAACGCGGAGGCATCAGGCCGAAGGCGTCCATCCCGCATGTCGGGCGCGGGTCATTCGGGGCACCATTGTGGTTGTACGATGTGTAATCCGCGCCAAAGTAATACCAGTACCTTCCCTCGTCGAAAATCCATCCCTGGATCGGCGCGGTGAGACAATACTGGATGTAGACGTCGTCGGGCGGGAGCACCCCCGGGGGAGCATCAACCGGCACCCTCCAGTCACGAGAAACGACGCCTTGGCCGGAACTGTTGTAACTGCCACCAAGGCGTTCGCTGCCGAACGCCGTGCGCGACAACCCGTCGGTGATCGCCGCGGCTCTGGGCAAGAAACCGACGGCAAACGGACCGTCGAGTGGTCCCGTCGGTCGGTTTGGTTGAAGACGCCCGGAATTCAAACGATAAGAGTTGCGATGGTTCGGCTCTCCGTCGCTGGGGCAAAGGAAAACGCTGAGTCGAGTAACCCTCGCCGTGTGGTTTTCGAGCGCCGGACGATCGCCGCTTTCGAAGTGAAGGTCCATGTTGATCGACGAGTAAAGCGGCTGCGCGTCCAGGTAAGGCAGGAGCCGGACGAACGCCGACATGTAGTTTGCGGACGTGATGTTATAGCCTCCCGACCATACGAGATACCCGGGGGGAAACATCCCGCTCTCGGTTTCGTAAGCGTTCATGGCGATCCCGATCTGGCGCAAGTTCGAAGAGCACTGCGCTCGCCGCGCAGCTTCGCGCGCTGACTGCACGGCCGGGATCACTAGACCCACCAGAAGCCCGATAATCCCGATGACGACCAACAACTCGATGAGAGTGAAGGCCGCGGAAGCGCGAGCCCTTGTCGAGCAACGACCATGCACAGAGGAGAAAGAATCGGGACCCATGGGAGATCTCCGGTCTATGCCAGGACCAACCCCGGACCGCCTCACGATTTCAATCTGAGAAATGAACCTCGCTGATCAAAAACAACGCGTAGCGTACCCCCCCCCCTCCGGATCGTGTCAAGAGGCTCGTGGGTTTTTATTATTTATTTTTTCCCCCCACGACCAACAGGGAGTCCCAGGAGAATTGCCCCGCCGCCCTAGTCTGTCAACGAAAAAACTGTTTTTCGGCATCATCGGCCGCGACGTCGCGGTCGATGGCACCGGCCGGCCCCTCTATCCCCAAGGGCGACGCTGGCACGAGCCTGTACGCCCGGTGCGACGAACAGGCCAATTCCCCAGACGCCTGTGAGGACGTTCGCGGCCCTGGATATCGGTCCCGATCGACGCACGGCGTACCCCACCTGGGGCAAACGCTCTGAACTGGACCGGACATGCCGGCCGGGACCGCCTGGAGAGCTGCTGCGCGTACGATCACCATTTTACCGGCGGGCTGTCAAGCACGGGAGGGAAGAACATCGAACGCGGTCCCGGAATTGGGCTGAAGCCCGGACCAAACGATGCGTCATTGGTTCGCTCCGCCGACTCTCGGTTTCAGCGGGCTTGTGGGAGTCCCGCCTTGGGTCGGTATGATGGCTCCCAGGATGTGGGGACCGTGCCGGTAACCAGACGCCGGACCATCCTTGGCGATTCGAAGGGAGATCCGTCGGTGTCATCGGCCTTGAACAGCGGATCGTCGACATCGCTGGTGCACGAGGGCTGGCATCATTTGAAGAGCCAGCGCCCCCTGGCCGCCTGGGGAAGCTGGCAACGCGCGCTGCGTGCCGACCCCGATAGGGCGGTGGCCAACCAGGCCCTCTCGACCCTCGAGTCCGCCTGGGACTTGCCGCTGGCGGCGCGGAAACCCTACCGGCTTCGCGAGCCCGCTGATCGTTCACGTCGCGCTGTCTGGGATGAACAGATGCGGGGATCGAACGCCCAGGACCTCGAGACGACGTCCGAGTTGTTCGGCCGGCTGGCGGCGGAAGACCCGTCCGACCCCGCGGCATGGTACAACCGTGCTCTTTGCCTGGCCTGGTTGGGAAAGAATCGCGAGTCGGTCGCCGGTCTGGACCGTGTGGTCAATCTGGAGGCGGGACGGGCGTTTGATCAGGCCGTCGACGCCTGGACCCTGGCGGAGGTGCTGCGCCAGGGTGGAGGAGCCGAGACGCTGGCCGACGACCTGCGCTTCGCCTGCACCATCGCCTGGGGGCCCGGTGACACCTCCTGGCTGCTCGACGAGTTTCCCGAAATTGAGACGGTCCCCACGCCGGGCGCCCCGGGTGATGCGCTCGACGAGAGCTCCCGGATCGAGGTGTTCGAGTGGCTCGATCGGCCGCGCTCGAGGATCACTGATCGACATCCGAGGGCCGCCGATCTGCCGATCGTCCTGGCCAGCGTTTTCATCAGCAGGAATTCGCTCAGGCTCTCGAGCCCTCGAGTCGAGACCCTCGAGCGGATCGAGGAGGTCCTTTTCAAGCGGCTCGACACCGGCGTCCGGTCGATCCGGCGCGAGGCATCGCCGCTTCCGTTCCCGTTTCTCGACGCCGATCTCTGGATCTTTCGGATCCCACCCGAGGTCGATCCTGACCTGAAGGATCAGCTCCAGCGCGAGTCGGTCGAGCAGTACTTCGAAAACCAATGGATTCACCGGCCACGTCACGGGCTGGATGACCGTTCTCCACTGGACGCCGCGCGCCGGGCCCAGAGTGGTGACGCGGCTGCCCGCGCCAAGCTGACGGCGGTCGTCCGGTTGCGCGAACAGGTCGGCAGCCGTCCCAGCGCCCGGGCCCTCTACCAGGGCTATCCGTTTGACCGGCTGCGACGGCGACTCGGGCTCGAGCTGGTCGATGCCACCACGGTCGATCCCATGGACCTGGGCTGCGCGGCTCCCGATGAGCTCGATCGGCTCGACGCCGCGGTCCTGGACGACTTGGGCCTGCTCGAGGCGGTCACGTCGGCCGCCGGCCTGAAGGACGATGCGCGGACCGCGCGCCTGGCCTCCGGGCTCGTAGAGCGCCGGCCCGGCGCAATCCCCCCGTTCGATCTGACCTCTGTGGTCTCTGCCTTGGTGCGAAACGCGATGAGCCGCGACGATTACGACGGCGCAATGAGCTGGATCGATCAAGCACGATCGATGGGTGACGACAAGACCGCGACGACCCTGGACGTCTGGCACGCCGAAATCCTCGCGCGGGCAGGTCGCGCCGAAGCGGCGCTGTGCGTCTATCTGCGACTCATCAAGCCCGACACGACCGGCGCCGAGCTGGCGCTCGACGCCGCCGAAACCATGCTCGACAGCGGTCATCGCGACCAGGCCGAATCGCTCCTGATCGCGGCGCGCGACCTGGGTCGCCGTTTCGGCCGGCACTGGATCGAGCGGCGGGCGCGGCAGTTGCTCGAAAGCATGCAATAAACGACTCCTGGAGGAGAGCATGAAAGAAAGATCTTCCAAGTCGTTCCTCACCGCGACGCAAAAGAAGATTCTGCGAGACCAACGCACGAGAGTACCCGCCGAGTTACGGGCGGCATTCGATGCCGCCTTCAGCGCATGGCAGGAGACCTGGTTCAGAGGCGGTTTGGCAATGAGCTCTGATCCTCACACGCGGATCGTCGGCAAGGAGTTCGACGCCTTGGTCGCACTCGGTCCCGAAATACTCCCGCTGGTTGTCGGGGCATTGACCGACCCCGACAACTTCATGGCCTTGCAGCTTTACGACGCCATCCAGCCCAATGATCGTCTCGTGGTGCAATACGGCCCTGAAGACGAACGCATAGTCGAAGGCGAACAAGGGCGAGCGCGACGGGCTGTCCAAGGATGGCTCACGAATCGATGACGTGGTTTCAAGGATGGGAGGGTGGGACGTGTCGCTTGGCTTCCACCACTTCCGCCAGGATTGCGATGGCCGACGCCTCGCCGGTTGGCTGTAGACCCGTTGTCACTTTTCCGCTGTTTCGAACGTCAACGAAGTGAGCCAGCCCTCCGCTCTGGGTCTGCGCGCTCCACAGGCGTTGCTTCATGCTTGCGAGAGTAGGGCCGATTTCCCGCTCCATCCCCAGCAGCCGGATCGCGTAAAGAAGCACTCCCAGCTTGAACGTGAAATGGCGGCAGGCGGCCCGCTTACCCTCTCGAAACTCGAGCCAATCTGGATAGTTGACGAAATCGACCAGGATTCCCGCCTGACTGTCCCATGCCGAAAGACCCTCAGGTCGATGATGCGGCCATCGGCCGTCGGAAAACGCCCCAGCGAGAAACCGTGCACAAAATCCTGATCGGCGGGACAATGCAGGATCTTGTCGATCGGATGAAACAGCACGTCATGCAGCCCGTTCCCAGACCACCCCAGGCGCTCGATGCTCGCCTCCATTTCGAGCGCGGCGGCCGGATCGAAGAGCGTCAGGGCCTTCGCGGACCACAGGGTGTCGGTAATCACGTATCCCGCCAAAAGCTTGGGGTCCGTGGGTGCAAGCGTCGGGTCTTTCCAGGCGATCACGCGCAACGGCCGCTCTTCGCCCGGCCGGGAGATGGACATCACGTGCCTCTGGAGCCACTCGGCTGACCGCGTCACACGGCTCTTGATGGCGGCATCGCCGGGCATCCGATACGTGACGGCATCTTGCCACGCAGTCGCCTTGTTTTCCTGGGAGGGCTCGTCCGCGCCGATGCCGAAGACGATCAGCGGCAAGCAGAGACCGGCCAGATGACGCTTGGGTGACATGATAGACCTCTCATCGACACGGGCCTAAACGCGAGCGCGAACCGCGGCGGCCAGAGGCCGGGCGAGATCACCACGCTGTTCGACGACGACCGATTCGAGGCCCAGCCAGCCGGCCATCGTCCGGAGCTCGGCGGCCAGGGCGTCGGCGGCCGGGCCGGGCTGGGCATGGGGTTCGATGTGGGCCGCCAGAACGAGCAGCCTGCGCTTCGTTCGGTCAGCCTTCAAGTCGACGCGGGCCACGAGCCGGTCGCCGAGCAAGAACGGCAAGACGTAGTAACCCCATCGCCGCTTTGCCTGTGGCACGAAGATCTCGATGCGGTATTCGAAGTCGAAGAGCCGGGCCGCGCGGGCTCGGTACCAGATCAGCGGGTCGAACGGCGACAGCAACGTCGCGGCGTCGATCCCGCGCGGTACGCGCGCCTTCGCGTCGAGATAGGCTGGCTGCCGCCAGCTCTCGACCCGCACTTCACGCAGCTCACCTGCTTCGACCAGCTCGGCGAGACGCGGGCGAGCCTCCCGAACCGGCATGCGATAGTAATCGGCCAGGTCGTCCGCGGTGCCGACGCCGTGTGCGCACGCGGCCAGGCGTAGCAACTCGCGTTGCGCCTCTTCGCGTCCCACCTCCCGGCTGTGATGTTCGGGGGGGATGATGTGCTCCGCGAGGTCGAAGGTGCGCGCGAAGTCGGGTCGGCGCTCGGCCACGGCGAGCTTGCCACGTGCGAAGTGTGCCTCGAGCACGGCCCTGGGGACACTGCCGAACCACGCGCCCGGGATACGGTGAGGAATGCCATCCCGTTCGGGCACTTGGTCCGCGGCAAGCGGGCCGCGCGTGCCCACTTCGTCCAGGATCCACGCGACATATTCCGGGTTCTGTTCCAGGAACGACTCGAAGCCGTAAGGCCGAACCCGGTGCGTCTCCATTCTGTGCCGGAGCAATGGCCAGCTCTCAACCGGGACGATCGACGCCTCGTGGGCCCATTGCTCGGTGAACTCGCGCCTCCGATAGACCAAATCGTCGAGGTGCGACTTCTCATAGGGCCCGAGTCGCGAGAACGGCACCTGGTAGTGTGCGGGGACGAGGACATTGACGTAGTCGATCTGCAGGAGGCCGAGCTGCCGGATCGTGCGCCGGAGTTCGCGTGCGCCGACCCGGCCGCTGGGACGACGGCGATCAAAGCCCTGGGCGGCGAGGGCCAGTCGACGCGCTTCGTCCAACGAGAGATCGTCTTGGAACATCCGGCCTGCTTTCGATGATGTGGTCCGGTATCGTTGTGCCGGTAGAGCCTGGGTGGGCTGGTGAAAAGCTGGTCTTGATCTGGCTCGCTGGAGCCGTCGGCTCGGCTGGCTTTTGTTGCGCCGGTTTTGGTTGGAGTCCCGCCTTCAGGCGGAATCCGGGTCTCATGAAACCGCCTGAAGGCGGGACTCCAACAAAAGTCTACCACCGTTTCGGGATTGCCGTTCCTCTATTTCCGAAGCTCGATCCTTGCGAACGCTCAGAAAGAGGGCGCCGCAGAGACAACAATTCCTCGACAACCTCCCGGGGCTCTCGCTCCGACAGCTCCGCGGACAGGATGTGAACCTCGGCCCCGGAGTAGTCCGACGCTGAATAGAATGGCGGATTGCCGGCCGCCGTGGTCAGGACGTCCAGGAACTCCTGGAAAAACTGGGGGTCGCGGTACGGGTGCCGGATGAATGTGACGTCAGCGACGCGGCCGTTGACCTGATGACTTCGGGTCGTTAACGCGTACCAGAGATCCTGTCCTCGGCGTTCGAGGGAGGTTCGCGATTCCTGGTGAGTTAGCGCGACCAAGGACATGGACTGGTTTCGCGCCAAATCGATCAGGGTTTGTGGCAGCCACAGATGGAGCACTTCGGCGCGGACGGTAACGCCTGAGCCCGGATTGTCGTGGAGTTCGAGTTCCCGTCCCGGCCGGATCGCCCATGAGTCTAGCCACGTCAACCCGATCCCCGTCGCCACGATCAAGACCACGATCAAGACCTTGTCGCCCAAGTTCCTGAGCAGTCGTCCTTGCAGCAGCCAGGTCACCGTGATCGGTTTCGTCATCGGAGGAGCCTCCAGAGGAAAGCTCGAGTCGATCACCTCGCTGATCGGCGGCGGTGAGGATCGCCCGCGCGTGCTCGCCGCGGGCGATCGTGTTGCTCAACCGGTCCGTCAGTGACCACCGGCAGGAGAGAGCGTGGGTCCTCAGAGGTAGGTCACGGTCCCATCAATATCGTTGTTGCTGGTGGAGGCGACGTTCAGAGCGACCGTCGTTTTCTTGAGGGAGACGCTGGCGCCGCTGGTGACATAAATGCCACCCCCGAAGCCATTGCCGTCGGTGCCGCCGCTGCCGCCTTCGCCGCCGATGGCGTGGTTGAGGACCAGCAAACTGTTGGAGATCGCGGCGGTCGTGACCGCATCGGCGAAGAGTCCGCCGCCCAGGCCGCTGCCGCCGTTGCCCCCGGCCCCTCCGGCGCCGCCCTGGGCCACGTTGAATATGAGCGCACTGCCGGCGAGGGAGAGGCTCGACGTGTCCGTACCGAGACCCAGGAAAGCGACCTCCAATGCGCCGGTACCACCGCCGTTTGCGATGGCACCGCCAGCGCCGACACCGCCCGTGGCTCCATTCCCGCCGGCACCGCCGCCGGCCTGGTTTTCGAAGAAGAGGGCGTCCGAGACCGCGGCGGTCGAGTCGACGCCATTGTAGAAGCCGCCGCCGAATCCGCTGCCGCCGGTGTACCCGGGGCCGCCGCTGCCGCCGATCGCCTGGTTGCTGACGAGGGTCACGTTGGTGAGGGTCGGGACAGAGAAGATGAACCCGCAGACGCCGCCTCCCACGGCCGAACCGCCCACGCCGGTGGCGGAGTTGCCGGCGATGGCCCGGTTGCCGATAAAGGTCGTGTTGGTGACCATGAGCGAGCTGGCGAAGTTGACAATGCCGCCGCCATAGGCGCTGCCGACCAAGGGTTCGCCGTCAATGCCGTTGAGGTTGTTGCCCTGATCGCCGGCCTTGGCCAGGTTGTCGGTAAACGTGCTGGCCGTGATCGTCAGCGGGGCCGCATTGGCGATGGCGCCGCCCAGGGCCTGACCGCCATACTTGTGGGTGAAGTTGTTGGTGCCGTTGGCGCCGATGGCCTGGTTGGCGGTGAACGTGCAGTTGCTGATGGCCAGCGGGTCCGTGGCCGGGTTGGTGAGTTCGTTCTCGCCAGTGCTGATGGCGCCGCCGTTGGTGGTGCGGCCGAGCGCAAGATTGCCCTTGAACGTGGAGTCGGTGATGGTCGCGTTCGAGCTGTTGTTGATGGCGCCACCATTGCCTTCACCGGTCCCCGTCGCGGGGCCGACCGCCTGGTTGTTGGTGAACGCACTGGTGGTCACCGTCAGTGAAGGACCAGCACTGTCGATCGCTCCGCCGGCAGAGCCTTCGGTGATGGGGTTGGTGAAATTGCCGCCGGAGGCCAGGTTGTTCGTGAAGATGGATTCCGCGACGGTGAGGCTGCCGTCATTCTCGATGCCGCCGCCGCTGCCGTAGTTGTTGCCTGAGGAGTCGGCGTAGGCGCTGTTGTTGGCCACGACGACCTGGTCGAGGTTGAGGGTAGCACCCGCGTCGATGAGAATGCCGCCCCCGTTGGCGGCGACGGTTTGGCCGTTGGTGATCGTCAGGCCGTTCATGGCCACGTTCTGGCCCCCCGCGATCTCGAAGACGCGGCTGGAGCTGTTGCCGCTGACGGACAGATGATTCGCCCCCGGGCCATTGATGGTCACACTGTCGCTGATCAGCAGTTCGCCGCTCGTCAGCGTGACGGTGCCGTGCAGCCCTCGGGCGAAGGCGATGGTACTGTCGCCGGAGAGGATGCCCGCCCGAAGCGAGCCGGCGCCGCTGTCGAGCAGGTTGGTCACCGTGAAGGTGCTGAGCAGGCTCCGGACCTCCAGCGCTTCCAGGCGAGGCAGGACCGAGCGCCGCGAAAGGGTGGGTCTTCGTCCAGGGCGCCGCGACCGAGTCGGAGAGCCCGTTGTCAACCGTCGAAACCAGGATGCAGACAACATGATGCAAGCCTTTCTCTGAAGAGAACCGGTCCGCGTGAAAAACCAGCATTCCCTATCAGTCCTTACTCTCGTCCCTCAAAAACCTAAGCCGATTGAATTGGTTTTCTTTGCTTTCGTCTTGCGTTATGCTGGTGTTGTACAAGCTTGCATTCACTTGAGGTCGGGCGGAGCCCTTGGGTTTCTCGGAGATGATCCCCGTGCCACGAGACCACTCCGCGCGGACCAGCACCACCTTGCTGGGACGGCTCCGCCATGACCCCAGCGACCAGGCCGCCTGGAGCGATTTCGTCGCGCGGTACCGGCCCAAGATCCTCCAGATGAAGGTCGCCCGGGTGTACGTGGCCAAGAGCGAGGTCAAGAAGATGATCCGGGAAGAGATCCGGAAGTTGGAAGGGGCCGAATGAATCGTTGTCCGGACCGCGACCGGCTCGAGCTCCTTCTGGACAACCGCCTTGTCGACACCGAGCTCGATGAGCTGGAGCGGCACGTGGAAGGCTGCGCCGCCTGCCAGCACACGCTGGAGGCGTTGACCGGTGCCACGGACTGGGGCCCGGAGCCCCGGCCCGCGGGCCTGAACCCTTTCGCGGGCACCCCGTCAACTTCGATGACCGGAAGTGTTGGGGCGATGGATGAGAACGAGAAGCAGCCAGAAACAAAAGTCCGGAGAAACTCGCCCGACGACACCGACGCTTCGTTCTTGTTCGGCGTCGCTTCGGAGATCGGTCGCTACCGAGTGATCAGACTGCTGGGCCACGGCGGCTTCGGTCAAGTCTATCTGGCTCATGACAACGACCTCGACCGCCCTGTGGCGATCAAGGTCACCAGCCCCGAGCGGGTCGCCGGCCCCGAGGCCGCCCTGGAGTACCTTGCCGAGGCCCGGGCCCTCGCCAGGCTCGACCACCCCCATATCGTTCCCGTCCACGACGAGGAGGTCAAGGACCAACTCGCCGAGCGGCAGGCGCGGGCGGCAATCACGCTGGTGCGGCTAGGCCGGTCCGAGGAGGTCTGGCCTCTCCTGCGGCATAGCCCTGACCCGCGGCTTCGCAGCTTCATCATCAACTGGTTGAACCCCCTGGGCGCTGATCCGAAGGCGATCGCCGCCGAACTCGACCGCATGGATCGGCGCAGGTCTCCCGAAGGTGTTGGGCGCGTTGTTTGGCGCGGGTCTCTCGAAGGTGTTGGGCGCGGGTCTCCCGACCCCGCCCAGGGCCCCGACCGAAGTTCCGCATGGGGTCACCGCCGGCGGAGCCGAATCGTAATGTCATGATGGAAACGCCACGCCGCCTGGTCATCCGCCGCCGGTTCGCCATCGCCGCCAGCGAGATCACTCTCGATCAGTGGCAGAGGTTCGCGCGGACCAACACCCAGCTCGGATTGCCCCGGAGCCTTTTGAACCAGTGGAGCCCCGACCCGGATGGTCCCATGCTCGGGATCACCTGGTACACCGCCGTGAACTACTGCAACTGGTTGAGCGAGCAGGAGGGGTTGCCCAGGGACCAGTGGTGTTACCTCCCCGCCCAGGGCGGGGCTTACGCCGAGGGAATGACGATTCCCGCCGACGTGCTCGAGCGCACCGGCTACCGGCTGCCCACCGAGCCGGAATGGGAATTCGCCTGCCGCTCGGGTACCATGACCAGCCGTTACTTCGGCTTCTCGATGGAGCTTCTGGGCAAGTATGCTTGGTATACGGACAACAGCCGAAACCACGCCTGGTCGTGCGGGAGCTTGCTGCCGAACGATTTGGGGTTGTTCGACATGCTGGGGAACGAGTTGGAATGGGTGCAAGATAGTTTTCACCGTCTGATGCCGCAACGGAGGGGGCTGTTCAGTGATACCATAAAGATCTCTGAAGAAATTAATGACACGCCCCCTCGTCTGCTCCGGGGCGGGTCGTACTACAATCTGCCGGCGATTACCCTCCGCTCGGCGCGCCAGGACTGGCTCGCCCCGACGTCCCGTAACTCGGCCTTCGGTCTCCGCCCCGCCAGGACTTACCACTGATCATTCACATGATGACACCACGGTCTTGTCTTTGTCTTGCCTGCTTGCTCTTGCCCATCGGCTTGGTCGGAAGGGCCGCTCGGGCCGACGAGGACGCCGGCCTGATCCTCTATCACGGCAAGGTCGTCACGGCGGATCGGCAGTTCTCGATCCGCCAGGCACTGGCCGTCAAGGGAGACCGCCTGATCCGCGTCGGGTCGAATGACGAGGTCTTGAAGACGCGCGGGCCGAACACGGCCTTGGTCGACCTCGCGGGTAAAACGGTCTTGCCCGGCCTGATCGACTCCCACGCCCACCCGACCGACGCCTGCATGATCGAGTTCGACCACCCGATCCCCGAGATGAAGACGATCTCCGATGTGCTCAATTACATCCACTCGCGGGCCGAGGCATTGGGCGCCGGCCGGTGGGTCGTCGTGCGGCAGGTATTCATCACCCGGCTCGAGGAGCAGCGCTACCCGACGCGGGACGAGCTGGACCGGGCCGCGCCCAAGAATCCCGTGCTGTTCGCGACCGGGCCCGACGCGTCGGTCAACTCGCTGGCGATGAAGCTCAGCGGCATCGACAAGGATTTCCGGGTCGACGGGCCGGGCAAGGTGGAACGAGACCCTCGCACCGGTGAGCCGACCGGCATCCTTCGCAACTGCACCCGGTACATCAAGCAAGAGTCCTCGGAACGCAAGCCTTCGGAGCGAGACCAGGACCGGCGGCTGATCGAGCTCTTGAAGGACTATAACTCGGTCGGGATCACGTCCGTCATCGACCGCGACGCTTATCCTCCGGCGATCGACCGCTACCAGCGGCTCCACGAGGCCGGCGCCCTGACGATCCGCCTCGGCATCTCGCACCACGTCGAGACGCTCGGCCCGCTCGAGAAGATTCTCGCGGAGATCCGCCGAGTGGCGGCTCACCCCCTTCGCCGTGGCGGACCGAGGCTCCGGATCGTCGGAATCAAAACGTACCTCGACGGAGGCATGCTCACCGGCAGCGCTTACATGCGGGAGCCGTGGGGGGTGAGCCGGATTTATGCGATCGACGACCCGAGCTACCGGGGCGTGCTGTTCATCCCGCGGGAACGCCTGGTGCCGATCGTGCGGGCGACCGTGGCTGCGGGCTTACAATTCACGGCCCACAGCGTGGGCGACGGGGCTGTCCACGCCCTGCTCGACGCCTATGAGGAAGTCAACAAGGAGATGCCGGTCGCACCGAGCCGCCCCTGCATCACTCACTCCAACTTCATGAGTCGCGAGGCGATCGAGCAGGCCGCCCGGCTGGGCGTGATGGTCGACATCCAGCCGGCGTGGCTCTACCTGGATACGCGGACCCTCGCCGCTCATTTCGGCTACGACCGCCTGCGGTACTTCCAGCCCCTGCGGAGCCTGTTCGAGGCCGGAGTGATCGCCGGCGGCGGCTCCGACCACATGCAGAAGATCGGCTCGCTCCGTTCGATCAATCCGTACAATCCCTTTCTCGCCATGTGGGTCGCGATCACGCGGCGGGCGATTGGTTTCGAAGGGCAGCTCCACCCCGAGGAAGCCCTGACCCGAGCCCAGGCGATCCGCTTCTACACGATCAACAACGCCCGCTTGCAGTCCCTGGAGGACCGGGTCGGATCGCTCGAGGAGGGCAAACAAGCGGACTTCGTCGTCATCGACCGTGACCTGCTGACGTGCCCGGAGGACGAGATCAAGGACACCCGCGCACTGGCCACTTATCTCGACGGCAAGCGTGTCTTCGAACGGCCGAATTGACGAACCGGTGTTTCCCGGTGCTTAGCCTGAGCCCTTCACGACCGCGATCGCCTGACCGATGTAATCGGAGAGGCCGCGCGAGTCGTATTCGGATCCATACTTGGCGACGAGCGTATCCCCTTTCTCGTTCCACAGCCGGCCGACGGATCGTTCGATTCCAGGGTCTCCGCCCGTGAACTCGTTGATCAGACCCATCCAGCGCCGTGCCAATACCAGCACCTCCGAAGACGTCGGGTCGGTGCCTCGTTCCATTGCGGCGCGGACGAGGGTGATCAGCTCGGGCCATTCCGCCTGAACTTGCTGGATTCGCTCCTGACCGATCTGCTCGCCGCGTTTCTTCAAGTACTCCATCTGTTCGGGCGTGTAATAATTCTCGATCATGGTCATCTCCTCTCGACAAAGAGTGCAGAGTCGGGGCTCTGGACGTGGCGGATGTAAGCTTCGGCCTGTCGATGCCCGCTTTCGACCCCGCGAAACCGTGTGACTTGCTCTTGCAACGAGTAGAACTTGTCGGGGCTCTGACTGGCGTGCGCGTAGCAAGCCAGGCGTTTTCGCGGTTCGGTCTTGGTGATGTCCACGTACTGATTGGGGGAGAAGTGGACAGTGTCTTCACCATTCGACACTTCGTAGTAATAAAGTGCAAATCGCTTCTCCATCCGCAGCCAGGCATCATAGACCAGCATCGAGATGGCGCGGTGGTCGGCGTGGTTGTCGATCGGCCAGTGGGTGAAGACGACGTCGGGTCGCTCGGTCTCCAGGATCTTTCGGAATGCCTCGTAGTGGGCAGGATCGACGACCGCCTTGCCGTTCATTTGCCCCGCGTACAGGGGGCGCGCCTTCAAGATCTCGCAGGCTTTGGCGGCCTCGGCGATGCGAGTGTCGGCGAAATCCTTCAGCTTTCCAGGCGCCTCGCCCCTGTTCAGGTACAAGAGGACGACGTCATGCCCGAGGCTCGTGCAGCGGGCGATGGTGCCTCCACAGCCGTACTCGGGATCGCCGGGATGGCCACCAGTGACGATCAGTTTCAGCTTGCGCCTTCCCTCTCGAGGCCCGTCGGATGGCTGTGCGCCCGTCGTCGCCGCCAGGTTCGGCCCCACCAACAAGGTGCCACTCAGGCAGCTTGTTTGGCTCAGCATGTTTCGTCGTGAAATGGACTTCATGACAGCGGGTCTCCCTTGGAATCAATCACTCTTGGGATTCACCGATCGCATTCCGCCGCCCATCCCGCCGCCCATGCCGCCCATGGCGCCGCCACCGATGGGGCCTTCGCGCAGGCCGCCGGATACGAAACGGGGCTGGGGGAGGGTGCGGGCGTATTCCAGGTGGAATTCGTAGTTCAGGTACCACGTCTTGTCGCCGACCGTGCCTTGTGGCACATCCACGTCCCAGCGCAGCAGGTTATCCATCCGAGCGGTGCGCTGGTAGAGAGCGTCGGTGCTGAGCTCGGCCGACGTCTTGCCCAGATTGACAGCCACCGCCTCGCCCTGCGGCTTCGGCAAACGGTCCCAGAGCTGGACCTTGACCTGGCTGGGCCGGTAGTTTCGCAGCCCGATCCGGAACTCGTAGTCGAAGATCTGGTTGCCTCCCTGCACCGAGCGAGACTTTCGGACGAGCCGACGGCTCACCTGGAGCTGAGGGTCCACGCCGAATCCGGCGATGAACGGCTCGCCGGCGGCCACCAGGGGCAGTCGCATCCGGCCGACGAAATCGCCGCCGACGTAGACTGTGGCCTCGCCGGGCAAGAGCACGAAGTCGCTCTTGTTTGTCAGCTTGGCCAGGCGATACACGCGTGGCGTCAGCACGGGCACAGCCTTGGCGAAGTACTCAGCCGCCAGCTCGACGCGTGCCACCTCGAGCAACTGCGGCTCTCGGCGGGAGGGAATGTCGAGGCGGCCGGCGACGGGGAACGTGACGCTGGGGCCGTCCTTCTCCGCCGGGGCCGGGGCCGAGCTCCGCGCATCCGAGACGCGCAGCTCCTCAGCCTGATCGCTCGCGGCCGCCTGGTTGAGCCTTGCGCCCCCGGACGCCAGAGTCTGCTCCAGCGCAAGCCCCATCCCGCCCCCCATGCCCGCCATGAGGCCGCTTCGGCTGGCCCCGTCGTCCTCCTCCGCCCGATCGGTCGACTCGATCGAGGTGATCGTCAACAGGCCGTTCCTGACCTCGTAGGTCAGGTCGAGCTGCTTCAGGAGCAGTTTCAAGGTGGTCTTGAGCGGGACGCCCTCGAGCGAGATGTTCCTCACCGTCGACGACATGGATTTCTCGGCTTCCTGGAGACCGACGGGATCGACGTAGATCGGGATGCACGAGTGAGTCGCGGTCGTGGTCGCCTGCTTGATGTACGCGAGGACGTCCTCGAGGGGGGTTTCCTCCTTGAACGACATGGAGATGGGCTCGTCGAGCCTCTCGAGGATCTTGAGTGATTTGTCGTCAGGCGCATCGATCGGGCCGGGGTCCACGATGCCGGCGCCGGCCATCTTGAGCGGGAGTAGCTCGGGCGGCGCGGCGTCCAGCGACGGCCGGGCTGTGGAGAGCGTGACGCGGACACCTGACCACGACTCGCCGGTCTGCTGGACCAGGGCGGCGAGGTACTCGAGCCGGACGGGGGCGTCGGCGGAGGCGCCGCGGAGGCGATACTGGGGCGACCAGTTTGCAGAGCCGACGAGGTAGCCGAGCCGCACCGTGCCCGCCTGCGGGCGGGCCTTGTGCACCACGATGACGGCGTCACGCTCGACGCGGCTCGACCCGGCCGACAGCTCGGCGAGCTGGCGCGTGGCGAAGGCGACCGCCTCGTTATTGGCCCGCAACTGCTGGCTGAGGTCGGTCTCGGTCTTCGTCTTTGCGCCTCGGTTTTCCATGACGAACTTGCTGAGAGTGAGGATGGCCTCGCTATCAAGCCGGCCCTTTTCCGTCAGCCCGGTGAGTGCCGTGCCGGTGAAGCCCTCGAGTTTCTGGAGGTACCGGAGGTCCTCCTGCTGGACGCTGATCTCCTTCTGGAGCCTCTGGGCGTCGGTTTGAAGCTTCTTGAGCAGCTCCTCCTTGGCCCGGACCTCCTGTCGCGTGTCGTCCTTGACGGCGCGGGTCCGGAACCGGGTGGTGAGCACGCGCAGGCCGTCGGCCCCCTCGGTGTAGAGCGAGCCCTCGATGGCCTGCGCGGGCAGCGGAGTGACGACCAGCTCGACCGTCCCGTCCCCCTCCGGGACGCTCACTTCGCGGGTCACCAGCGCCTGCCCTTGGTACACGGTGACGGCGGTGATCTTGCTCGCTACGGGTCGGGGCGGAGGCACGATCTCGGCGAGTCCCCGAGCGTCCTGGGCGGGGTTTGCACGTGCCGTTTCCACGGGCCGGCCAAACTGGGCGCACGCCAAGCCGGCCACCAGCCAAAGGGAGGCGTTCATGCTTCGTCCTCTCAAGAAGGGTCGATCGGGATCGGACGAAGTCCGCGGGTCTGGGTCCGTATACAATACCTGTCGGTTGGACGAGCCGCGCTGCGGGATTATTCGATGTATAATCGCCGTAGGGTATTCGTCGCCAAATCAACCGAGGAGTCGAGCACGTGCGGACAGAGAATCTGCAAGAGGTGATCCACGCGGCACCATTCCGGCCGTTCGCGCTCTGTCTGGCGGACGGGACGCGAGTCGACGTGCCTCATCCCGATTTCATCGCGCATCCGCCCGGGGGGCGGACCGCGGTCGTGGTCGGCCCCGATGAGCGCCTGCATATCATCGATGTGATGCTGGTGGACAAGATTGAGATCGGACCGCCAGTCGCGGCAGGAACTGTCCGATCCGGCGAATCGGAGTGAGGGTGCGGAGCCATTATCCGAGTCGATCACCAGTCGGTGTCGTGGAACTGACTGATGATCCGGCCCGGTGAGATCGACCTGGCCAGTCCGGTACCGACGCGGGCAACGGCCCGTTGTGATCGTGTCCCGGGAGGAATTGAATCGGGGAAACTGGATCGTCGCTGTGCTCGACACGTCGACGCGGTGTTCGAGACAGCGAGGAGTGCGCGCTTCCCATGTTACCCACCCGTGTTCCGAGCTAGGTGTCCTCTGGTTCATCGGGAATCTGAGCTCCGTGCCAGAGTGCGACGATCCATACGGTGTCTTCTCGAACGCGATAGAAGAACCGGCAGGGCTTGACATAGATCTCGCGGTAAGAAAGCTCCGGAAACTCGGGGATGACCGCGCCCGACCGGGGGAATCGTTCCAGTCGCTTGAGCGATTTCCCCGCCTGGAGTCGAAATCTCCGAGCAGCGGCTTGATTGTTGCGCCGGATCGTCTCGACCGCGGTGAGGAATTGAACCCTCGCCGAGGGAGTGAACAAGACCTTCACGATCAGTCTTCCGACAAGAGGGCGTCGGCTTCCGCCAGTACCCCGTCGAGAGGGTACCCAACTTCTCCTGCGATCTCTTTTTCGCCGCGGGCCAGCAAGAGCAGGAGCTCGCGCTCGGCTTCGGACCGCTCATACGTGTCAAGACTCATCAGGACCGCCGTTGCCCGTCCGCGCTGGGTGATGACGAGCGGCTTCTTCGATTTCTTCACGTCTTTCAAGACCCGGGCCGAATTCTGCCTCAGCTCCGACACCGGAACGATCGCGGGGATCTTGGCCATCGAACGTACCTCCAAGGATACGTTTGATTGTACCACGAGAAGTACACGCCGGCAACTGCCGAGTGCCGCTCGGAGGCGCGCCGGCACGCGCTGGGCGCGGGTCCCCTGACCCCGTCCCTGTCACAACGCGCTGCGCGCGTCTCCTGACCCCGCCCCTGTCACAACGCGCTGGGCGCGGGTCTCCTGACCCCGCCCCTGTCGCGCATCGCAAGGGATCACCTCTCGCGCCTTCGGCATTCAGGCACCGTCTTGGTCTCTGGGCCACCGGCCAAAGGCAGGGAATAGACAGGATGGGATTTGTGGGAATCGGTGGCAGGCCTCGAAATACGGTCGCTGCTCCGGATGTATCCATCAGATACCGTTTCCTCCAGGAACGCTCGGAGCAGGCAACCCGCGAGGTCTTCGAGAAGCACGGTGTCCTGAATGTCGCGGTCGACCTGATCCGCGGAGGCCGCGACGAGGAATGAAAGACGTCCTCGATTCAAACGTGGCTTTGAAGTGGGTGCTCCGTGAGGCCCACAGTGTGCAATCGTCTCCGGAAAAGAGCAATGTCCCCGTGAGCGATACCTCGCGCGAAGAGCCGGGGCAGTCTCGATCACTTCGCGGTTCAATTCCCAAACGGTCAACCGCGGGCCTGGCGCGATGATCCGAAGATGACCGTGTCCAGGGCCACGAGCCTTCCCGGGGCTCAGTGGGAGGGGTTTTTCGAGCAAGGGGCAGCGGGGCCGAGGCCTCGCCACAGCACAGCAACGGCTGATGAATTGTATCTGGCACCCTCTCCCGGGGGAGAGGGCTGGGGTGAGGGCCAACGCCGTCAGGGATTTTTTTCGAACAAAATCCCAGCAATGATGGTACAGACTCGAGTAAAGTCGACTTTAGCTCCGCGAAATGCATGTTGTTTCGCGGAGCGAAAAACGACACAGAGACCTACACGATTGTCGGTGAATGCACCCCTCAGAAATGGCAATTGTACGAGAAAACCAGTGTTTAGCAACAA
>JBIOJM010000195.1:0-18513 GCA_044450785.1 Isosphaerales bacterium
CCCCTTCGCAAGGCGGGGAAAGGAATCGCTCGCCTGCGCAGTCTCTCGATCGCGCGCAACAGAAACACCCATTTGTCAACCGCCCCCGGTTCCAGTCAAGACCAACTTTTCATCAGCCCAGAGCGTGGGTGCGGCCAAGAACCTCGCGGCCAGTCAGTTGGCGGAGCAAGGCAAGCCGGGGGCGACGGAAGTCGAGCTGAAGGGGGAGGGGATTTTGCTGCTGGCCGAATTGGGCGACCGCCAAGGCCGTGTCGCCTCCCTGCACGTGCTGGCCATGATCGAACAGGCGCAGGGCAACGCGGCCGAGGCGCGCAGGCTTTGCGAGGAATCGATCAGGATCAGCAAGGAGATCGGAAATCTCGATGGGGTAGCGAGCAGCCTCAGTATGCTCGCCAACCTGAATGTCCTGCAAGGGCGGTTCGAGGAGGCTGTGGCCCAGAGCCGAGAGTCGGTGAGACTGCTGGAGGGGACCGGCTCATTCAAGGCAGCCATGGCCAGTGAGTCTCTGAGGAAGATAGAATCGCTGGCGGCTGGCGACGCGCGGAGCGTGCCGGGCCGCGACCTGGAATTACGAGAGCCTGCCGATCGGGCCGACGGAGGGCCAGGACCCGCCGCCGCCGGGAGCGGAGCAGAAGGCCAAGCAGAACCAGTGGAAGCAGGCCCGGGCGCTGACCCGCGCGCAGATCGTGGACATCGACGGGCTGCGCAAGCGGCTGGACGCCAAGGAGCCGATCATCTTCTCGGTGCGGACCTTCCGCAACTGGGACTTCCAGAAGGTCGACAAGCGATCGAGCTGCCGATCAACGACCCGGACGCGGATCGCGGGGGTCGAGGGCGCCTCGTGGATGATGGACAGCCGGGGCTTGGGCTCCGCGGACGAAAGAGGGTGCGAGGTGGCCCTCGACGAGCTTGATGAGCTGATCGAGGTCCGCATCCTCCTTCAAACCCAGCGCCGTGCGGAGGCCGTGCGGCTCATGGAGGGCGTGTTCGTAGAAAGCCTCGGCGGTGGCGATGCCGTAGCGACTCTCGAGGATCCGGGCGCTCTCAGCCGGGAAGGTCGGGATCTCGTCGAGGTATTTCACGGACCTGCCTCCGCGGGATGGATATACCCCGTTCCATTGTACGCCGTAGCCCCTGGAGTGTCACCCACGGCGAAATGTTTCAGGCTGGTGCCAATGCTGTTTTCGGTTAACGATCAAGGCCCTCCATCGGCATGTTCAGTCCGCTTCTGCCGCTTGATTGTTTTGACTCCTGTCCGGTTCGATCTTCACGACTTCGGCAGCTCCTCGATCCGAGGGGAACGGATCTGATGGCTTGTTTTTCACGCTCTGATTGCGTTTCACGAAGTGAGTCGCATAGGCATCTTCGATCCCTGGGTGTCCCGATTTGCTGAACCGGAGCGATTGTTTGGGACCCTTCCCCCAGGAGACGTAAGCCGTCTTCCGCGGTTGGAGATGGCCCTTGACGGCATTTTGCCGGAGCGTCCGACGCAAGTGGTTGAGCTGGCTGAGATTGAGCCTTATCGCTCGCTCCAGATAAGGAATCCGTCTCATACGCCACGACTCGTGGTCTTCCTTGGTCAGCTTGCCCATGTGAATCAGAACGTCGATGACGCTGATGAACCCCTTCTCCCGGAGCAGCTCGGACGACACCCGGTTCATACTGGAGATGAGTTCAGCGCGATTCACCGTACACCCTCGATGGAGAGAATTGGTATCAGGAGAATTGGTGTCAAAATGCGACTGAAATCTCCATTACTACCAAACCCCCAACGTCAATGCGGTCGCTTCACCGCCGCCGCTCGTCGAGGCGGCCGACAGCGAGCAGGATCCCAAAAATAATCGCCTCTGGCCGCGGTGGACAGCCGGGAATGAAGACGTCCACCGGCAAGACCTCGCCCACGCCGCCCGCGCTCGCATAGCTGCGCGGGACGATGCCGCCCGACGCGGCGCAGGCGCCGACGGCGATCACCACACGAGGCTCGGGGACCGCCTCGTATGTCCGCCGAACGGCTGTCTCCAGGTTGCGGGTCACCGACCCGGTGACGATGACGCCGTCGGCGTGGCGCGGCGAGGCAACGAAGTCGATGCCAAGGCGCCTGACGTCGTAGACGGGGTTCAACAGCGCGGTCAACTCCCAGTCGCAGGCGTTGCACGATCCCGAATCGAGGTGCCGAAGCTGCAGCGAGCGGCCCAACGTGCGGCGAATCCGCTCGGCGACCTGCTCGCCCGACGGCAGCGCAGGGAGCTCCGCCGCACGGCCATCGGCATCGCGCTCGACCTGGATCACCAGGCGCTCGCGGCTGCGCGCGGCCAGCTCGACTGTCCGTCCGATCTCGATGGCATCTTCGGGTGGGCCAAGGGCGCAGCGACCGCAGAACAGGCACCGGGCCAGGTCGATGGCGTAGAGCAACTCACCCGGCCCTCCGGTGATGGCACCCGAAGGACAGACCGACGCCGGCGGGAGCGCGTCGAACGGACTGCCGGGGCGCACCTGGGGCGCACCACGGAACCGGGCCGGCGGCTGCGCCGGTTGCGCCGGGTAGTCGATCGTCACGACCCCGGTGCCCAGGCTTCGCAGAATGGCCTTCAGCATGACGTGGCTCCCGGTGGACTCTTCATCGGTCGGTACACGAGTAGCAGAGCTCGAAGCTCTTGTTGATCAGGGGGAAGTCGGGGATGATCGCGGTCAGGGCGGCAAGCGGGACCGCGGGCCAGTTGGCGTAGCTCGCCGACCGTAGGTGGTACCGATCGACGCGGCCCGCGGCGTCCGTTCGCAGCCAGTGTACCGCGGCCCCCCGCGGCGACTCGATCGCGCATTGCCCGATGCGCCACGGCGGCAGCACGTCGGGCACCGCGGCGCAAAGCGGTCCGGAACGCCGGCCTGAAAGCAGGCCGCGCACCAACCGCATCGACTCGCGGGCCTCCGCCGCCCGCAAGCTCAACCGGGCGTTGACGTCGCCCTCAACGGCGGTCGCCACCATCACGCACGGGCTGCCCTCCTCGGCGTACGCACCGAGGGGGTGGTCGCGACGCGCGTCGCGGTTGACTCCGCTGGCGCGCGCAGCCACGCCGGTCACCCCCAGGTCGATCGCGGCTTGCCGAGATAACAGCCCGGGGCCGTCCAGCCGATCGAGGACCGACGGGTTCCCCTCAATTTGTTCCATCAGGCTGTCAAGCCCCTCGGCGGTCACGGAGATCGCGCCCTCGATCACCCTCGCCAGATCGCCGTCAAGGTCCAGGCGGACTCCACCGGGCGTCAGGAGTCCGCGCAGGAACCGGTTGCCCGCCAAACGCTCGTTGACCTGCTGCAGCGCCTCTTTCATCCGCGACCCGGCGGAACTGCCGTAGTGGTAACTCGCTCCGGCGCAGATGTTGCCGATGTCCCCCACATGATTGTACATCCGCTCGAGCTCGAGCGCGATGGTGCGAATCATTCGCGCCCGGCTTGGCACCTCGACTCCGGCGATCTGCTCGACCGCCTCGCAAAACCCCAGACCGTGCGAGACCGAGCACACCCCGCAGATACGCTCGACGACGTAGAATGCGTCCAGGGCACTCAACCCCTCGACGCGCTTCTCCAACCCGCGATGAGTGTAGAAGAGACGCGGCTCGAGGTTCAGCACGGACTCGCCGACCGTACTGAAGCGGAAGTGGCCGGGCTCGATGATGCCCGCGTGAATCGGGCCCACCGGCACCTCGAACACACCCTCGCCGTCGACGACCAGGTGTGGAAACTCCTCGGATGGCTCGACCGCCGGACGCTGCCGGGCATCGAATCCCTTGCGCAACGGATACAGCCCGTTTGGCCAGCCATCGTGCAGCACCAGCGGCCGGGGGTCGGGGTGGCCGAGGAACACGATGCCAAACAGGTCTTGCGCCTCGCGCTCGTGCCAGTTGGCGGCAGGAACCTCTGCGGAGATCGACGGCAGCTCGGGTCGGGCGGGGTCGAGCGAGGCCACCAGCGTGACGAACGTGTCGGGCAGCGCAAGCGTGTCGCTCACGCCCGGCTCAAAGAGATAGCGGACCTTGAGGTCTCGCTCCGCTGTCGCCTCCTCGTCGGTCGCGACCAGCATCGCCAGCGCCAGACCGGCTGCGCACAGCTCGGCCACGGCGGCCGGGACATCCTCGGCACGAGTCAACCGCACGGTGAAATCTTGCGGGCGCGGGCCGCATTCGATCCCGGCACGTTCGGCCAGCCGCGACCTCAGCTCCTGCTCCATCGCCGGCATTGCGTTATCCAAGGACGATCTCCGTCGCGCGCAACAGCACGCGGTTCAGGCTCGCTGGTATGGACAACCCGGGCAGCACCATCACGGCCGCGAGCAGCAGCACCCCCAACAGGAGCAGTCGCGCCTCCGGCTCGCGGCCGGCGGTCTTGTCCGCGACCCCAAAGGCCATCTGCCCCATATGATGAATCAGCCCGGCGAAGATGACCACCACCACGACCAGAAACACCGCCACCGCAACGTAGTGGCCGGAGCTCAGCCCCGCCCTGATCACGATGAGCTCGCTCATGAAGATCGAGAACGGGGGCGTGCCCGCCAGCGAAAAAGCGCCCATGAGCAAGAAGGTGCCCGCCCAGGGCGCGATCCCCAGGTAGCCCTTGATCGCCCGCATGTCTCGGGTGCCGTAGCGGCCGATCGCGTCGCCCGCGATCAGGAACGTCAGCGCCTTGGTCACTCCGTGATTGATCACGTGCAGCAGCGCCCCGTACGTCCCCCACAGCCCGCCGAAGCCCAGCCCGAGGGAGATGATCCCGACGTGCTCGACGCTGTGGTAGCCGAGCAGCCGCTTGAGGTCGTGCTGGGCGAGAATAAAAGGCGTCGCCACGACGACCGACAGCAAGCCAAAGGTCAGCAGCAGCCCTTCACTGAACGCGGGGCCGCAGGCGCTGCGCGCGATCGTGTGGAAACGGATGATTCCGAAAAGTGCACACTTGATGAGCACCCCCGAAAGCAGTGCCGAAACCGGAGTGGGCGCCTGGCTGTGGGCATCGGGCAGCCACATGTGGACCGGGGCCAAGCCGGCCTTCGTGCCGTAGCCCACCACCACAAAGATGAAGCCGATGCGCACGATGCCGGGGTCGAGGCGGCTGGCAATGGCCGCAATGCTCGACCAGTTCATCGCCCCGGCGACAACACTGCCCTGGGTGTGCACGGCCGCGCCGTAGATCAGCACCGTCCCGAACAGGCCGAAGGAGATCCCGATCGTGGTGACGATGATATACTTCCACGCCGCTTCCAGGCTCAGCTTGTCGCCGTGAAAGCCGACCAGGACTGCCGAGGTGATGGTCGTGCCCTCCATCGCGATCCACAGGATGCCGAGGTTGTCCGCCAGCACTGTGATCAGCATGGTGGCGATGAAGCCCTGCACCAACGCGTAGTAGTAGGGCAGCCGGTCCTCGCGCATCTCCTTGCGGTCGATCTCCTGCCGCATCCAGCCGACGGTGGCAATCGACGTCGCCGCCGCCAGCAGGCAAACGAGGAGCAGAAACAGCACCGCCAGGTCGTCGGCGCGGAACACGCCCGCGGCACTCACCGGGCCAGTCAGGGCGACCTGGCGTGCGATCAAGAGCGTCAGCCCCAGGACGGCCACCGAGCCGCCCACGTCGAGCGCGGCCAGGAGACGCCGGCCGCGCGAGATCAGCATGCACAGCCCAACGGCGACGGGGATCAGTGGGGTGATCCAGAGCAGGTTCGACGTCATCCGTCAGCCCTTCAGGCTCTCGAGATCGGAGATGTCCGTGTCCACGTTTGAACGGACGCGCAGGACCATGATGCTCATGACCAGCGCCCCCAGAACCACGTCGAGGATCACGCCGATCTCGATGATGAGCGGCATGCCCTGGCTCACCGCGATCGCCGTGAAAAAGATGCCATTCTCCGCGGCGAACAGGCCCACCATCTGGGTCAGCGCCCTCTTGCGAGACGCCATTGCCAGCACGCCGAGCAGGGTCAGCGCCATGCCCACCGGCAACGCATTGCCGGTGATGGCCTCCCGCACCGGGCCCAGCGAGGCGCTCAGCCGGAACGACAGCACCACGATGGCGGCGGCCAGCGCGAGCGTGACGTTGACGGGAATGACCGGCTCGATCTCCCGGGAAATGTCGAGTCGCTTGACCACCCGGATCAGCAGCCAGGGCAGCACAATGGCCTTGATGACGATGGTGATGCCGGCGACGACCCACAGGTCCACGTTCCCGGTGGCGGCGCCCAGGATGGCGCCGGCGATGCCCAGGAACACCGCCTGCGCCGCCACCGCGTAAATGGCGCGGAATAGCTGCCCTGAAGCGAGAATCAGCAACATCGTGAACAGGAGCATCGCCCCCAGGTCGTTGATGAGATGGCTGACCGTTTGGACGCTCATAAAATCCTCAGCGCCAGCGCCAAAAAGGCACACAAAAGCCCCAGTGACAAGAACTCGGGCACCCGGAAGAAGCGCAGCTTGGCATACGACGATTCGACCACGCCCAGGAAGGTCGCCAGCGCGATTACCTTGACCGTGAACGCCGCGAGGGCCAGCCCAAGCTCCGCGGGAGAAGAGCCGCGGGCCAGCCCCACCGGGAAGAAGAGCGCCGCGGCCAGGGTGAGCATGATGAGTTGCTTGGTGTGCGTCGCCAGGACGATGCAGGCGAGGCCGGGCCCCGAGTGTTCGAGGAGCATGCCCTCGTGGAGCATGGTGAGCTCGAGGTGGGTATCCGGGTTGTCCACCGGAATGCGACCTGTTTCGGCCGGAATCAGCACAAGCAGCGCGAGCAGCGCGAGCAGGTCGGGGGCCTGCCACGAGAGCGTGGTGAGCGTGTTGCGCCGCGTGGCAAGCTCGCCCAGGTCGGTGGTGCCGCCCGCGACCGCGACCGAGAACACCACCATCATCAAGGCCGGCTCGACCAGCAGGCCGACCGTCATCTCGCGCGAGGCGCCCATTCCGCCAAATGCGCCCCCGGCGTCGAGCGCCCCGATCGCCAGCAGGAATCGCGCCAGCGCGAGCAGCGCCAGGAGCAGGATCGCGTCTCCAAGCGGCAGTGGCCTCGGATCCGCGGGCAACCACAACACGGGCAGCATCGCCGCGGCAGTCACGGTGGCGCTGAGCACCAGCACCGGGACCGCGCGAAAGAACGGACTGGCGGTGTCGCTCTGCACCGTTCCCTTGCGCAACAGCTTGAGCAGATCACGGTATGGCTGCAACAGGCCGGCCCCCTGCCGGCACTGCAGGCGCGCCTTCAACTTCTGGATGAAGCCGGTCACCAGCGGCCCGAGGAGCACCAGCAGCGCGGCCTGGGCAAGTGCTCTGCCGATGTATGCAGATCCCCCCACGGCTCACCCTTTCCCGAACAAGAGCAGCGCGGCCACCAGCGTCACCAGCACAAAGCCGATGTAGCCGTGAATCCGCCCAGTGCTGTGGGCGCGGATGGCGTGCGCACCGGCAGTCACGCCGCGCTGGAGCCTGACGTAGAACATCGTCTCGGCGAGATCAACCACCTCGCCGGAGTAGCCGATCCGGGTGAGCACATAAGGCGACGTCCCGGCCTCCCTGGTGATCGCGCGGCGCGGGCGGTAGATCGCCGCGAAAACGAGGCGGAGCGGCTTGGCGAACGCGGTCGCGGTGTAGTCGAAGCGGCTGGTGGGAGTCATTCCGCACGTCCAGGTCGGCACTGACCGGAGCGGCACCGCACGCGGCCAGCCGCGCAGCACCCAGGCAGCCGCGGCGAGCAGGGCGAACAGGGCAGCCGCCGCAGTGACCGAGATCGACGTCGCCTCGAGGGCGTGGGGGGCGACACCCGCCGTAAGGACGAGCGGCCCGCGCGCGGTCACGACGGCGCTGGCGCCGGAGCCCCCCAGAAGCTCGGCAGTGGGCCGGTCAAGCACGCTCATCGCGCAGCCGGGTGCCAGCCCGAGTCCGACACAGGCTAGGGCGAGCAGGAGCATACCCGCGATCATCGGGGCCGGTGACTCGGTGGCCTGCTCGGCGTGAGTCGACCGCGGCCGGCCGAGGAAGGTGACGCCGAACGCCTTGGCAAAACAGGCGGCGGCGAGTCCGCCGGTCAATGCAAGCATCGAAGCGGCGACCCCGGCGAGCAATCCCGTGGCCCCGCGGAAGCTGGCGCCGCCCAGTACCAACGCCTGGAAGGTCATCCACTCGCTCACAAACCCATTCAACGGCGGCAGGCCCGAAATCGCCACCGCTCCCAGCAGAAACAGCCAGGTCGTCCACGGCATGCGCCGGGCGAGCCCGCCGAGCTCTTCCATGATGCGAACGTGGGTGCGGCTGATCACGCTGCCGGCGGCCAGAAACAACAGCCCCTTGAACGCCGCGTGGTTGACGGTGTGCAAGAGCGACGCCGCAAGGGCCAGGGTTGCGAGCGACTCGCCCCCGCGGTGGTTGTACAGCAGCATCGCGAGCCCCGCGCCGATGAGAATGATGCCCACGTTCTCGACGCTGTGGTACGCGAGCAGGCGCTTGAGGTCGTGTTGCTGCAGGGCGAGAAGCACGCCGATCAAGGCCGAGATCGAGCCCAGGATGAGGACGGTCCGTCCCCACGACGCGGGCAGCGGGCCGACAGCGGGAGCGAGAAGGTCGAAACCGAAACGGAAGAGGCCGTACAGCGCGACCTTGAGCATGACGCCCGACATGAGCGCCGAGACATGGCTGGGCGCCGCTGGGTGCGCCTTCGGCAGCCAGACGTGCAGCGGCACCACCCCCGCCTTGGTGCCGAATCCGGCCAGGGCGAGCATGAACAGCGTGGTGCGCGTCGAGCCGTCCAGGCCGCGCGCCGCGTTTCAGAGCGCGGCGAAGTCGAACGCCTGCGCGCGATCAACCAGGATGAGGAACACCACGAGGAGCGCCGCGGTGCCCGCGTGCGCCATGACCAAGTACAGCAGACCCGCGCGCGCGTTTTCCTCGCTCTCGGTGTCGCTCACCACGAGGACGTAGCTCGCCAGCGTCATGCCCTCCCAGGCCAGGAGGAAGGTGAGGGCGTCGCCCGCGCAGCAGACCAGCGCCATGCAGCCGGCAAACACGTTGAGGGCGAGCACCTGGACGAAAGGGGCCTTCGTGTGCGCACCGAGGTAAGTCGGCCCGTAGATCGCGGCGGCGGCGGCGACCAGCGAGACAACCAGGAGGAAGAAGGCCGAGAGGCCGTCCACCGAGAGGGACATCTCCGCGAAAGGGAACATCCGCGGCAGCGCGACGTGCAGCGGCGGCGCGGACCCGCTCAGGAGCACCCCAAGCGCGACGACCGCCCCCGCCACTGCGCCGGCCAGCGTGAGCAGATGTCCGAGCCACAAAACGATCGGGACAACAAAAGGCATTTCGCGGTGGGAGCACACGTAGCGTTCTCTGTCGCCGATGTCACGGCAGCCCGGCGTGTCCCAAACTCAGTTGAATTTCGGGTGATGTCTTGGTGCGCAACGTTTACGCGGCGTCGCGGCTGCGCTGCATGATATGCGGTGCGTGCACCTGCGTCAACAAGGTGAGGTGCTCTTGGCCTGTCACGCCGCAGTTCGATCGAATGACCGCTTCGACGTCGTACCTATTGGTCGGTCGTGGTCAGTGCGCGCTCGATTAGCTGGGCGAGCTTGGAGCCGCGTTGGGCGTTGTCGCGGGCCTTGCGGAATTCGGCGACCGCCTCCTCCAGCTTCCCCTGGATTTTCAGGGCGGTGCCGAGGTTGTAGTGGGCCTCGGCGAAGTCGGGCTTGCGCCGGATCACCGTGCGGAATTCGGCGACCGCCTCCTGCAGCTTCCCCTGTTCACCCAGGGTGGTGCCGAGGTTGCAGTGGGCCTCGGCGTAGTCGGGCTTGATGCGGATCGCCGTGCGGAACTCGGCGACCGCCTCCGCCAGCTTCCCCTGGTCTCTCAGGGCGGTGCCGAGGTTGTAGTGGGCCTCGGCGTAGTCGGGCTTGAGCCGGATCGCCGTGCGGAATTCGGCGACCGCCCCCTCCAGCTTCTTCTGCTCTCTCAGGGCGTTGCCGAAGTTGTAGTGGGCCGTAGCGTAGTCGGGCCTGAGCCGGATCGCCTCACGGCATGCAGCGACCGCCTCCTCCAGTTTCCCCTGGTCAGTCAGGGCGACGCCGAGGTTGTTATGGGCCTCGGCGTAGTCGGGCTTGAGCC
Source organism: Isosphaerales bacterium (assembly GCA_044450785.1). Taxonomy (GTDB): domain Bacteria; phylum Planctomycetota; class Planctomycetia; order Isosphaerales; family Isosphaeraceae; genus JBIOJM01. The sequence goes on from JBIOJM010000195.1 coordinate 10,110, forward strand.
GGATCGCCGTGCGGTATTCGGCGACCGCCTCCTCCAGCTTCCCCTGGTCAGTCAGGGCGACGCCGAGGTTGTTATGGGCCTCGGCGAAGTCGGGCTTGATCCGGATCGCCGTGCGGTATTCGGCGACCGCCTCCTCCAGCTTCCCCTGTTCACCCAGGGCGCTGCCTAGGTTGTAGTGGGCCGCAGCGTAGTCGGGCTTGATCCGGATCGCCGTGCGGTATTCGGCGACCGCCTCCTCCAGCTTCCCCTGGATTTTCAGGGCGGTGCCGAGGTTGTAGTGGGCCTCGGCGAAGTCGGGCTTGCGCCGGATTACCGTGCGGAATTCGGCGACCGCCTCCTGCAGCTTCCCCTGTTCACCCAGGGTGGTGCCGAGGTTGCAGTGGGACTCGGCGTAGTCGGGCTTGAGCCGGATCACCGTGCGGAATTCGGCAACCGCCTCCTCCAGCTTCCCCTGTTTACCCAGGGTGACACCGCGGTTGAAGTGAGCGTTGGCGTCGGCCGGTTGCTGCCCCCGCCTACTCCCGAACCAGAGTCCCCCAAAGAGGATCGCGCCGATAGCCGCGACTGCCGAAGCCAGCGTCAGCTTGCGGCGCGCCCCCAGGGGAGAGGACGGGGAAACCGGGGGATCCTCGCTTTGGCCACCCTGGGTGTCAGACAGTCGGCAGCGTGGGCAACGGCCGGCCGGGTCGTCGGCCGAGGGTGGGGCACCGCATCGCGGACAAGCAGCGTGGTCTGTTGTGGCCATCGCGTCGGCCTCGGTCACTCGCTGGGTTGGGTCGAGACGTCCTCTCGACTCTGGTGTGTCAAATCTCTCGACATCTTACCGAAAATCGGCGGACAAGTGTGGGGCTCAGGTTGGGCGACCGCCTCGGAGTGCACGCGGACCCGCGCCAAGCGCGTGCCGAAGACCTGTCGCCGGTGCGAAGCCGTCCGAGAAGCCGTGGCCCGGTTTGTCACGGATCGTTGCCACATCCCAACCCTGGGACGATTTTGAACACCGTATTACTGTGTATTACAATAAGTGCGACAACACTTTGGACGAAACCGTACGAGGGCATATCGCCGGTGGCCACGAAGAAGCCGGATCGGGACAGAAACAAGGACGCAGCTAGTATGGATGGCAATAGGCTGTGCTATCATCTCCGGGGGACGAGAGGGGCTCAGACATTCAGGTGTCCATTTTCTCGATTTTTACAAATATAAAATTATATTCAGATTACTATATATAAGTCACCTATATGCTGCCCACGCGAACAAGGTCCACGCCAGGAAAAATGCGATCGCACAGGCGATCATGCCGGCGGCGGACGTAGCAACCCTTCGATGCCGCCATCGGCGGCGACTCAGGTGAATTCCGAGGCCACCGCAGCACATCCCGACGGCTATCATCACGAGCAACTGCGCCGAAGGAAGTATGTGCTCCGCCGGAGTCCCGACCACGATCTGCCCCCTGCTGTCGGTTTCCTCGACCCGGACGAGCTCAATTCGGTAAAATTCCGCCGAGCCGATCGGTTGGCCCGCCAGGTACGACGAGAGCAGAATCATCGCTCCCAGGCCGATGGAAAGGGCCGGTACGCCAAGCACCAACGAGATCACGGGCTCGCCTCTCCGTTCATCAAACTCCTTCATCGGCAGCAGTCTCACCATCACGAGTTTCTACCTCTTCGTCGTAGCCGCCTGCCGATTGATGATCCACTCCTCATCGAAGACCGCATGGTTGACCACGGTGCGGCGGTCCGAGGTGAAAACGAGGTGGATCCGGCCGTCGCTCGCCTGAAACGCGCTCGGATAGCCGAAGTCGCCGTCACCCTCGCGAATGTTGCGGCGGACCGGCCAGGTGCGCTCCCGATCCGAGGAGAGCGCGGCCGCGAGCGGCGTGCGCCGGCTCATGCTGTCGTTGTAGATCAGGAGGAGCCGGCCGCTCCGGAGCTCGATGAGCTCGATCGCGGCGTTGGGATTGGGGAAGCTCGAATCCTTGCCCTCGCTCCAGGTCGAGCCGCCGTCGTGCGACTCGGCGCGGACGATGTAACCGATCGTCTTGGGATCGTAGTCGCCGCCTCGGCGGCAATAGGCGATCAGGTCGCGGTCGCTCAACTGCACGACAGCCGGCTGGATGTTCCCCCGCGCCGACCGGATCGGCCCCGTCTTCGCCCACGTGCCCTTGGCGGGATTGAAGCGGAGGAAGAGCGACGTGCTGTCGGGCCCGACGCGTTCGGGATCGTGCCCTGTCTCGTGATAAAGCGGCAGCAGGTAGTCGCCGTCTTTCAAGACGATGGGGCGGTTGCGGACCATCGTCCCTTCATCGAGAGAGAGGACCGAGGCGTCCGACCAGGTCTCCGCGTGGTCCCGCGAGACTTTGAACTGCACGCGCGAGGTCGACCAGGTCGCGCCGAACCGCACGACGTAAAATAGCCAGACGAGCCCGTCGGGTGCTTCCCACACGACGCCGTTGCCGACCGAGCGAAACGGATCGCGCGCGATTGGTTTTGGGGGTGTCCATTTCGTCTGGCCCTTCTTGCGGCGAGAGCCGAAAACCGCCGTTTCGGTCGCGTATTCATCCGCACCGCCGTAGTAGACGAGGTAAAGGTCGCCGTTGCTCAGCTCGGTCATGCTCGCGGGGTGCTTGTACGGGCCGGTCTGGACCTCGGGCCCGAAGACGCGCGTGATGTGCAGCTCGCCGGCATCGAGCGCCATCACGCCGAGGACCAGGATGAGGCCGAAAAAAAAAAGCCTTGACCACGAAAGACTTCATGAACAGGGTCCTTGGCGGACAGCGGCCGCGATCGCAAGAATTGACGGATGTCATCGGACCTATTTTGGGTGTCGCGTCGAGACGCGGCAAGGTAGTAGCTTGACATCGACTCGCGCTCGGAAGACCATCGTGTTGCGAACGGGAACGAATCACACCCACCCTGCGAGGAACAACAATGGCCACGAAAGTCGCGGCGGTCGCGTCCCGGCCCAAGGTTCGACTGACCAAGCTCTTCATTGACAACAAGTGGATGGACCCGATGGATGGCGGTGAGTTCGAGACCTACAACCCCGCCACGGGCGAGGCGATCGCCAAGGTCGCGGCGGCCGGGCCCAAGGACGTGGACAAGGCGGTCAAGGCCGCGCGGCGCGCCCTGGAATCGGGCCCATGGAGCACGATGGACGCGGCCGATCGAGGGAATCTGCTCTTCAAGCTGGCCGCCCTGGTCGAGCAGAATGCCGGCGAGCTGGCTGCTCTCGAGTCGCTCAACTGCGGCAAGACGATCAGCGACTCGAAAGGCGACATGGGCGGGGTCGCCAACACGCTGCGCTACTATGGGGGTTGGGCGGACAAGGTGGAGGGGCGGACCGTTCCCGTGCGTGGCAACTTCCTGTCATACACGCTCCGCCAGCCGGTGGGCGTGGTCGGCCAGATCATCCCCTGGAACTTCCCGCTGTTGATGCTCGCCTGGAAGTGGGGGCCGGCCCTGGCCTGCGGCAACACGGTCGTGATGAAACCGGCCGAGCAGACGCCGCTCTCCGCCCTCCGGCTCGCGGAGCTCGCTCAGGAGGCAGGCTTTCCGGCCGGCGTGATCAACGTCATCAACGGTCTGGGCGAGACGACGGGGGCAGCGCTCGTGGCCCATGCCGACGTCGACAAGATCGCCTTCACCGGCCACGTCGATACCGCGAAGATCATCCAGAAATCGGCCGCCGACACGTTGAAGCGCACGACCTTCGAGCTCGGCGGCAAGAGCCCCAATGTCGTGTTCGCCGACGCCGACCTCGATGCCGCCGTCGAAGGGGCCTTCCATGCCATTTATTTCCACGGCGGCCAATGCTGCACCGCCGGCAGCCGGCTGTTCGTCGAGTCCAAGATCCACCATGAATTCGTCGAGCGCCTCGCCGAGAAGGTCAAGGGCCGCGTCGTCGGCGACCCCCTCGATCCCAAGACCGAGCAAGGGCCCCAGGTGTCGCAGGAGCAGCTCGACAAGATCCTCCACTACGTCAAGCTCGGAGAGAAACAGGGCGCGACCCTGTTGACCGGCGGCGAGCGCGTCGGCTCCAAGGGCTTCTTCGTCCAGCCCACGATCTTCGACAACGTCAAGGACAACATGGCGATTGCCCGCGACGAGATCTTCGGCCCCGTCGTCAGCGTTCTCCCGTTCCGCGGCGTCGATGAGGTCATCGAGCGGGCCAATCAAACCTTCTACGGTCTGGCCGCCGCGATCTGGACGCGTGACATCAACAAGGCGCACCTCTACGCCAAGAACGTCAAGGCGGGGACCATCTGGGTCAACTGCTACCACATCGTCGATACGAGCACGCCGTTCGGCGGCTTCAAGATGTCCGGCCAGGGTCGCGAGAATGGCGAGGCCGCACTCGAGCACTACACCGAGCTCAAGACCGTCACGATCAAGCTGGGTTGAACGCCGGCCAATCATCCGCGGGGCCGGTGATGCCCACCGGCAAGTGGCCTGTCAATCTACGATTAACGGGTTGACGAGCGGCTGACACATGAGAGAAAGAGTAAGATGAAGAGTAAGATTTGGAAGAGGACTAAGAGCAAGAGCACGAGCAAGAGCAGGACAGGCGCGTGCATGAGATCCTACTCTTAATCTTGATCGTGCTCTTCATCCTCTTCCTACTCGTAATCTTCCTCCTAATCTTGCTCTTCTTTGGAGACTTGTCGTGGCCGTTGTTTCGTCGGTCATGTTTAACCGTCAATCGCAGATTGACGGACCACAAGTCCGGCCCCACGATCGTTGACGGAGAGCACAAATGGAGACGACCCCCGCCACCTACCGCGTGGCCGCCGTCCAGATGGAGCCGAAGCTCGGCCGGCTGGCCGCAAACCTGGAGCGGATCCTCGAGCGACTCGCCGAGGCGGTCGCCGCCGGCGCGCGCCTGGTGGTCTTCCCGGAGTGCGCCCTCTCGGGTTACGGATTCTCATCCCGTGAAGAGGGGCTCGCGCACGCCGTCACGACCGACGGCGACGCGGTGCGGCAAGTCGTGGCGGCCTGCGCGCGACGCGAGTGCTTCTGCGTCTTCGGAATGCTGGAACGCGCCGGCCCGCGGTTGTTCAACGCCTGCGTGCTGGCCGGCCCGGAGGGGGTGATCGGCACCTACCGCAAGGTCCATCTCCCCTATCTGGGGATCGACATGTTCGTCGACCCCGGGGACCGGCCCTTCGCGGTGCACGACGCGGCTGGACTCAAGGTCGGAATGCACATCTGCTACGACGGCGGCTTCCCGGAGACGGCCCGTGTCCTGACGCTCTTGGGTGCCGATCTCCTGGTCCTGCCGACGAACTGGCCGACCCACTCCGAATGCGCGGCCGAGCACATGATCCCGACCCGCGCCATGGAGAACACGGTCTACGTGATGGCCGTCAACCGGGTGGGCGAGGAGAGCGGGTTCCGCTTCATCGGCGCCAGCTCGATCGTCGATCCGAGCGGGCGCCGGCTCGCCGGTGCCGGAGCCGATTCCGAGGAGATTCTCCTGGCCGACGTCGACCCATCCCTCGCACGCCGGAAACGGCTGGTCCGGGTCCCGGGCCGGCACGAGATCGACCGGATCGCCGACCGCCGGCCACGGTTCTACCAGATTCTGGTCGAGCCGAACGGGCGCGATTGATCGCGCGTTGAATGATCAGCGCGGTGCTGGTGGCGAGGGATTAGAGGAATCCAGAGTCGAGGGCGGCACCGCTCGGGATGCCTCGGGATCGACGGGATGAGGCGATCTCGCCGCCGGTGGAATCCGGCTCGGCCGCGGCGGAGGTATCTTGGGACGAGACGCCGACGCTTGATTCACGCCGGCATCGACTGGAGCGGCCATGCTCCGTGCCACTTGAGCTTTCGGCTCAGGTGCTTGACTGGCCTGCTGGACGCCGTCTTGCTGACGGTCGAGCCGGGCAAGAGCACGACGTGCCAGCTCGAGGTTGGGCCGCAAGGCCAGCGCCGTCTCGTATTGCCGGCGCGCCAGGTCGAATTGACCGGTTGCAGCCAGTAAGTAGCCGAGGTTCGCGTGCCCGACGGCGTCGCCGTTCGACTGGGAAAGGAGCGGGAAGGCGTCATCCGGTTTGCCGGCGGCCGCCAGCGTCAGACCCAGGTTGGTGTGAATCCGCTCGTCGTCGGGTGCAAGCTTCCCGGCCGTTCTGAGCGCGAGCTCCGCATCCGTCCATCGCCCCTGGAGGTAATAGCTGTAGCCTGCGTCGTTCCAGATCTTCGGGTCTTTCGGGCTGAGCTTGAGGGCCTTCTTGTAATGGACCTCGGCCTGGGCAAACCGTCCCAGCCGATCCAGGGCGCCTCCCATCCGCCGATGGGCCAGGGCTTCGTCCGCCGGCTGAAACGGCCCGCGCCTCGTCGTCTCGAGAACCGTCAGAGCGTCTTGATACTCGAGCACGGCCGCATCGAAGTTTCCTTGTGACTCGAAGACCCGTCCGAAGTCGATATGGACCTGAAATCGCTGCCGGTCGGTGGCGGTCTCGTGGAAATCGGTCTTGGGACCGCCCGGGCGATCCTGAGCGACCGCTGCCGCCCCGGTCGCACTCTCCGGCACCTGCGGCGGCGAGGATCCGGCCCCGGCCCCCGCTTGCCGTGGAGTCACCACGCACCCTCCCCCCGTCACACCGATCACCGCCAGGCACGATCCGATCACGATCGACCGCGCGCGCGCTCCCCGTCGCATTCCCGGGCGCGCTGCCTGACGATCAAGCGATCGACTCGTCATATCAATGAACTCCACTGGCAGCCGTCTCGGTCGGCGGCAGCGCGAACGTCTGTGCCGCCCCCTGGCTGCGGATCACGGTATTGGAATAATTGTTCGAGGCCTCGGTTCCGACGGCGCCCGGGTAGGGCGATGGGATGATGACGACGCGCTGGGCCAGGATCGGCTGGCCCGCCTGCCGCATCGTGTCCAGGATCGCCTGGCGGCGCGACTGGGCCAGCGCGGGCTGCTCGGGCGTCCATTCGACCGAGATCGGTCCCAGCCAGCTCGGGAATCGCGCGAACATGATGTTGAACCGCGACGCCCCGTTCGGTGAAAACAAGCTGGTTTCCGGCAGAAAGTCGCTGCGGTAGAGAGTGAACCGATGCGTGTCGGCCTTGGCGACTTGCACGCCGAGCTGCTCGGTGATGTAGTAGCCCAGGGGCGGTTCCTTGAACGTGTCGGGGTAACCGACGAACTTGTCCTGGATCGTGTGCGCCGAGTGGTGAAACAGCCGGTGCAGCTTCCCCCGGCGGGTGCAAACGGCCGGGGGAGGGGTGCCGTCAGCCGGCGCCTGGGCGCGAGTGCCGGCGGGTGTCAGCCCCAGGATCAGGGTCACGCACGACCACCGGACGATCCGAATCGTCGTTCTATCCATGCTCGCCTCGGTATTTCATCCGTTTGGTATCACTAATCCGCATGGCCATGAGGGCCGATCACCCACCGCTGTTCGCTCTGGTAGTGCTTCATGATGTTGAGTGGGTCTTGCTCGGCCACGGTGGATCGAAACGGGCGTCCCAGCTTACCTTCGATCCGGCCGAGCAAATAAAACTCCGGATCGCTCGGATCGAAGATACGGGCACCGGGCGCTTCGGTCACTTCTTTCCTGTCGAGTGGGGCGACCAGCTCGGGAGTCACGAGCACGATCGTCTCGGTCTCAATCGTTTCGGTCTTGTTTGCGCTGAACCAAGGGCCCACGACCGGCAGATCGCCCAGCCCCGGGACACGGATCGTGCTGGCGTTGGTGAGCGACTGGAGCAGTCCGGCGATTGCGAGCGTCTGCCCCTCGCGCAGCTCGACGACCGTTCGCGCGCTTCGCTCAACGATCGAGGGGACGAGTCCGCCCGCGACCGTTGTGCCGTTCGCGAAGTCAAGCTGGCTGATGACGGGCTCGACGTCCAGGCGGATCACGTCGTTGGGCAGGATCTCGGGAAGGAACGTGAGGATCGTGCCGAACCGCTGAAACTGGACGGTCACCACGGCCGTTCCGCCAGGTATCGACGAGCTTTGCGGCACAGGGAACGGGAACAGGCCCCCGACCAGGAACCGCGCGGGTTGTCCGTCGAGTGCGACCAGGTTCGGCTCGGCAAGGATCTTCGCCAGCGCGTTGGAGCGAAGCGCGTCGATGAATAACGAGAAGTGCCCCGCGTTAAAGACGCCAAAAAGAGGTGCGTTTGCGGACGGGGTGGCCGTGCCGGTCCCGCCGACGGTTCCTCCGAACGGTCCCGCGAACCCCCGAGGTCCGAGGGCCTGCGTGGTCGCCGCTGAGGTTGACGTGCTCAAAAGCGCGTTATCGCCCGCGGCCGAGCCGAAAATCGAGTTCCCGCGAGCGTAGAGCCAGCTCACCCCGACGCTACGGGTTGCGTTCCGGTTGATCTCCGCGATCTTGACGTGGAGCAGGACCTGACGAGGCCCGGGGACGGTGACCCGATTGATGATCACCATC
>JBIOJM010000196.1:0-18500 GCA_044450785.1 Isosphaerales bacterium
CGACGGACATGATGGCAACTCCGTTTGCCAGCGCGTTAAAAGGGGAAAGCCAGGCAACCATTTTGTCGAATGGCTTTACGAAACGGAAGGTGAAACGGAACTACCAGGACCGAGGAAAATGAACGACCGGGAATCGCTGGCGACTCTGCACTCCCTGTCCACCCCCCCTGGCCCCCCCTTCACAACAAGGGGGGGAAAGGGATCGGGCGCTCGCGCCGTCGTTCGATCGCGCGCAACAAAAACACGCGTCTCGAAACCGTCCCTCCAGTACGGTCAACACCAACTTTTCATCACCGCACCCGGAGGCACCCCACCACACCAGCCAAGGGCAACGCCTGGGAACGCGTCTTGTGGTAGGCTGAGTGTTGTCCAGCGTCACGCTTCGATCCCGCGGCCGGGCCTTTTCGGTCGCGGAATGAGCGTTTCCAACAGGCCGTTGTCAACCCTTCACTGGTGGAGCTACCCATGCCAGACGCATCGCACACGATCCGCCAGGAGATCCACGGCGTGGTCCTGTTCGTCGGGGCCATTTGGGGCGTCTTCTTCGTGAGCCTGGTGTTCCCGGGACTGGATCACTACGGCGTGGTCCCGCGTCAGCTCGTCGGGTTGGCGGGGATCCCGGCCATGCCGTTCTTGCATGCGAATCTCCATCACGTGCTCAGCAACACCATTTCACTTTTCGTCCTGCTGATCCTCCTGGCCGGCTCGCGGGCCGAGTCGTGGGAGGTCGTGACCATCATCGCCGTCCTGGGCGGGGCGCTGCTCTGGATCTTCGGCCGGCCGGCCGTGCACATCGGGGCCAGCGGCTTGATCTCGGGCCTCACCGCGTTCCTGATCCTTTCCGGCTTCCTGGAACAGCGGTTGATCCCGCTCCTGATCGCCATTCTCGTGGGTTTCCTCTATGGCGGCTCGCTCATCCTGGGGATTCTGCCTCGTGTCAATTCCCAGATCTCCTGGGACGGACACCTCTGCGGCGCGATCGCCGGCGGGTTCGTGGCTTACGCACTGACGCGAGGGTCACAGCATCGGTCGCGAGAATCCCTGGCGGTGAGCGAAAACGATCGGCTTGCTCTCTGACGCCAGCCGTCCTGGAGACGAGGAGAACACGGGGGTCAGACTCTCAGCGCCCCGGCGCCGGTGCGGCCGGCTTCGCGGCGGCGGCCTTCTCAGTCATCGTCCGGAACTGTTTCCACGAGATCACCTCGATCCCCAATCGCGTGAGCTCGGCGGCGATCGCGGGGTCGGTAAAGATCCGACGGTCGCCGTCGCGGTTGCCGGCGCTGCCGGTGATCGCGCGAAGCTCGTCGTCGGCGAAGCCGCAGTGGATGATGAGCTGGCTGCAGCCCGTCGGCAGGGCCCGCAGCGCCTTCAGATAGCTCTCGACCCGCTCTTCGTGGGTGTCGCCGCCGTAGAACTGGACCAGGCTGTCGAGCACGGGCAGCCGCCGCGCGTCGAGGGCCGCCAGCAGGGCCTTGCCACGCTCACGCAAGGAAGGATACTGCTCGACGAGCGGGCCTTCGATTCTGCGGAGAAAGAGCACGGGCAGGTCGTACTTCAGGCCGAGCTTGACGTACACCTCAACCAGGTCGGGGCGGCTCACCACCGCGCCCATGTGCGTGTCGAGGTGGCTGATCGGGATGCCCAGTGCCTTCGCCCGCTCGACTTGAGCTGTCAGCTCGATTTCGACCTCCGCTGCCTTGGCGTGCTTCGCCACGCCGTCCACGTCACGGTGGAGGTAGCCGTCCTGATCCACGAGGCTGGGCACTTTGTCCCGGCCGGCGACCGGCCCCCAGCGGTAGACCGCCCACTCCGAGTTGAGCGTCAGATGGACCCCGTAGTCCTTCTCAGGATGCGACCGCGCGTACTCGGCGAACTCCTTCACCCACGGGCATGGGATCATGATGCTGCACGACGAGACGACCCCTTTCTCCATCGCCTCGACCGTGCCTCGGTTCACGGAATGGCTCATGCCGGCGTCGTCCGCGTGGATGATCAGGTACTTCCTGCCCTCGGTTGCGGGAGCGCCGGGTTCCGCGGCACAGAGTCCCGGCGTCGACAGCAGGATCAGGACAAGAGCGAACGCGATCGTCATTGTGGCGGATTGCATGGGCGTCAGATCCCGAGGGAATGCGGCATTGGGCGGCTGGCAACGCAGCACCTAGCCTACGGCAATCACCCCTCGTCCGCCACGAACCACTTTCCCAGGATTACCCATCGCCCCGGCACTTCCGTGCCACGGACTTGCAGACGCCACAGCGCAAAGCCTTCGTCGGTCCGGCCAATCAGGGACGCCATGCCGATCGGTACCGGCTCGTGCATCTTTTCGATCACCCCGATCGAAGCGGGGATTCGGTCGCAGCGAATGCCGCCGGTGATGTCGACGTTCGTGAAGTAATCGGGCATGGTGTCCGCGCCTGGCCCTCTCCGGCTGGAATGAGGAAGGCCCCCGCGGTACTGTGATTGCCCCGCGGGGGCCTTTCGTGGGGACCAATTCATCTTCATGAGAATCCTAGCTCATTCTGCTCATCGCGACAAAAAAATCACGGCTTCATGGGCGCACGGGCACTTCCGCGTCGCCGGGTGACCGCTCGGGGCCCCTTTCGTTCTCTTTCTTGGCGCTCTTGGCGCCTCGGCGGTTGATCCGTTTTCCAGAGCGGCATCCGCGGCGTCAGGATGTTGCCGTGGCGGTCCTTCCCTGGCAGACTGTGGAATGGACAACCGTTCGTTTTGACCAGCCTTCCGGGAGACGCCCAGCCATGAAAAGAAGCCCAGGGATTTCCGTCGCTCTCACCGTGTTCGCGCTTGCGTGGTCCGCAACGTCCTCGCCCGGCCAAACCCCGGCTGAATTCGCCCAGACGGCCGCGTACGCCGCCGCCCACCAGAACAAGGATGGGGGCTTTACCGCCAAGGCGGGTCAAGCGTCGAGCCTTGGTGCAACCAACACCGGGCTCAAGGTGCTGCTGCACGTGGGGGGCTCCGTGCCGGACGTGCTGGGCTGCGTCAAGTATGTCAAGTCGTGTCGCGACGCCGAAGGGGGGTTCGCCCCCACGCCCGGCGGCAAGCCCGACGTGTTCACCACGGCCGTCGGCCTGATGGCGGCGGCCGAGCTCAAGATCGTCGACAAGGCCATGATCGAGGGGGCCGTTGGCTTCCTCGGCAAGAAGGCCAAGAGCTTCGAGGAAGTCCGGATGGCGATCGCCGGGCTGGAGGCCGTCCAGGGTTCCTCACTCGACTTTCCTCGCTGGAACGACCAGATCCAGGCCATGCGGAACCCGGACGGGACGTTCGGAGAGGGACCGGGCCAGGCATTCGCCACCGGCGGGGCGGCCGCGGCGATCTTGCGGATGAGGTTGAAGCTCGACAAACGAGACGCGGTCATCGCGGCCATCAAGGCAGGCCAGCGCCCGGAAGGAGGCTGGTCCAAGGACGCGGGGCCTCCCGACCTCGGCAGTACGTACCGCGTGATGCGCGCACTTTACATGCTCCACGAAAAACCGGACGTTGATCGCTTGCTCGCCTTCATCGCCCGCTGCCGGCAATCCGACGGCAGCTACGCGAGCGCCCCGGGAGGCGCCGGCGACATGGGTGGGACCTACACCGCCACGATCGTGATCCGCTGGCTTCGACTGCTCGGCGGCTCGCCGCCGGTCGTCGAGACGGCCGGCTTCGTCCCGCTCACCAACGGCAAGGACCTGACCGGCTGGGAGGGAGACAGCCGGCTCTGGTCGATCCGAGACGGCATGCTGGTCGGCCACTCGCCGGGGCTCGATCACAATGAGTTCCTGGCGACGACACGCCCGTATGGCGACTTCGTCCTTTCGCTCAACTTCCGGCTGGTCGACGGCAAGGGAAACAGCGGCGTCCAGTTCCGCAGCGTACGCATACCGCACCACGAGATGTCCGGATATCAGGCCGACATCGGCGAGGGTTACTGGGGCTCGCTGTATGACGAGTCGCGCCGCAACAAGGTCCTGGTGGCGGCCGCTCCCAACGCCCTCAAGGTCCTCAACAAGACCGACTGGAACCATTACACCCTCCGCGCCATCGGAGATCGAATCACCCTGGGTCTCAACGGGGCAGGGTCGGTGAATTATCAGGAGACCGGGCCGGGCATCGCCCGCGCCGGGCTGCTGGCGGTGCAGATCCACGCGGGCGGGCCCATGGAGGTCCAGTTCAAGGACCTGATGATTCAGTCGGTCCCCACGCCGGCGGCGGACGACCCCACCGGGCCTGGGTTCCACCTGCGCGTGGTCAAGACCGACCAGGGAGAGCGGAAATACACGGTCTATGTCCCCGAGGGCTACGACGGCACGAGAGTCTTCCCGGTGATCCTGTTCCTGCACGGAGCGGGCCATCGCGGTGAAGACGGGATCTTGCCGGCTCAAGCGGGCATCGGCCCGGCCATCCTCAACCGGGCCCACGGCGTGCCGGCCCTGGTCGTCTTCCCCCAGGCGCGCCAGACCTGGGCCGCCGGCTCGCCCGACAGCGATGCCGCCCTCAAGGCCTTGGACGACGTCATGACCAGCTACGCGACCGACCCGCGGCGAGTGATTCTAACGGGGTTATCCATGGGTGGCCGCGGGACCTGGGAGCTTGCCGCCGCCCATCCCGAGCGGTTTGCCGCCGTCGTGCCGATCTGCGGGCCGGGCCAGCCCGAGCGGGCCGCCCAGCTCAAGGCCCTGCCCGTCTGGTCGTTCTGCGGCGACGCCGATGGCGGTGCCACCGTGCTCGGCATGCGGACGATGGTCGAAACGCTCCAGCGCGATGGGGCGACGCCGCGGCTCACCGAGTACCGGGGCGTCGGCCACAATAGCTGGGACCGCGCCTACAACGACGATGAGCTGATCGATTGGATGCTCGCCCAGCACAAACCCTGACCTTGCGGCTCGACACGGGCGGCTCGATCACTCTCACCACAACCGACGAACAGAGGAGCTTGACAACGATGAACAGTCCATTCGTGGCCGCCTCGCGGACGCGACGGGCCAGGTGCGCGACGGGCGCGTGCGTGGCCGTGCTCGCCTGCTGGGTTGGCGCACAATCCGTCGCTCAAGAGCCGAACCGGAGCGCGATCACCCATCGCGTCCAGAAGCCTGTCTCGGACATCAGGGATCCTGCGAGCTTGTTCGGCGCCGGTGCGACCGCCGCGGCCCGCACGGAACTGCAGCGCATCGAGCGCGAGACGAACCTCGCGATCATCATCGAGACGGTCGACACGCTCAAGGGCCTGAAGATCGATGAAGAGGCGCATCGTCGCGCGGAGCACTCCGGCATCCAGGGGATCTTCACGCTGATCTCCAAGAAGGAGAAGAAGTTCGAGGTCCTGGTCTCGCGCAAGTATCAAAGAGCTCTGACGCCGTCTCGTCAGGAAACGATCCGCGCGGCCTTCATCGAAGGTTTTCGGCGGCTGGAATTTGACCGCGGTCTGGAGAAGGGGGTTGCCGCGATCGGCGAGGCACTCGCGGCCGCCGGGCGCGCGGGTGAGCTGCCCAGGGGAGAAACGATTCCGTTCTTGCCCGGTCCAGCTCGGTCGACCGCATCGCCGGCAGGAGCCGCCGGGGCCATGGTCGTGCGCAACCAGGTTCGACTCACGCTCGCCGGCGCGCGGGCCATGATCGCCGGCGCGGAGGTGAAGGCCCAATCCATGCTATTGAAGGTCAATATCGCGGTGGTCGATGACGGGGGTCATCTGCTCGCCTTCGAACGGATGGACGGCGCGCGGCCGGCCAGCGGCTATACAGCCATCACCAAGGCGACTTCGGCCGCCACCATCCGCCAGCCGACCGGACCGCTCCCGGCCGGCACGGCCAATCCCGACCCGCTGTTGAACCTCAGCCTTCAGAACGCCGCGGCGGCCAGCGGTGGAAAAATCACGACCCTGCTCGGTGGTGTACCGGTCATGGTCGACGGTCAGGTCATTGGCGCCGTCGGAGTCGGCGGCGGCACCGGCGAGCAAGACGCCCAGATCGCCCGCGCGGGCATCCAAGTGCTCGTCGATCAACTTGTCCTTCCATCGGCCGTGGAGAAAGAAACCAGCACCTTCGGCAATGACCGGTGACCGTGCCTGGACGACGACAGGGCCAGGGCGCGAGCGTCATGGATTGACTTCCGCTCCACTCCAGCGGCCGTGCTCGTCGCGCTTGTACTGCCAGCGGTTCTGAGGGTGGCCGTTCAACTCGAGCTCGTCGACTTCTCGGGGATCGAGGATCATCAGGCAGAACTGAGGCAAGGGTTCCTCGGGGTCGGGAAGCTCGGTGGGAAACGGCACCCGGTCGGCGCGGGGCTCGTCCGGCGCCGGCCAGGTGTAGGTGAGCCGTACCGCGTCCGCCAGGTTGCGCCAGCAGGCGCGGCGGGCATCGAGCGAGGCGCGGTCGCGTGTGTCGTCCCCGACCAGCGTGATCGGTCCGCCGATGCGGAATTGCTCGTGCGTGACCGGAAAGTACCAGCAGGCTTCGGCCCAGGGACAATGGCCCAGGTCCGCGACCTTGCGGCTGTGCGCGTTGGTTGCGAAGGTCAATTGAGGGCTGTCGTCCATGAAGCCACGAAAGACAACGGTACGGTTCGCCGGCCGGCCATCCGCGCGCACCGTGGCGAGCTGAACGAACCGCGAGCTCGGCACATGGCGGTTCAGATACAGAGCAAGGACCAGTGAAGGTTTCCAGAGAGTTTCGGGCATCCGTCTATTTTGATACGCGGCGGCCGTCTCGAAAAGACCCAGGCGGCGCATAAACAGGGACGCAGTTAGTATTGACGTCGGCCGCGGTGTTCTGGTAGCGTTCCACTTTATGCCAAGAACAGCGCGAGTGGCTCCCGGCGGGCTGGTTTATCATGTCCTGAACCGAGCGGTCGGGAAAACGCACCTGTTTGGCAAGGACGCCGACTTCGAGGCGTTCCAGCGCGTCATGATCGAGGCGCACGAGCGACACCCGATCCGCATCCTGTCGTACTGTGTCTTGTCCAACCATTGGCACTTCGCCGTCTGGCCAGAGGAAGATGGGCAGGTGACGGGTTTTTTCCGGTGGCTTTCGCACACGCACGCGATGCGCTTCAGGGTTTCGCACCGGACGGTCGGATACGGGCACCTGTATCAGGGACGATTCAAGAGTTTCCCGGTGCAGTCCGACGAACATCTGTTGACCGTGCTGCGATACGTCGAGCGGAATCCTCTGGCGGCTGGGTTGGTCAGGAAAGCACAACTGTGGCGCTGGAGCAGTCTGTGGGCGAGGATGCACGGAGATGATGAGATCAAGGGACTGTTATCGCCCTGGCCGGTGGAATGTCCGGTGGACTGGACCGAACGGGTCAATGCCCCGCTGACCGCGAAGGAACTCGATCGCGTGCGGGTGAGCATCGAGAGAAGCCGTCCTTACGGCGAAGACAACTGGGTCAGGCAGACGGTAATCCAGTTGCGCCTTGAGCATACCGTTCGTCCGGAGGGCCGGCCTCCAAAACTGAGCAAACCTGTATCCCGGATGAAAAACTAGCATGAGGTGGCGAGGCCGACCCGCAACGATCGCTCTGGCGATGTTGGCGACGACCGTGCTCGAGGGGGCGGATCGCATGACCGGATCGGTTGTCCGCGCCCAGACTCGGGACGGGACGGCCGCGCCAATCCCGCACGGCCAGGACCTGGCGCCGAATGCTCCCCGCTCGCCGGCCGAGGCGGCGCTCGCCATGACGGTCCCCCCCGGCTTCCAGGTCGAGGTGGTCGCCGCCGAGCCCGACATCGTCAATCCGGTGGCGATGACGTTCGACGAACGAGGCCGGATCTGGCTGACGGAGAGCCTCGAGTATCCGCGCCGCGAGCCGGGGCCGGGCCGGGATCGGGTCAAGGTGCTGGAGGATACCAACGGTGACGGCAAGGCCGACCGGTTCACGATCTTCGCCCAAGGCCTGAACATCCCCTCCGGCATCGCCGTCGGCCATGGCGGTGTCTGGGTCGCCAACTCACCCGACATCCTCTTCCTCGAGGATCGCGACGGCGACGGCAAGGCCGACAGCAAAGAGGTCGTCGCGACCGGCTTCGGCCGGTCGGATACCCACGAGCTGCCGAATTCGCTGACGTGGGGGCCGGACGGTTGGCTCTACGGCTGGAACGGCGTGTTCAACCCCGGCAAGGTCGTCTCGAGGAACGGCAAGACTTACCAGTTTACTTGCGCAATCTTCCGCATCCATCCCAGGACACGGGTATTCGAGGTCTGGTGCGAAGGAACGAGCAACCCCTGGGGCATCGCCATCGATCCCGAGGGCTCGTTCTTTGCGAGCGCCTGCGTGATCGACCATCTCTGGCACCTGGTCGAGACCGGTTATTACCACCGCCAGGGGGGCCCGTATCCTCCGTTCACCTGGCCGATCGGCTCGATCGTCGACCACGCACATCAGAAGGCGGCCTATTGCGGCATCCACTACTTCGACAGCCCCGCCTATCCGGCCGAATATCGCGGGCGGCTCTACATGGGCAACATCCATGGCAACTGCGTGAACGTGGATGTCCTGGAAAAGAACGGCTCGACCTATCGGGCGAAACCCGCGCCAGACTTCCTGCGGGCCAACGACTCCTGGTTCATGCCGGTCGCTCAGCAGACCGGCCCGGACGGCTGCTTGTACATTCTCGACTGGTACGACCGCTACCATTGCTATCAGGACGCCAATCGCGACCCAGCGGGGATCGACCGGCTCAAAGGGCGGCTGTACCGCGTGCGGTACAAGGACACGCCGCGGCGAGTCGGGTTCGACATCGCCAGATCGAGCGACGACGAACTGATCGAGTTCCTGGCCAGCCCCAACGTCTACGACCGCGATGTCGGCCAGCGGCTGCTGACCGAACGAGCCTCGCTCGCAATCCGCGGCAAGCTCGAAGCGCTCGTTTTGAATGAGACCGTCCCTCGTACGGCCCGCATGAACGGGCTGTGGGCATTGATCGGAGCAGGGGTGCTCGAACCGGATTTTCATATCAAGCTATTGAATCACAAAGATCCTGGCTTCCGCGCCTGGGGCGTCCGCGCGGCGGGGAACATCGGAAAAGTCGAAACCGAGATTCGCGACCTGGTCACCAGGCTGGCCCGCGATCCGAGCCCCGACGTCCGGCTCCAGGTCGCCATCGCGGCACGGAAAATTGAGCGGGTCGATCCCATACCCGTGCTGCTCGAGGTCCTCTCCGCCGGCAAGAGCGATCCCCTGATTCCTCAGATCGTCTGGCAGAACCTGCACCCGCTGCTGGAAGTGCATGGTGACGACTTCGCCGCACTCATCACGCCCAAGGCGCTCAAGGATTCCCCCGCCCTCGTACGGCTGATGCCACGCGTGATCGACCGGTTGCTGGGTCGCGGCAACTCAACGATGTCTCCGATCGTCGCGATCATGAGAACGCTGATCGCGCCCCCCAGCGAGCATGCAGTCGGACCGGCGCGCGAGGCGATCGAGATCCTGGCCGAACAAGTTCAGTCGGGGGCGATCTCGGCAGAACGACTGAATACACTTCGCTCAGGCCTGGAATCGCCGCTTCGCCGCATTTTCCTCGATCTGGATCAACATCCGCTTAGATGGGACGCCGTGTTATTGGCAGCGTCCTGGAAAGATCCCAAAGCCCGCGAGGGAGCAAGAAACGGTTGTACGTCTTCCGACGTGCCCGAGCGGCTCCGATTGGGACTGCTCGACGATCTGATCGCCGCGCGCGACGCGGACGTTTGGAAGGCCCTCGCCACGATCTTCAAGAACCGTGAACACGAATCGGTCGAATTTCGAGGTCGAGTCCTGGCGGCGCTCGGCAAGCTCGACGATCCCCGCGTCTCGGAATTCGTGCTCGGCCAGTACCGGAACATGGAGCCGGACCTCCAGCCCAGGGCCATCGCGCTCCTGACAGAGCGTCCCCAGTGGACCAAGGCCTTCCTTGCAGCCGTGGCAAGCAAGCAAATCCCGGCCACGGTGCTCAATGTGACTCAGCTCCGCAAGCTTCAGCACAGCAGGGACCCCGAGATCGCGAACCTTGTGAAGACCATCTGGGGTACGGTCCGCGACCGGCGAAACCCCCAGCGCGAGCGGGTCGCCGATCAGATCCGCAACTTGCTCCACACAACTCCGGGCGACCCGGTCGCCGGGCAGGCCGTCTTCAAGAAACTCTGCGCCCAGTGCCACAAGATTTACGGAGAAGGACAAGACGTCGGTCCGGAAATCACGGCGAACGGGCGCAATGACTTCGAGCAGCTCCTCTCCAACATCTTCGATCCCAGCCTGGTCATCGGCCCGGGCTACCAGGCGACCACCCTGGCCACCACCCTAGGCCGCGTG
Organism: Isosphaerales bacterium; assembly: GCA_044450785.1. Classification (GTDB taxonomy): domain Bacteria; phylum Planctomycetota; class Planctomycetia; order Isosphaerales; family Isosphaeraceae; genus JBIOJM01. The sequence continues at coordinate 10,288 of JBIOJM010000196.1, forward strand.
CTGACGGGCTTGCTGGTTGAAGACGGCAAGGACCGAGTGGTCCTGAAGCTGCAGGGCGGAACGCTCGAAACGATCCCGCGCAGCCAGATCGACGAAATGAAGACCAGCCCCATCTCGCTCATGCCCGAGGAGATCGAGAAGCAGCTCGCGCCCCAGGAGATCGCCGACCTCTGTGCGTTCCTCTGCCTCGACAAGCCCCCCTCCGATCCCGCCGCCAAGCCCCTGCCCGGCGCGGGTCCCATGGTGCGGCGACCTAAATAGCCTTGCGCTCCCGGAAACGTCTTCGCAATTCTCCGAATCACGCGACGTTATAGAGACGACTCATCCCGGCGTGCCCCGATCCAGACCAGGGCCCGATGGACCTCGTCGATCGTCTCGGCGAGTGTCGAGGTCCCAGCCGTCAGGCCGACCGTGGCGAAGTCTTTGAACGAGGCTGGATCGAGGTCGGAGGCGGACTGCACGTGAAATGCGGGCTTGTCGCGCTCGCGGCACCGAGCGACGAGCTGCCGCGTGTTGTTCGAGTTCCAGCCGCCGACAACCACGACCGCGTCAACCCGATCCAGCAGCGGCTCGAGCGCACGCTGGTGCTCCTTGGTCGGCTGGCAGACGGTGTCGATGAACCTGATCTCGGCGTCCGGGTTTCGCGCGGCGACCGCCTCGCGAATCGAGGCGACGCTCGCTTCGATCAACGTCGTTTGACAGACGATCCCCAGTCGAGCGTAAGGATAAGATTCACCTCGTCCGCCGACTCGATGACATCAAAGTGTTCCAGGTCGTCCGTGACTCCTTCGACCTCGACGTGCCCCCGCCGGCCGATCACGAGGACATGATAACCCTCCGCGTGGAGGGCGCGAGCAGCGACATGGACGCGTTTCACCAAAGGGCAGGTCGTGTCAACGAGCTGCTTGCCCGCGGATTCCAGCCGATCCCTTTCCCGGTCGCTGATCCCGTGGGCCGTGATCAAGACCGCCCTGGTTGCGGGCAGCGAGTCCTTGCGCCCCGTCTCGTCCTGGAGCGCGAACCCCCTCGATTCAAGCTCCGTCTGCACGATCTCGTTGTGCACGAGCTGCCCGTGAATCGTGAGCGCGCGCGGCTCTTCGATCCCGTCGATGATCTTGAGTGAGTCGCGAACGCCGAAACACATCCCCAGTACATCCGCTCGAATCACGCGCATGACGACTCCTTCCCTGGCGGAGCCGCGGGGCGGCTTCCCCGATCCATGACTTCATGGGCTTGACAGCCGAATTCACCAATCACTTGGGATTGCAAAGTAAATTTCTCGATCGTACGAGGGGATGGGATGACGGGTGAGGTCCTTTCAGGCGGGAGACCAACCTTCGGCGAGATTGGCGGTGATGGCGGAGGGGTTGGCGACGGAGCCAGCGGCCTTCATGGCATCGTGGACGACGGTTTCGAGAACGTTGATGTATTCGAAGAATCGGCGCCGGCCCTCGTCGGTGATCCGGCAGAGGGTTTGGGGCCGTCTCTTGTGGTATCCCTTCCAGATCTCGACCAGGCCGGCCTCGTGCAGGACCTGGAGGTGGCGGCTCAAGTTGCCGTCAGTCAGGTGGCACATCTCCTTGAGGTCGGCGAAGATGACGCCGCGCGGCTGCGAGACGAGAGAGGTCATGATGCCGAGCCGGGCCTTTTCGTGGAAGACGCGCTCGAGGCCGTCGTAGGCGAACCGCCCGGTGGGCTCGCCCGATCGGGCTTTGGACTCAGACATGATTGCGCTCCAAGGTCCGGTAAAGCACGGTGGCGGCCAGCAGTTGGCCGGCGCCGAAGGGGAGGCCCATCAACCAGGGACTGAGCGCCGCCTCGCCATGCGCCACGGCCAGGACAGCCAGACCGGTCCCGAGGTAGAACACAGCCACCCAGAACGTTTGCTTGGGCAGGAGGCGGCAGGAGGCGAAGATCCCCAGGGCGAAAAAGATCTGCCAGAGGCCCGGCAGCATCCAGAGACTCTCGGGCGCGGCTCGCAGCAGCACCACGGTCACAAGCGCTCCCGCCAGGAGCGACGGGCAGAATTGCTCGACCGCCAGCCAGGTCAGCTCGCGGGTCATCGGCGAGCCGGCATTCCGCGCCCGGATCATCATCTCCAGCCCCGCCGCCAGTGCGCTCACGAACGCCGCTCCAATCCAAAGGACAAGATAAGGGCCGATCTGGGACGCCGGATCCGCAATGGTCCCCGCCTGGATCAGCGCCGCCAGCAGGGCCACACCTCCGGAAAACGCCACCGGCATCGCCCGGTAGCCGCGAAACACCTCGGTGCGGGCCAACTGCAGCCGAATCTCGGTGATCTGAGTCAAAGCCTCACGAAGTTCCATCCACGTCCACCTTTACGTCTGGCGCCTCCGGAAATCGTGATCGTCCCCCACGGAGTTTCGACCACGAACCAGCCCGGTTGTGGTCACTTTATATGGTAAAGCTACAGCCGCGGCTTGTCAAGAAGCTTTGCTTCTGGGTTCGTCTCTTGTGACGAGGAAGCCGTTTCGATCTCCAGGCGCAGCGTTTCCCACTGGGCCGCGCCGATTTCGGTGACGAAGCTGTCGGGCCATTTCTCGAGAAACGCGTAGCGTGGATGTCGCGAGTCCTTGTAGGGGTCGTTCCGCGCCGCGTTGTAACAGCAGATCAAGGCCCACCGGGGCTGGTCGCTGTCGTTTCGGTCGGAACGGTGGAGCAGATTGCAATGGAAAAAGACAGCATCGCCCGGCTCAAGACTGCAAGAGACCCGCTCCAGCCTTTTGAGGGCCGCTCCGACCCGCTCTGGATCCGCGCCGGTCTGATCGCCAACCGGTCCATGATCGAGCCGTCCCATGCGATGCGACCCCTCGAGGACCTGGAGACAACCATTGGCCGGGTTCGCCCGGTCGACGGCGATCATGCAACTGGCGAGGTCGGGAAACAGACAGCCCGTCTCATACCAGTAGCCATAATCCTGATGCCACTCCCAGGCCCCGCCGACCCTCGGCTCCTTCAGGATCATCTTGTGATGGTAGTGGTACACCTCGCCGTCGAGCAGCCGCTCCATGGTGTCGACGATCCGGCGGCAGCGGACGATTGCACTGTAGATGTCGTCGCCCAGCTCGTTGCGAACCGACAACCGGATGACTCCGCCGGCGCCGTCGCGACGGCTGGCTGCATCGCGCGAAAGCTCTCGATCGGCCCGGGCAATCTTGCCCAGCAGGTCGATCTCCACGCCGTCGAAAAGGCGCTCGATGATCAGGTAGCCGTCGCGCTGGAACTGGTCGCGCTGCGTGTCGCTCAACACGAAAGGCATGGTCATCCTCGCGGCAAGTGATTCGACTTTGTTGTGGCCGTTCGTACCGTCCGAGGTCGCTGGCCGGCCGCTGACTTCAGCGTGCCTTACTGAGCGTTCATATAGCAGGACTCTTGGTGATTTTCCAGCAATTGACGATCACCGAGCAAGCCTCCGATTCGAGATCCGGGAACTTTAACGACTGCGTGATTCCGGGGGGAGGCGATTTCCTTAGTGTCAACGCGGCGCGTTTCGGTTAATATCATGGCGCTTGCGGGTCCCTGATTGCCACCGATCCGTTGAACAGGACGCACCGGATACTCGTTGGGCGGTTTTCCTTTCAACCTCGGCCTGAGCAACCCGCGCAGGAACCGGATTTCGCCCCTCATGGGTTTCATTGAGATCCTGCTCATCGCGGGTCTGATCTTGACCAATGGGTTTTTCGTCACGGTCGAATTCGCCCTGGTCAAGGTGCGAGCCACCCAGATCGACCAACTGGCGGCGCAGGGCAACTGGGCAGCCAAGCTGACCAAGAAAGCACTCGATCGTCTCGATTTCTACCTGTCGGCCTCCCAGATCGGGATCACGGTGGCCAGCCTCGCCCTGGGACGGGCCATGCATGACTGGGTTGAGCCCTTGGTGAAGTCGGGCTTTGAAAACGTGGGAATCCGCGCGACTCCGATCGCGGTGTTCGGGGTCTCGATACCGACCGTAACGCTGGTTGCACTCTCGCTGGTGACGTTCTTGCACATGGCGCTGGGAGAGCAAGCCCCCAAGAGCCTCGCGATCCGGGCCCCCAGGGTTTTGGTGCTGATCACGGCGCCCCCCCTCGTCATTCTGTCCTATGTCTTCTCGCCGGTGATCTGGCTCTTGAACAAGGCGAGCAACTTGACGCTCTGGGCTCTGGGGCTCGGCCAGACCAGCACGGCCGAGCTGGCCCACAGCGAAGAAGAGCTGCGGCTCATCGTGGCCGAGAGCGTGGCCGGCGGAACCCTGTCGCGCAGCGAGCGAACGATGATCGAGAACGTGTTGAACCTGGAGGAAAAGACAGCCCGGCGCGTCATGGTCCCGCGTCCCGACATTGTTTACCTGAGCCTGGCGCGGTCGCTCGAGGACAACCTCCGGCTGGCGCGCCAGGCGGGGCACACCCGATTCCCGCTCTGCGAGGACGACCTGTCCACCGTGATCGGCTTGATCCACGTCAAGGATGTCTTCCGAGCCGGAGCGTACCAGAACGGGCGGTCCGAGCTGCGCCAGCTCGCGCGGAACATCCCGTTCCTACCCGTCACGTTGCGGCTGGACCAGCTCCTGCTCGAATTCCAGCGCAAGCGGGTTCACCTCGCCATGCTGCTGGACGAGTATGGGAGCGTGGTCGGCATGGTGACGCTCGAAAACGTGCTCGAGGAGCTCGTCGGCCCGATTCAGGATGAATTCGATCGCGAGACGCCGCCGATCACACCGATTGGAGAAAACGTTTTCGAGGTGGATGCGGCGTGCCCACTCGACGTCCTGGGAGAGACCTGCGGCCTGGAAATCCCCGAGACCGACGCCGAAACGGCCGGCGGCCTCGTGCTCGACCTGCTGGGCCGGCTGGCCAAGGCGGGCGACAGCGTCGAGATCAACGGCCACCGCCTCACGGTCCTGCGCGCCGATCCAACGCGGATCCGCAAGATCCGCATCGAGCCGCTTGGTGTCGAAACGGCTGCGAGCCCGTCGGGAGAAGCCAAGGAACGAGGCCGCAAGTCGGACGACAGCGCCTGACTTGAGACTCACCGCTCACAGCGGCTCTGCCGGCGCGGGTTCGAGCGGCGGCGGTGCAATCGTGGTGCCCTGGCAGCCGACCGCGGAAAAAGGGGAAATCGCCACCGGCTTCACGGTCGTTTTTCCGTTTCTGCTGCAAGCTCAACACTGACCGTCTCGGTTCCCGAGATCTCGGCATTGGCGGTCGCGAGCACTTCTTCACCGCTGCGAACAGTGATCGTCCATCGGCCCGGCCAAAGGCCGCCAAGCTCAAACTGGTCGAAACTTGAGTAGTGCTCGAACGGCAATTTCAACGAGACCTGCGACGGCCCTGTGGCTACGACCTCGTCCGGCACGGGACAAGGCCGGCGGAAGGAGATGGAACCGCGAATCGTTCCCCCGCGGCTCAGAGGACGCTCACCAACGTCCGTCGCATCCGACGCCACCGTGAGGTTGTCGACGCGGGACCAGCTTCCCTTGGGGAAGTGGGCGAACAGTGTGTAGGTCCCGGGGTCCAGGTAGCGCACGCAATAGTTTCCATTGGTGTCGCACCGAGTGCGTCGGGTCGGGCCTTGTCCGCCTCGGGCCACGGCGATGACTTCGACCTTCTCCTCGAAATCGCCAGCCCCGAGGAACCGGCCCGTGATTGATCCGCCACCGAGCGAAACTTTGACGGGCAGTGCGTCGGTCGGTACCGTGATGTCCCGCTCGAAGAGGGCCCCGTCCTCGAGTCCGAGCCTGCCGAGCCAATCGATCACGCGGAGGCGGTACGCGCCCGGGCTGACATCGGAAAGCACGACCTGGCGCTTCGCGTCGAGCCTTACCCAATCGGGGTCAACGAACGAAAGCGGTTGCCGGGAGCGAGGCATCAGGTCCACCCGGAACATGGGCGCCTGTTCCTTGACGTTGTCCACTCTGCGTTTGGCGCCAAGACCAGTGCCCGATTCGTATTGAGCTTTGGACCCATCGCCGATGCGGAACTCGACGGGCAAGGGGCGGCTACCCACGGGGTCGAGCAGGCGCACCTCGGTCGTCTGGTCCTCACACACTTGCACCACCCACTCCTCTGCGTTCCCAACGTCGTTGGCCCAGTAAGGGAAGCCGACCTTGACGAGCCCGACGGGCACGCCTCCGACCGAGAACCGGCCGTCCTCGTCGGACATGAATTCGACCTCCTCTCCAAACGGAAAGTCGGGCGACCGGGCTCGGCCCTCGGCGAACGACCAGACGTCGCCGCGCTGATTCGTGCGGAACCCGCGCCCCTCGACCCGGCCCCGTCCGGCGAGGCGGACCTGGCCAAGATCGAGGCCGCCGGCGGGGACGTCGAACGCCAGCAACCTTGGAGTAACACCCGGGCCGTAAAGGCCGAGCGTGTAGCGGTCGGGCCGCACATGATCGAAGCGAAGGGTACCATCAGCGGCGACCGTCGTTGTCAGTGCGACCCAATTCTTCACGTCCGAAATGGAGCCGACGAGTCCCCGGACAGCCTCCGGGGCGCGTCGGGGCACCAGCCGAGCCTGGAGCTTGGCAAGTCCGCCGGGCGGGACGAGGATTCTCCCCGAGATGGGGACACCGGCCTCCAACCGCACAACCAAAGAGCCACCGCTCCGAGGGACGTCGGTCCAGACCGCCCAGCTCGCATACCCTGAAGCGCGGACGCCCACCCAGGTTCTGCCTTCCCGGTCGAGCCCAAGTCTGAACCGCCCCGCAGTATCCTTGACAGTGCGCTCGACGCTCCTCAATCTCAGGTACTCTGAAGATGCGCCGCCCAGCACGGCGCATACTTCAAAGCTCTTGACCGGCTGCCCGTCGGGCCCAAGCACCTGTCCCTCCAGAGGGACCTGGCGCTTCAGCTCCACCACGAGCCCGTCCTTGTCGACTTCATCCCCCGCGAGTTCCCGCGTGACGTAGCCCTCCTTGCTGTACGTCTGGGCGGAGATAGAGTAATACCCCAGCCGGCCCAGCGCGAAATGCAGCGCGTACGTCCCTTCCCGCGTCGTCTGGACGTGTTTCTCATTGTCGGACACCGTCACCCCTTCCAGGGGATGGCCGTTCGAGTCGCGGACTGTCCCGCGCAGGGTGACATGGCGGAGCGGCTTGAGGTAGACGTCGAAGAGCGACTCATCCGTTTTTTTCACGTCCACGCCGTCGTCTGGTCCTCCGTAATCGGGGTTGGAGGCCGAGACACCGAGCTTGGGGTCGACCCCGCGCAGTTGGTAGTGGCCGTACCTGTCGCTGGTGGCCTGGCGCTCCTCGATGGACGCGTAGGGATTTTCGTAGAAGACCTTCGGGCTTACGGTTGCCCCGGCGATCGGTTTCCGGGTCGTGGCATCGCGGACGGTCCCGTGAACGGTTGCCCCTCGCTCCAACTCCACGATGGCACGGCGCGCGTTGTCGGTCGACCGGATGACGATCTCGTGGAACTGGGTAGAGCCGGCCATGACGTCGCGCGACCGGACTCCGACGACGACGCGGCACGCGGGCGGGGTTTGCACGACGAACGCGCCGGAGGGCGATTGGACCGGCTGCCAATCTTTCTTGACAGGACTGACCCGGCCCGGGGTGATGTATCCGAATTGGTAAGAGAACTCCGTCACGGGCTTGCCGGTCTTAAGATCGACCACGGCGATCGTGAAGGGCTTGAGGTCAGTCGCGGGCGCGGGCGGCGGTCCCTCGCGGGGCGAGTTTGTCTGTCCGCCAGAGACCGCCGGAAGGCTGACGAGGACTGCGAGGGAGATCAACCGAATGAGCATGGCCGGTCGCCTTTCCTGCCTTGCGAAGTCCGTTCTCTCTGGATCTCCCGAACGCGGTGGCACTCATCGACGATACCTCGTCGTGCGCTTCCTCTCACCTCCTTTGAACCGTCATGATGAGGCTTCCCGCCGCGCCAAGGACCCAGTGTCAAGTCTCAACGATGGAGGAAACGTTACGGTTCTTCCAGCCGAGTGCCTCCCGAGGTTGAGGGGCGTTGATAAGCAGGTGGAAAACTTCTTTGACACGCGGTCTAATTCGTCCGAGTGTCAAGTCTCAATATGAGTTCAAGCTTTACGTAACCTTTGATCTATACTTCACCGGTGACGGTTCCGATCGACGATTAGATTCTACCTCCGTCGGATCTCTGCGCCGTGCGCGCATCTCGGGTCGGGCTGAGGTGGACGCGGAACCGTGCCGTAGGGTGGGTCGAGCCGCGACTCGTCGCGGCGAGGCCCACCGC
>JBIOJM010000197.1:0-18447 GCA_044450785.1 Isosphaerales bacterium
AAAACGCAAAAATGCAAAAAAAACGTACTTTTCACAACCCCGGGCCAACGCACGCCGGCACCGGTTGGCCATCGCCGTTCTTTAAGCAGATCGGAACCATCCAGTTCACCGACGTTCGGCCGACTGACTACCGGGCCGAACGAGGCGATGACTGGTATGCGAGACACTGAGACTCACGCGACGAAGTTTACCCTCAACGAATAATCGGCTTTGCCATTACGTCTAGACATTTCAACAACGGAGACACAGGAGACTCAGCCATGACATCTCGAAATTGGAACACAGTGCTGTCGATTTTAGTCTTTGCCCTGGCGCTCGCCACAGCCGGCAGCGCCCGAGCGCAATTCGGATTCCCCGGCGTCTCGGGTCATACCTTCGACAGTCCGTTCGGCTGGGGCTACGGGACCGGGAATGCCCAGGGAATTTCGCCGTTCGATTACGGCTCATTTGGAGGAGCGAGCTACGGTGGTGTGGGCGTGGTCCGCGGGTTCCCCCACCCAGGCTATGGCCGGAGCATCGGCCGAAGGCCGCAGACAGTCACTTCGTTTCAGTCGGTCGCCGACGCCGTCACCCTTGTCCCCGGCTGGAACGGCTCGGCGCATCGGGTTCGTCATCGACATTAATCGCGACCGAGTCTTCCCCGCACCGCCCTGGCCGGTGATTCCGGCCCGGTGCGGGGAATCAAGAACATCGAGCGGGTCGGGACCATCCGGTGCACCGACCGCCACCCCGCCGGCCATCGGGCCGAGTGGGTCCACGACGGGTGCACCGGCCCTGGAACCGAACGCCCGATGCGAAGGTCAGTGAACGCCCGAGAGTTGGGCGAATCGTATCGCCCGATGATGACTGACGAGGTTTCCCCCTGATCCTGGAGGCAAGCAGAATGAACCGCCTTTTCCGTGGCTTGACCATCGTAACCCTGGTCCTTTCGCTCAACGCCGCCCGGTCCGCCCGGGCCGACGACGGGCCGCCCGTGAAGCCTTTCGAGGCGGATGGGATCGTCGCCGACGTCCTCGAGCTTTTCCCGTCCGCCATCAAGGATGACAAGAAAGCCGATCGGGCGCGGGCCCAGTCGACCCTCAAGGACGTCGCCGCTCGCGCCCTGGTTACCAAGGACGGCGTCTATGCATTCCTCGAGACCCCCGAGAACAAGCGAGCCTTGAAGGGCGTGAAGCCAGGAACCGCCGTGAGCGTCAAGGGGCGGCTGCTCGTCTCCGGGTCACTCCTGCACATCGACTCGCTCGCCAAGGCCAAGGGCGCCACCGGCGTTGATCTGGCGCGGTACGAAGTGGAGCAAGGGAAAGAGGTCACGCTCCGGGGTGCCAACAAGTGCCAGTGCGGTCTCAACGTCGCGGACCTCCCCCACTCTTGCACGTTGGGCCACCTCCATCACCTGGAGGCCGACGATGGCAAGATCTACAATTACCTCCAGTATGGCGACGGCAAGGCGGCGTTCCTGGGCAACGGGACCCACTTCAAGAACGTTGAGCTGAAGGCGCGAGTATTCCCGGGCCAGTTCCTGCTGGTCCAGCGCGGCAAGCTCCTGCCGTTATCGCGAGCGCGGCCTCCGTCGTCGAAGCTGGTTCCGGCCGGCGATCGCCCGCGGTGCTTTTCGTGCAAGGCTTGCCACACGGCCCACAAGAACCAATAAGGACCCAACGATGTCCAGGCTTCGTTTCTCGCACCGAATCGTCGCGCTCGGCCTGACCGTGTGGATCACGGCCGTGCTCGCCGGTCCGTCTCGGGCGCAGTTCCTCGAGCCGGGCAAGACGGCCGCGGCCCCCGAGTTCCGTGGCGTCACGCAGTGGATCAACTCCGACCCGCTGACCATGTCGAAGCTCCGCGGTAAGGTCGTGCTGGTTCACTTCTGGACCAACGGGTGCTATAACTGCGTGAACAACTACCCTCATTACAAGGCTTGGCAGGAGCGCTACGCGGGCAAGGACGTGGTGATCGTCGGCGTGCACACGCCCGAGACTCCTGGCGAGCGCGACATTGAACGGATCAAGGCGCAGGCGGCCAAGCACGGGTTGAAGTTCCCGATCGCCGTCGACAATGCCCGCTCGACCTGGAAGGCGTGGAACAACCGCTACTGGCCGACAGTCTACGTGGTCGACCGCCGAGGCCGCGTCCGGTACGGCTGGGAGGGCGAACTGAGCTATCAAGGCGCGTCCGGCGAGGAGACGGTCCGAAAGCTCGTCGACACACTGTTGCTCGAACGTCCGTGAACCTGCCGGGCCGTTACGCGAGTGATCCCGAGCGTGAGATATCTCAATAGCGTCTATCAAGGAGCCCATGATGCACCCGACCCGGATTGTTCTGGCCCTGGCATTGGGCGCGTTCGCGGTAGGTTTCGCGGCCCGGGGTCCGCTTGCGGCCCAGGAGCAGGAGGCCAAACGACAGAGCGGCAAGCCCGCGGAGCTCGAGGCGCTCAATGCGTCCTATCAAGCGCAACTGCGCGCGGTGGAAAGTCGTTGGATCGCGGACCTCGCGGCCTGGGCGGAAAAGGCCCAAGGGCCGAAGTCGGACGCCGCCTACCGACAGTTGTTCAACCTGGCGATCGCGCGGGGTCTTTGCCCCGAGGCGCAGGCGGCCGCCGGGAGCTGCCTGGCGTCGGCCTCCTCGGGCCGTGATGTGCGCGGCTTGGCCGCCCTGGTCCAAGCTCTCTCCCGGGCCGACAAGGGCGAGCACAACCAGTCGCTCGCCGAGTTGAAGACATGGAGCACGCCGATCGTCGTCGTCGGTTTTTGCCTGGGGCTGGCGGATGGAGGTTCCGCCCGGGCGCAAGATGAGGCCCACGGCATACCGGGTTATCCGTCGGTCAGCCAGTTCGGGCTGGGCTACGAGTCCACTTCCTATGGGGGCTTTGGCGGCGCGGCTGTCGGGTGGGATCTCGGATCGAATCCCTTCAGCACGGCAGGCTATGGCTCGGTCGGGGGCTTCGGATCATCCCCTTACGGATACGGCATTGGCAGCGGCCGGATCGGGTCGGCATACCAGTCGGCCGGACAGTTTTGCAACCAGGCCTACCAGGCAGCGACGCCCCAAACGACCCTCGCGCTTCAGCCGCTCTATGACGTCATCACGTCGGTCCCCGGATGGAGCCGCCAAGCGCATCGGGCGCGTCGCCGAATCCATTCCCAGCCCAGCACTCCGCGCGCCCGGCAGTTTGACGACAATGGCAAGATCGCCTGGCCCAGCACGATCCCCCACGATCCCGCGGCCGCCAGGTTGCGCCGCACCGCCGAAGAGGCCGTCACGGCTGTCGTCCACGAATCAAAGTCGACCGGGCACGCCTCGGTACGGCCCGTGATCGACGCCAAGAACAAGCTGTCGGCCTTCGAGCGCAAAGTGCTGCCGGAGGTCAAGACCAAGAACGCCGCCGCCGGCGCTGCCCTCGAGGGCTTCTTCTTCAACCTGGACCGGGCCCTCGACGCGTTGACCTATACGTACTGAGCCATTCCACGAATTCGAGGCTTCAACTGATGTTATCTCCAATCCGATCGATGACGCTCGCGGCGACGGTCGTGCTGCTCGCCGCCCCGACCGCCTGGTCCCAAGGCAAGGCGAAGCCCGCGCCCGAGGAGCAGACGGGCCCGAAGGTCGGCGCGACGGCGCCGAAGTTCACCCTCAAGGATCAGCAAGGCACGGAGCGCTCGCTGGACGAATTCCTCGGAAAGGGCAAGGTCGCCCTGGTGTTCTACCGTTCGGCCGACTGGTGACCGTTCTGCCGCAGGCAACTGGTCCAGTTGCAACGTGACCTCAAGTCCATCGAGGACGCCGGAATCCAGGTCGTCGGCATCAGCTATGACGACACCAAGGTCTTGAAGACGTTCTCGGACCGCAATAAGATCGGCTTCCCGCTGCTCACCGATCCCGGGAGCAAGACGATCGAGGCGTACCACATTCGCAACGAGGCCGCCAAAGGCAAGGCCGTGGGTGTGCCCAACCCGGGGACGTTCATCGTTGATCGAGACGGCGTGATCCGCGCGAAGCTCTTCCTCGAAGGGTATCGCGAGCGCCATTCGACGGAAGCACTTGTCAAGGCGGCGAAGGCCGTCAAGTGATCCCTTACGCCCCGAAGGATGAGGAGACGGACGATGCGGAATCTGGCACTCGCTCTTACGACCTGTGCAATCATGCTCGGCTCGACGTCGCGAGCGTCGGCCGGGCCCGTTGCGCCCAAGGTCGGGGAGAGCCACCCCGACTTCACCTTGAGGGCTTTGAAATGAGCGGAACGAATCAAATCCCGTCTGGTGAAATCACACCCCTGTCGGTGTACTTCAATCGCCGGGCGTTCATGACTGCGGGGATCGCGGCGGCCAGTGTGGTGACGACCGGATGGGTCTACCGCCGGCTCAATCGTGCGGGTTCGGCGGAGGTCAGCACGCCCGCGTTAGCGGGCCTGCTGGCATCGCCGGACGGGCCCGCGGGCATCGCCAGCGGGTTTCGCGTCGACGAGCCGATGACCCCATTGCGGAGCGTCAGCAACTACAACAACTTCTACGAGTTCACGACCGACAAGGAGAGCGTCGCGGCCGTCGCCGCCGGCTTCGTGTCCAAGCCTTGGCAGGTCGCGGTCGAGGGGATGGCGCACAAGCCGAGGGTGTTCGATCTCGACGAGCTGATGAAGTCCATCCCGCTGGAAGAGCGCGTGTACCGCATGCGTTGCGTCGAGGGATGGTCGATGGTGATCCCCTGGTCGGGATTCCCGCTGGCCAAGTTGCTCGAGCGGGTCGAACCGATGGGAGGTGTCGAATACGCTGCGTTCCAGACGCTGCTCGACCCTGTGCGTATGCCCGGCCAGACGGGGGGCGTGCTGGCCTGGCCGTACATCGAGGGCCTGCGGATGGACGAAGCAATGCACCCGCTGACGCTCCTTGCGGTCGGCCTGTATGGGCATGAGCTGCCCCCGCAGAACGGGGCGCCGCTGCGGTTGGTGGTGCCGTGGAAATACGGCTTCAAGGGAATCAAGTCGATCGTGAAGATCACGCTGCAGTCGACGCGGCCCGTGACGACCTGGAACATGAGCGCACCGAGCGAGTACGGGTTCTTCTCCAACGTTAACCCCGAGGTCGACCACCCGCGGTGGAGTCAGGCGACCGAGCAACGGATCGGCGAGTCGGGTCGTCGGCCGACGCTCATGTTCAACGGCTATGGCCCGCAGGTGGCGGATCTCTACTCGGGTATGGACCTGCGGGCAAACTTCTGAGGCGGGCGGCAAGAATGAAAGTCACTCCATTCGCCAAATTCACGGTACTCCTCAACTGCGCCGTGCCGGCCATCATCCTCGGCTGGGACGCCTGGAGGGGCCAGCTCGGCGCCAACCCGGTCAACTTCGCCATCCGGACGACCGGGCTCCTCTCGCTGATATTCCTGGTCCTCACACTCCTCGTCACTCCCGCGAGTCGAATCACCCGGTGGAGCTGGCTGGGCCAGTTCCGTCGGATGCTGGGACTCTACGCGTTCTTTCACGCGTGCCTGCATTTTGTGATCTTCGTCGGGTTGGACCGCGGGGCGAGCGCGAGCGGCACTCTGTCCGAGATCATCAAGCGTCCCTACCTGATGGTGGGCACGCTCGGCCTGGTGCTGATGGTGCCGCTGGCGGCGACCTCGACCGACGGCATGATCAGGCGGCTGGGCGGCAAGCTGTGGAAGGCGCTGCACCGGCTGGCTTACGTCGCCGCGGTCGCGGGCGCGGTCCACTATTACATGCTCGTAAAGGCGGACGTCACGCAGCCGGTCGCGTTCGCGGTCGTGCTGGCGGTTCTACTCGTCTACCGACCGGTCGCCCACTACTTGCAGCTCCGATCGGCCTATCAAAAGCTCCGATCGGCCCCCGCGACAACGCTCGCACCCGCCGCCGCCGCGCCGACGGTGAAGCCGAAGTTCTGGTCGGGCCAACTGAGGGTCGCACGGGCCTTCGACGAGACGCCTGGGATACGCACGCTCCGACTCGTGCCGCCCGCCGGCACCCGCCTGCCGTTCGACTTCCGGCCGGGCCAGTATCTGAACCTCTCGCTCATGGTCGACGGCAAGAAGGTGCACCGCTCCTACACGATCGCCTCGCCACCCACCCGGGTCGGGTATTGCGAGTTGACGGTGAAGCGGGAGGAGCGCGGGTTGGCGTCGCGGCACCTGCACGACGCTGTCCGCGAGGGGACCCTGCTCGACGTCTCCGCGCCTGCCGGCCGGTTCACGTTCACGGGGACCGAGGCCGAGAGCATCGTGATGATCGGAGGCGGAGTCGGCATCACGCCGCTGATGGCGAAGATCCGCTACCTGACCGACGTCGGTTGGCCCGGGGAGATCCACCTCGTGTTCGCCGTGAAGACCGAGGACGACATCATCTTCCGGGACGAGCTCGACTACTTGCGGCGGCGGTTTCCCAACCTGCGCGTCACCGTGACCCTCACCCGCGACCACGGGACGACCTGGCCAGGGGAGCGCGGCCGGATCTCCCCCGAATTATTGAACCGGGTCGTCCCGCGGCTCTCGGAGCGACATGTACATATCTGCGGACCTGGGGAAATGACGGAATCGATCATCACGATGCTGCGAGAGCTGGGTGTGCCCGATGAGCGGATCAGGCTCGAATCGTTCGCGCCGGCCGGCCGGCCAGAGGCGTCCGCATCGAAATCAGCCCCGGACGAGCAAGCGGGCACCGTCGTGACGGCGACCGAGCCGGAGATGGCGGCAGCCTCGTCCACCGCCCGGGCAGAGGCCTCGATCACGTTCGCGGGAGCCGGGAAATCGAAGCAGGTCTCCGCGGACGAGACGGTGCTCGAAGCTTCGGAAGACCTGGGCGTCGACATCGCGTACGATTGCCGAGCCGGCATCTGCGGCCAGTGCAAGACGAAGCTCCTCGCCGGTCGCGTCGTCATGGAGGTGCAAGATGCCCTTGATCCCGTCGATCGACTGAACGGCGTGATTCTCAGTTGCCAGGCACGTTGCGTCGATCAAGTCGTCGTGGAGGCCTGAGCAACGGTGGGCATGGTCAGAGCTCAAGCGAGAATTAACCCGCGCCGGAGCTGCGGCGGGCATCGGATGTGGCGGGTTCAAATCAAATTCCGCTCCTGAGCCCGGATCAGGCCGTGACGGGCCATCAGTAAGCCTGTCCAAAAAGCTCGGCATCACTCGCTCGGCCCACGAACCGTCGTAGTGGGCCACGACATTTCGTGATGCCGATCCCCGACATCGTCGCAGGCTATTCCTCCGCGTGGGGGCGAGCCTTCGCCTGAAGTTTCCCAATTGTTGTGGGTTACGACCAATTTTCTCTCAAGGAGTCGCCCTGGCATCTGCCGTGCAAGTCAGCTTGACGACCGTGCTGTGGGAACGGGATATTCGGGGAGGCGATGGCAATGATGTCGCCGCGTACGCCGGAACCTCACGAGCCAGTCGCCTCGTACGGCCTCGATCCCGCATGACGAGCGCTTTTTGTTCCCATCCAGTTTTGCACCGGGAGCAGATCATGATCCGTCGAGAACTGCTGGGAGCCTTGAGCATCACCGCCGCCGGGTTGGTGGGCGCGATCGGCGGAGTCGCCCGCGCCGACCAGGAGGACCACCACGACGAAGTCCACGAGGGCTGCCTCAACAAATGTCAGGCCTGCAAGCGCGAGTGCGACGAGGCGTTTCACCATTGTGGCGAACATCACCATTAAATCACAGCCTGATATCGAGGGTTCAATCGATGAAACCAATCGGGATCACGGAGTGAGCGATGAGTGTAACCGACCCCGGTTCCGAATCTCACCCCCTCGGGGAACTTCCCGGCGCCAAGGCCGAGGATCGGCCTGAAACCGTGCAGCCTCCAGGTGTGCGCGCCGGGACGGCCGGGCAAGACGAGACAGTCGCGTACATCCCGAAGGACGGGCCGTCACCCTCAGGGGCCGGAGCCGATCGGGGCGCACCGCGCGGGAGCTACCAATTCCTCGACGCGCCGCGGGCCGCGGATGAAATCGGCTGGCTGGCCCATTACCGCGTCCGCCGTTGCATCGGCGAGGGGGGCATGGGCCTTGTCTTTGAGGCCGAAGACACCGACCTGCTCCGGCCGGTGGCCTTGAAGGTGATCCGGCCGGAGCTGGCCGGTTCTCCCGAGGCCACGCAACGGTTCACGCTCGAAGCGCGGGCCATGGCCGCACTCAAACACGACCATATCGTTACGATCTACCAGGTCGGCCAGCAGCGCGGCGTGGCATTCCTGGCCATGGAGTACCTTCAGGGGATGTCGCTTTCCCGGTGGTTGGACCGGGGAAATAAGGCATCGCTCGACCTGGTGCTGCGGCTCGGCCGCGAGACCGCCGCCGGCCTGGCCGCCGCCCACAAGCGCGGACTGATTCACCGCGACATCAAGCCGGCCAACATCTGGCTGGAGGCGCCCAACGGGAGGGTCAAGATCCTTGACTTCGGACTGGCCCGATCCGAACGTCACGATTCGCACATCACCCATCCCGGGGTCACCCTCGGTACCCCCGCGTACATGGCCCCGGAGCAAGCCTGCGGCGACGACGTCGACGCCTCCAGCGACCTGTTCAGCCTGGGGTGCGTGTTGTACCAGCTTGGTACCGGGCTGTTGCCGTTCTCGGGGCCGACAATCATGGCCGTCCTGACGTCGCTTTCAACCAAGACGCCCTCGCCTCCGCGGGAACTGAACCCCGCCTTGCCCGCGGCCTTGGACGCACTGGTCATGCAGTTGCTCTCCAAGGAGCCGGCGAACCGGCCGGCGTCGGCCGAGGTGGTGGTCAAGGCGATCAAGGGCATCGAGCGCGCACTCCTGGCCGAGCGGCAACAGGCCGAGCTGTCGACGGCCACGCCGCGCCCGGCCGTTGTGGGTCTCGGAAAACCGGCTCCAGCCGGCATCGCCGGGGCACCGAGTGCGCCAGACCCCGTGGCAAAGCGGGGAAGCCGTCATCGCACGATCTGGATCGTCGCGGTGGTGCTGGGGACGGCCACGGCCGCGGCGGTCTGTGGCCTCGTCTTCGCCCCGGCTCGTAAGACCACACGCGGGATCGTCGCCAAGCAAGCTCTTTTGGTCCCGGTTCATGACGAGCGTGCGGGTGGGCCCACCGCCAACACGAGCCCAGAAGACGCGCGACGGACCCAACCCGAAGCCGGCCCGGATCAACTCAGGGTGGGGGATCACAGGGGCGTCGTCCCCGCGACGAGTTCCCCACCACTTGAAAAAGTACGGGAGGTGACCGCCGCGGTTTCGCCCGGTCAACCGCCTCGGGTTCGGCCAGGCCCGCGAGATCGTCAGGGGTCGTTAGCGTCCCTGGCCGGCGATCCGCCATTAGCCGCGGGCGTCCGGGATGAGGTTCAGCGTGAAGTCCAACGACCGGCGCGGAAGATCTCCGAGGAGACGCGACTCCAGGGTGAGCGAACGAGGGAGACTCGGCACCGGGAGGATTGGCGTGATCCCACCGACCCCGACGGCGATTGCCAATTCGACCTGGACCGGCGTGAGCATAAGATCAGGATTGTTGTCCCGGGCACGCCCCATCTCTTGAGCGCCGAGCTCGGCCGCATGAACGCTCCCCGGATCCTCCGCGAAGTGATCGGGGACTTTGATGCCAGCGTGAGAGTCGCGGGAGCTTTTCACCCGGCCGGTAGCAGGACAGTCAAAGAGTACGCCCCGTACCACGGCGCGGGGATTCTGCTCTGGCAGGACGGTGACAATTACGTTCGACTGGAGATCGCCGCGGATCTGCAGCACGGAAAGGTCCGCCCTTACGTCAACTTCGAATATCGCAAGGACGGCGCCCTGGCCGAGTCCCGGGGTCTCAAGATCGGGGACGGCGCGAGCCACCTCAGACTGAGACGGCGCGGCGACGAGATTTCCGCGGCCTTCAGCCGCGACGGCGTCATCTGGACGTCGTTCACGCCGTTGTCCGCGAAACTCGAGCAGCGACTGAGCGTCGGGGTCGCGGCGATCAACACCGCGACCAAGCCCGTGACTGCCGAACTGGAGGGGTTCGATGTTTCAGAGAGGCCAGGGACCAGCGCTCGCGTGAACGCCGGCGTGGTCAACCCTTGGCCGCCGAGAACCTTTGATTGATCGCGCGGTGATCGGCGTCTATTGAACGGTTGATCGTTTTCCACTTGATCGTCACCAATGAAACTCGAACACAAGGAGCCTTGTCCATGCGTCAGCGGATGAAACTTCTGGCACTGGTGATGCCGCTGCTGGTCGCGGGCGGGCTGGATCGGGCCGTGTCGGCCGCCGGGCGCGATGAACCGAAGCGAATGGTTCTCGTCGAGCTTTACACATCACAGGGTTGCGATATGTGCCCGACGGCCGAGAAAGTGCTCGGCGCGCTGGCGGAGCGAGACCGCAGGATCGTGCCGATCGCATTCCATATCGACTATTTCAATGAGCCCTGGAAGGACGTGTTCTCAGACCCGCTGTACAGCCAGCGGCAGATGACGTACAACCAGCTCTACACCAAGCCCAAGAACCCCGAGTACGGCCTCTACTACACGCCGATGCTCATGGTCGACGGCAAGCAGTCCGTCAACGGCCGGGACTCCGCGTCGGCCGAGGCGGCGATCCGCCAGGCCGTGGCCAAGAAACCCGCTGTGCGGCTCGACGTCGCCCTCGATCTCCGGGGCGACGGACTCTCGGGCACGGCCACGATCAAGGTGATGAGCCAGTCGGCTACGGTCGAGAATTCGCCCCTCTTGGTCTGCGCCGTGCTCCGAGAGGACGGCGTCGTGACCGACGTCCGATCGGGCGAGAACGCCGGCAAGTCGCTCGTCGCGCGCTTCCCGGCGCGTCAGACGAAGTACGATTTCATTGAGCTTGACGGCAAGTCGCCCGCGACGCAACGATTCTCGTTTGTGATCGAGCCGAGCTGGGACCGTCAAAACCTTCGGCTGGCCGTGTTCGTCCAGGACAAGCGCACCGGCGCGGTCCACCAGGCGGCCGATCTCCCGTGGCGATCGACCTCGAGCAACGCGACGTCGGCGACTGCGACGGTGAAGGCGGCGGCCAAGGCGCATTGAATTTCCGCTTGCTCACCCTTGAGGACGCAGTGATGTTATCCCGGATCCGATCGATGAGGAAACAGACGATGCGGAAGCTGGTACTCGCCCTTGCCACCTGTGGGATCGTGCTCGGCTCGACCTCGCGAGCCTCGGCTGCGTCCTATGCGCCGAAGGTCGGGGAACGGCACCCCGACTTCACTCTACCGGCCATCGGCGATCGCGCGCCCGTCTCGTTGTCGGACTTCCGCGGCAAGAAGGTGCTGCTGATCCAGTTCGCCTCCTGGTGAGTCGGCTGCCGCCAGCACGTGCCGGTCTGGCACGAAGCGACTCGCGAGTGGGTGAAGCAGGGACGTCTGGTACTCCTGGGGGTCGACCAGGAGCAGCACGCCGACCGCTGCCGGCTGTTTGCCCAGTGGAAGCGGTTCGATTGGCCGATCCTCCACGACCCGATCAATCTTCTGGAGGCGCCGGCCGTCCCGATCGTCGTTGCGATCGACGAGCACGGCATCGTACGCAGCATCCGCCCTCGCCCCGAGACGTTCGAGGCCGAGTTCCTCGACAAGACGTTCGTGGACGACGCGCCGCGGGATGCTCCGCGGGCCGCCGGTCCCCCTGACCCGGCCTTGCTGCGCCGCAAGGCCGAGGCGAACCCCAATGCCGGCGCCTGGCGGTCAGTCGGCGACGCCCTGACAATCTGGGGAGGCGCTGGGCGCGTCGACGAGGCAATTGACGCCTATGCCCGCGCCCTGGCGATCAATCCCTCGGACGGGAACGCGCGGTTCCGGCTCGGAGTCGCGCACCGGATGCGCCACGAGTCGGCGGCGCGACACCCCGGCGACTTCCAGGCCGCCATCGACGCCTGGAGCCATGCGCTGAAGCTCGACCCAAACCAGTACATCTGGCGTCGACGCATCGAGCAATACGGTCCGCGCCTGGCCAAGCCCTACTCGTTCTACGACTGGGTCGGTCAGGCCAAGGCGGAGATCTCGGGCCGCGGCGAGACGCCCGTTCCCCTGACGCTGGAGCCGTACGGTTCCGAACTCGCCGGCCCGGTCCGCGACGTCCTGGCTGAGGCGGTCGCCCCGGTCGAGCCCGATCCGAAAGGTCAGATCCACCGGGACGATCAGCGGCTCATCGAGGCCGAAGTGGTCGTTGTGCCATCGCGGGTCGGGCCCGGCAAAGCCGCGCGGATCCACCTCACCTTTCGCCCCAACGCGTCCCACGCCGGACACTGGAACAACGAATCCACACCGCTGCGGGTCTGGATTGCCGGGGCGGAAGGCTGGACGATCTCCAGTCGACTGCTGGCGGCACCGCAGGGCGGCCAGCCCGAGTCGGACGAGGTTCGCCGCCTCGACTTCGAGGTGAAAGCACCGCCCATCGCCATGGGAAAGACCCGCCTTGCGGCCTACGCCCTGTACAACACCTGCGAAGAGGCGGGAGGCCGCTGCCTCTTCCTCCGTCAGGATCTGACGATCGAACTCCAGGCTGCGAAGTGAGACGGCCTTGTCGACCCCTCCATGCACCGACAGGTCCGATTGCTCGTCGCCTTCCAGGTTAAGTGTGGTCACTCACAAGCGGCGGTCATGCGGCGATTTGAAGATGAAGGTGCGTACCGCCCGCTCGCGCCACTCAATCTCTGGCGGAAGCCCTGCGTTCAGCGACACGACCCTCATGTGAACCTCGCCAACCAACCGAGCCAGATCCTCATCCGAGACCGCCTCGCCCCTTCCGAATTCGAGTCCGGGATTCCGGGGCGTTTCACTGAGTCACGAGCGCGTTCCACAAATGCGTAGCGTAATGGATCGGCATGTGATCCGCGAGACCGGAGACCGTGAAGGGAAGGTCGCCGACCTTCACACGCATCTCCTTCGCCATCGCGCGCAGCGCCGCGGTCACACCTTCGGCCCCGCTGCGCAGCTCATCCAGCAGGCGCCTGGGCGGGGCTCCAGGCAACTTCCTCAGGGATCCCGCGTGGACATAGCCCAGGAATTCCGGTGGCTGGTCGACCACCCAGTCCTGGCGATGCACGAACCGGAGATGCGAAGTCTCGGGGAGGACGCTCGTGAATTTCGCGTCCCCGACTCGGGGGCAACCGTACGTGTAAAGGCCTTGGACGTCGTCCCGGCCCAAGTGCGCGGCCGCGAGCGTGGCCAGGGCTCCGCCCAGACTGTGGCCCGCCAGCCAGACCTTCTGCCCGAGTGGCTTTGCCTTTAACAGCTCATCGAGTTGGTCGCTGACATCGGCGAAGGCCGTGAGGAACCCCGAATGGACGTGGCCGCCGACCCGGCAGACCGCCGGGAGGAACTGGCTGTCGATCCAGAAGTCCGACTGATTGATGATGACCAGCTCGGCCACATCCATCAGGTTGTGAACGTGGAGCCGGGTGCCCCGGAATACCACGATGAGCGACGCCTCGTTACGCAGGATCAGGCCTCGATTCTCCTCGGGGCGGCCCAACCAGTCCAGGCGAAATCCCTGGCTGGGAACCGGCGAACGCACCAGGGCATCCTCGACGAAATCCGCAGTCCCGTAGACGAGGAAGCTCGCGTCGGCCAGCCACCAGGCGTTGACCGGCGAATCGGCGCTGGCCCCCGGCTCGAACGGGAAGCGATCCGCGTGCGCGAAGTACGGAAACCCCGCCAAGGGTGGACGGAGTCCGTGTATCGTCTCGATCGGAGGCTCTCTCGGTTCGAGCGGCATGCGTTCTGGCCTGTGACCCTTGCCTGGAAAATCGTTTCTCGATCAACGGGCCTGTTTCACGGCCTCGGCCCTCACCTCGACCTCGCCGACCAGGCGCTGGAAGTCGTCCCGCCCGCGAAGCAGTTCATAGGTGGGTGACGTCTTCAGCTCGAGGGCCTCGCGGAACCCATTGCGGACGGCGGTCCGGAGCGCGCTCATCGCCTGGTCCGCGTAGGAAATCGCCAGCGATTCGCGTTCCGCCGCCGCGATCGATCGATCCGCGCGGCAGAGCTGCGCGCACCGGCAGAGGAACCCGGCTGATTCTTGGGCCTCCTCGTACCCGGTGGGCTCGATCCTCAGATACTCGGCGACAGCCTGCGCGGCCGCGCGATGGTCCTTGCGATCGACCTGCAGCGCGCAGAGGGCCCAGCAGGCGTGGCTCAACGCCCTCCGATATTCCGGGTCCAAGACATTCTCGCGGTGGATGCTGCCGAGCCGTCGGACCGCTTCCTGCTCGAGCGGCAACCCTAGATCGGGGCGGCCGCGTTCCCGGAGGACGTTGGCGAGGTTGTGAAGGGCCCGTCCATGCCCGAACCGGAACGCGATGTCATCGGGGTGTTCCTTTTCCAGCCTGGACTGACAGAGCAGCTCCTGGCGCTCCAGGGCCTCCGCTTTCTCGAGCCGCTTCTCACCGCGGTACAAGTCTGCCAGTCTGCAGCACGTCGCCGCCAGGTTCGCGAGGTAGTCCGATTCGGATGGGTACAGGACGGCGAGCTTTTCGAGCAAGGGCATGGCGCGTTCGAGCAGGTCGCGAGCTTCGGTGACCCTTTTGGGGTTCGTCTTGATGGTGTCGGCCAGCTCGTTGAGGACCGTCGCGGCGAGGTTATCGTAGCGCGGCGCAGCGGGAAATTCGGTTCTGAACCGGCCGGCGTGATCCAGGGCCTCGGCGAGGACGCGCTCCGCCTTGCCCGGCTGGCGGTAGGAGGTGTACACCCTGGCCTGGTCGATCAAGAGGGAGACCAGAAGCTCGCGCTCTTGGCCGGTGGCGGAGGACGATTGCAACAGGCCCTGCTGGATCCGTGCGGCGATCACGTAGTTTTCGATCGCCTGGTGCCAGCGGCCCGTTTCCTGAAACAGGCGGGCGAGCTGAATGAAGATGGCGACCAATTGCTGATCGACGCGCCGATCGACAGTCATGTTCGGGACGCGAGTCTGGCAGAGGATACGCCCGCGGACGAGCTCGTGCTCCGCATCTTCCCAGCGGCCGGCCCCGCGGAGCAGGGCGGCCAGCCGGTTCAAGCAGGCGGCCATCCGCCACCGGATGTCAACAGCGGTCTGGTCCTCCCCGATCAGGTACCCCCAAAGGTAGATCGCGTGCACGTAGGCGTGCTCGGCTTCGCGGGTTTGATCCTGGGCGACATGGATCAGACCGATCGTATCGAGAGCGACCGCCCACTCGCGGCGATAGCTCCGCCGGCGGGGCCAGCGTGCGGTCAGCGTCTCGAGGGCCGCGAGCGCTCGCCGGCAGGCGCGTTCCGCGTCCGCCGGCCGATTCGATTGGAGCTGGGTCTCGGCCGCGATCCGCGCCTCGCGCGCTGCCTGAAAGAGCATCTCGGGGTTATGGATGCGCCGGCTGAGATTGACGGCGAGGATCCCGGCGCCGAGGGCGGCCAATGCGACCGCCACCAGGGCGGTCGTGGTCGGGTGACGGCGCGTCCAGTCGAGCAGGAGATGGCGGTTCATGATTGAAGGCGGAACCGGAGAGAGGTCAGGAAAACGAAATGGCGACGGTTGCTTTCACACTGGTCGTCAATCTCGACGAGGCTCGATCTCCGGGAGGCTGTCGTCACTCGGAGCAACGCCGACCGCACGAGTCTGATATTCCCGGAGGTAGGCAAGATAGGCAGGATCTTGAGGACGCTGACCCTCGGGTCCGAACGGGTACGAGGTCATTCCGCGCCAGGGTAGCGGTCCCACGGTATCGCCGGCCGCAGTGAACAGATCCGCGTCTTTACAGTAGCCGACGGCACGCAGGACGTGGCAGCGCGTCCACCCTGCCGGCAAGGCCGGGACCTGCTTGGCGTCGAACTCCACCCGAACCTCGTCGCCCGGCCCGACCAAGGTGAGTTGATCGTCATCCCGCTGGAGCAACGAGGCCACCTCACCATAGCGAGTGAGCTGACCGGACATTCGCGCCAGAGGCATGGGGACGACGGTCTGGTAATCGTAGAGCAACGGCATCCGGCCGTCGGGTGACGACTCGAGGGTATAGCCGCGGTAGCCCAAGGTCGCCCGGGCCACGGGTAGAGAGGTAACCCAGATCTCGGGGCTCGACTCGCGTAGAGCGATGAATGCTTGATCCCAGTAGCACTCCAGATTCGTCCGCAGACGAAGCACGCACCGCGGGCCGGCCAGTTTCCCGGTCAGGTCGAGCGTGGTCAAGCGCGGGAGACCGGCAGGGCAGCCGGCATTGGCGTCGATCAGCGTCCACGTCCCGTCATCCCCGCGCCGCTCGAGCACGGGGAGCTTCAGGGGAATTCCAGCCGTGGCGGCGGCGTAATTTGTCTGTGAAAAGGGATACTCGACCCAGCCGGCCAGGCAGAGGATGAGGTGATCACCAGCACCGAAACGGGCGAGGCGGTCGCCGAAATCGAGTACGATGCCGTGTTCCTCGGCGTAGCCGTTCCAGCCCTCGAGCCGCGGGAAAGCGTCGGCCGTGCGGCGATCCCAGGCCCGGAGGACGTCCGTCAGGTCATGGCTGGCCAGGTCGGTTGCCCGCACCGGCTCGATGCTCGTCTTCCAGGTGATGAGCTGACCCGTCGGCCGGTTTCCCGCCGCCACAAACCGCTCATCGGGGACCGTCGAAACGCCGGGAGGCCGGTCGACCACGTCGAGAGTCAATTGATCTAGATACGCGACTTCATCCATGGGTTCGGCGATGATCAGGCGGTAGACCCCATCAGCCGGCTGGAGCTGGCCCTCGTTGATCGCGACGGCCTCGTCGCGATCGGGCTCGCTCCAGACGCCGGGCGCGAGGTAATAGCCCAGGCCGCCACCAGCCAGGAGGTCGCAGACGCACTGAAACCGGCTGCCGTCCCAGGCGAACAGGATCGGGCAGGTGCTTACTCGGTGGGTTTTTTCAACAAGCGTCAGCCGCTGGCCGGCCGGGATGTTCAGCTCGCATTGGCTGACGCCGTCCGGCCAGCGCAGCCGCAGGACAGCCGCCGATTCAATCCGGCCCAGGCCCAGGGTGATGGGGACGAGCGACTGGGCCAGGCCGGCGTCGGGTGTCGTCGCCTCCGATGAGATGTTCAAACCCGGACCCTGGAGCCAGATACGGGCCCCGATGCCATGTGGGTTGGTCCTGAGACGACCGGGGGGATACCAGCGGCCGCTCAGGCTGAGCGCCAGCCAATGGTGGCCGTTGCCCAGATTGCGGGCCAACCGAGGTCCTTCGCCGTCCTTGATCAAGATGAGATCCGGGAGTGCGTCACCGACCAGCTCGGCGAGGGTGATCGCCTGGAGCGTGCGGGACGCGGAATCATCGGGACCGAGGGGGACCGGACTGACGGACAGACGTTGTCCGTCATTGCGGGCCCACTCGGGAATTGGCAGAGCATTCAACCCGGGCAGGCCGAGCAGATCGGGCCATCCATCCAGGTCGAGGTCGGTGGCGAGGGCAGTCCGCCAGTCCCCGACATTCGCCGGCCAGCGCTTGAAGGCAACTGTCACCGCGGCGCCGTCCCGCCGGGTCTGGTTTTTCCAGGTACTCACCCCGCTCGCGGTATCCAGAGCCACCAGATCGGGACGGCCATCCTGGTCGAAGTCGGTCGCGAGCAGTCCTGAGTCCGCGGCGCGCGGTTCGATTTCCTTGAGCTCGATCGAGTGGAAGCGCCCGAGCCGGTCGTTCAAGATCGCCCGCGGGGCGGCACCCTCGGCTGAAAGAACGAGGTCCAGGTCGCGATCGTCGTCCAGGTCGAGCATGGCCAGACCGGTGTGTGCCAAGTCGCCGCCAACCAGCGCGTCGGAGCCGGTCCAGGGTGTCATCGCGATCGACAGCCCCGACGATGACTGCACCGTATCGGGAGCCATCGCTCGGGGAACCGAGTAACTCGGCGGTTGGCCGGGGACCGGCGTGGGCTTGCCGTCATTGCGGAAGACGGAGTTCGCCAGGCCGGGCGGTGCCTTCTCGCGGAAGGCAAGTTCGACGTGTTCGACCCCGGTATAGTTGACGACGTACAGGTCCAGGTCGCCGTCCTGGTCCAGGTCGAGCCAGCGGGCCGTCAGGCTCAAAGCGGGAGGGCCGGACACACCCGCCGTTTTCGTGACGTCCACAAACCCTTTCGGTCCCCGGTTGTGATAAAGGCGGTTATCGCCGACACCAGTGAGGAAGAGGTCCACCTGACCGTCGGCGTCAAAGTCGCCCGCGGCGACTCCCACGCTCGCGCGATCCGCCGGTAGACCCAATCTTCGGGTCGCGTCTTCGAATGCTCCGCCGCCCCGATTCAAGAGCAGAGCATCGCGCACGCCTTGCGGACCGACGACGGCGGCAGCCAGGAACAAGTCGGTCGATCCGTCGCCGTCGGCGTCGAATGCGGCGATCGGTGCGCCGAATCGGGCCCGGGCTCGGCCGACGACGGCTAAGGATACGAGATTTATTAATTGTCGCATTTGTCCGGAATGGCACGGTAATTCCATAGGGGGAGTTCCTCATCGAACCGGATTTTCATCGTCTCGGGGTATTCATCTGGGTAACCCTCCTTCAGCGGATAGTCACCGG
>JBIOJM010000198.1:0-18430 GCA_044450785.1 Isosphaerales bacterium
CCAGAGGGCGAAGCCAAGGTGCCCGCCGTCGCGGTCGAGCACGCGGACCAAATCGCCGTGGTTGGGAGCGGCCGCTCCAACCGTCCCTTCGACCATCTTCCGATAGACGAACTGGTGAAGGCCGGAAGCACGAATCGCCACTGTCGGCAACGGTTCTTCCGGCGTCAAGCTCCGGTCGGGCACGCGCGGCGAGGAGTCGGCCGCAGCGCGGGGATGTCGCGGACGCGCCATGCCATTCAATCCTCGTCGTCTTCGCCGCCCTTCGGATCGTCTGGATCGGCAACCACGCCCGAATCGGTGCTCTCGTGCCGCTTGAGCCGGCGCAGCCGGACCAGGAGCGCGGTAGCATAACGCTCGACGGCGAGCTGTTTGGTGAGCACAGCATCGTCGGCCGCTTCGCGGGGAATGGCCGCCATCAGCCGGTGCGCCTGGGTCAGACTTTCCCAGCCGGCAACGAACAACGAGGGCACAGCCCGCGGATTGTCCTTGGCCTGTTTCAGCAGCTCACGCGCTTTTCTCAGGCCGGCGTGAGCTTGCTGGAGCTCGCGCAGCGCGGCGCCCGGACTCATCCCCCGCATCATCCCTCCCCGCGCCAATGCTCGATTCGAAACCGTCGAAATTCGCTTTGTCTTCCCCAGACAAAGAGTATAGATTAGAGGGAAGTCCAAACACGTACAATCTCCTCGGGAGCAATGTGAGATGGCGGGTGAGCAGGATTGGACCAGCACGGTCGTCGAAACCGAAGTCGCTACGGAACATCGGACGCGCCGCTTGCCTCCTTACAACGTCGTGATTTTGAACGACGAGGAGCACACCTTCCCGTACGTCGTCGAGCTGCTCACGAAGCTCTTCCGGCATTCTGTGTCCACCGCCGAGGAGTTGACCGTGCGCATCGACACGGCGGGGCGCGCCATCGTCTACACGACCCACAAAGAGCTGGCCGAGCTGAAGCGCGACCAGGTCATCGCCTACGGCCCCGACCCCCTTCTTCAAACGTCCAAGGGCCCCCTTCGCTGCTATGTCGAGCCGGCGCCGATCGATTGATCGAGCGCCAGCAACATTCCCTTAGTCGTGCCGGCTTGAGGATAAAGCGGCGGGCAGGCCGGTCAGGATGTCGGGATAGACCAGGTCGAGGACAAGTTCGGCCCTCATGCGGCGGTTGGCGATCCGCTTATTGGTCTCGTCGCGGGTCGCCTCAAGGGTCCCCGGCTGAGGCAACGCGAATCGGGGTTCGGGCGCGCCCAGGAGCGTCGCCACCCGCGAGTAGTACTCCCGGCGCGTGACTGGCCGGTCGTCGGCGATCACATAGATGGGGTGGGCCACGCCGGTCGCGAGCGCGGCCACGGCCGCCCGGGCCGCGTCGTCGATGTGGATCAGGTTCAGGAACCGGTCCGGACCGCCGGGGATTGGCTCCCCGCGCTCCAGCATCGCGCGACGCACGATCCGGCCCGGTCCGTAGAGACCCGCGAACCGCAAGACGATTGCCGACGACCCGGAATTACGCTCGCTGTCCCAGGATCGGACGCGTTCCTCGGCCCCCAGGCAGAGCTTGCCCGATTCGTGGCGCGGGCCGGGCGGCGTCTCCTCGTCCACCCATTCGCCACCGGTCTGGCCGTAAACTCCGGTCGAGCTGGCGAAGACGAAACGCGTGGCCCCGCTCAAAAGGCAATCGAGAACATTCCTCAGCCCATCGACATAAACGGTCCGCATCGAGGCCCCCGCCGACCGGTCGAACCCCACGCAGTAAAGGATGCACTCGGCCGCGGGCAATCCGCGTATCGAGTCGGGCTCGAGCACGTCGGCGACGACCGGCTCGATGCCCAGGCCGGCAATCTCCGCGGCTCGGCCTTGAGAACGAACGGTTCCGTAGACACGCTCGCCACGCCGGCGGAGGAGCACGCCGGCGCGCTGGCCCAGGTAACCGCAGCCGATGATCAGGGTGGTCACGATCGGATCTCGTCTTGATCGGACAACGGAGTCGGATCGGACTCGGTCTCGGGACAGCCGGCGTCGAGGTAGCACTGAAGGATGATCTGGGCGGCAAGTTTGTCGCGCAGTGCTTTGCGTTTCTGGCGTGTCAGACCCGCGTCGATCAGCCGATGCTCGGCCTCGACCGTCGTATACCGTTCGTCGAAATAGAAGACCGGCCGCCCGGTGACCGCGGCCAGCCAGCCGCCGAACGTGCGAGCCTGCGCGGCAAGTTGTCCCATTCGTCCACTGGTATGCAGCGGCAGGCCGACGACGATCCGATCGACGTCGTTTTCCTGGACCAGCTCACCGTAATGACGTGCATCCGGCTTCGGCCCGCGCCGATCGTAGACCTCGACCGGAAAGGCCATTGTCCGGCCGGGATCGCTCAGGGCCGCGCCCACCCGCCGTGTGCCGTAATCGAGGCCGAGGATGCGAGTCATGAGCGGCACGCCTGCGATGATGAAGTTCCGAGAAATGCTTGAAACGGCGACGAAACGAGCGCACTATTCCATCATATCCAGGTCTCCTGGCGATTTCGCCGTGAGTTCCAACGACGTTTGCGGTTGGTCTCAACGGAACGCGGCGGTTATCATGGCGGAGGAGAGGGTCCGGGAATTCCGGGAGAGCATCCACGATGGCGACCACGACTCAGGCCCCGACCGACTGGCAGCCCACTGAAGGGCGGCTGGTCCTTCACGACGTCGGCTGGCAGGATTACGAGGCGATGCTCCAGATCGTGGGCGAGCGACACGTCCGCGTGACCTTCGACAGGGGGACGATGGAGGTCACCATGCCGTCGCAGAGGGACGAGCAGGCCGCTCAAGTGCTGGGGCTCGTCGTTCCGATGCTTGCCGCGGAGTTGGACGTTCCCTTCGAACCTCTCGGAATGACCACCTGGAGAAAACCAGACGCGGAGAAGGGGCTCGAACCCGATCAATGCTATTACATCCAGAACGAGGCGGTCGTTCGAAAGCGGGAAGTGCTGGATCTGGAGGTCGATCCGCCCCCCGACCTGGCGATCGAGGTCGATATCACCTCCAGCTCGTTGGACCGGATGGGGATTTACGCCGAGCTCCGTGTGCCGGAAGTCTGGCGCTACGATGGCCAAACAGTGACGATGTTCCAGCTCCAAGCCGATCGCCAGTATGGGCCATGCGCGGAGAGTCTGAGTTTTCCAGGCCTCCGGCCGGCCGATGTCGAGCGGTTTATCGAGCTGGACCCGACGATGGACAAGCTCCGTTGGTTGCGCGAGCTCCGCGACTGGGTTCGAAACGAGCTGATTCCCCGGAGGCGTGTCGGGGGACCACCGGCTTGACTGACGCGGTCTCCTCGAACATCTTGTCACTGTCGACCTCCGTTCTCGCCGAGGAGCCTTCTCACTGATGGCGACCTGCGCTTACTGCGGCAATATGATCCTCTTTGGCGGCGTCAAGCAAGGCGGCCTCCGCTTCTGCAGTACGATATGCCATGACGCGGGACACATTCTCTTGGCTGCGGCGACCGTGCCGGAGAGTGCCGCACAAAACCTCGCCCGGGAAATCCATTCGGGTGTTTGTCCTCGCTGTCAGGGTTCTGGTCCGGTGGATGTTCACGCCTCATATTGGATCTGGTCGGCTTTTGCTTTCTCGCGGTTTGCGAGCCCGCAACAGGTGACGTGTCGTCGCTGTGCCTTCAAGTCTCAGGTCGGCAATCTGGTTTTCACCGCGCTTCTTGGCTGGTGGTCAGCCCACGGGCTGCTGATCACACCCGTCTATTTCGTCCGCAACATCATTGCGATCGTCTCCCCGCCTGACCCCTCCGGGCCGTCCCCAAAACTCGTCCAGGTCGCACGCGTCCAGCTCGCATCCCAGCCCAAAACATGAAAGGGGCAGTCCCGATGAGCCAGATCGTCGTACCGCAGAACCGCCGGGTTTTCTTGAGCACGCTAACTTTGGGCGCGGCGGCCTTCACGACGCGCGGCTTGTTCGCCGACGAGCTGGTCCGCACGCCCAGGCAGACGGAGGGGCCGTTCTATCCGGACAAGCTCCCGCTCGACACCGACAACGACCTGCTCATCATCAACGACACGATCACGCCGGCCATCGGCGAGGTCACGCACCTGACCGGGCGGATCCTCGACGCCAAGGGCGATCCCGTGCGAAATGCGCTCGTCGAGATCTGGCAAGTCGACAACAACGGATCGTACATCCATAGCCGGGACCCCCATCATGTCAAGCACGACGAACATTTCCAGGGTTTCGGCCGCTTCCTGACCGGGTCCAGCGGCGAGTACTATTTCCGTACCATCAAGCCGGTGCCCTACACTGGCCGGACGCGCCATATCCACTTCAAGATCCGGCGGGGCGGCAAGGAGTTGCTCACAACCCAGTGTTACGTCAAGGGCGAGGCCGCGAACGAGCGGGACGGGATTTACCGGAGTATCCGCGATGTGAAGGCTCGCGAGTCCGTCACCGTCGATTTCAATCCCATGGCCGGCTCGCGGATCGGCGAGCTAGCCGCCAAGTTCGACGTCGTCCTCGGTTTCACGCCGGAGGGATGAAAACGAACCCCCCCGCTCTTTACCGCGGTGCCACGGCCCCCTCGTTGCTTGTGTCTTGTAAACCTTTGCCTGGACAAGACTTGCTGCTGACCGGCATCGGGGTCCACAGCCGATCGCGCGCGTCGTTTACTCCGATGGAACCGCGGAAAATAGCTGGTCGGCGATCCGCAGGTTCGTGGGGCGACGAAAGCGGGCCCGCCGTGGCCATGAGTCAAACTCCGCCATCCTGGACGGTGGTGGAACGGGGACCGGACCATCGATCTCGCTCAGACCCTCATTGTTCACGGAACATCATTTTGTGTCGAACCTCAACGATCTTGCCAGAGACGTGGCACTACGCTCCACGGAACTCGGCCTTGAGATAGCAAACGGATAAAAACCAACGGTCGCTCCTGAGCGTTGGTTCAGGTGTGCGCGATCTGCACAAATAGGCGCTCTGGCTTCGAGGCGACGCCCATCGGAGCGAATGGCGTCGGTCGATGTGACCGACGCGCGCAAAGAGGTCCGGAATCGGGACAAGCCGTCCCGCCAATCCAACGTGAAAGTTGCACCAAATCGGATGGGCATGTTGGGCGGCGTCGGCAGCCGTGCGAATCGCCGATTCGGGGCCATGTCATGCCAGCGACCGCCGACGACTTCCGCTCCGCCCTGCTGTCACTGCTCGACGAGGCCGGGCGGCTGGGCTTCAGCTACGTCGGCATCACGGCCGGCGCCCTGCATCGGCGCGTCGGCGGCTATCCCGGCACCGACCATCGCATGCCGGCCTGCTGCGCCGCCATGCGCGGGGTCATGGGGCCGTCCGATCGCATCGTCGAGCAGCCCCCAAGCGGCAACGGGGCCTCGCTACTCATCCAGTATGCCTTGCCGCGGTCGGCAGGGGACCCCTAAACCGGCGTTGCACCGGACCCGCTACGCGGAGTCTGGTTTCCGCGCGGCATTACGCTTTCTCCCGCGTGAGCCGGTAGGTGAGCTGGGTCGTTCCCTACCTAATTTAAGCATATGTGTTGTGTCCAAGCGATTGAGACGGCAACCATGCTCTTGCGCGCGCCGGTCCGACACACCGCTCGAACAACGGAAGCGTTCGTGGGTCAATACGAGGTTCGTGCCATCGCCTGGGGGCTGGAAGTCCAGGGTCGCCTGGGTTTCGTTCCAGCCGGGCTTGAGCGGCTCGTGGGCCCAGGTGAAGCTCAGGGTCCGCGGCTCATCGAACTTGCAGTATTGCCCAGAGACGACATGCGGCTCCGTGGCGCCAGGGGGGAACATCGTGATGCGGTAGTTTCCTCCGACCTGCGGATCGACCTGGCCGATCGTCGGGCCGAAATCATCCGTGGGCGCGTACCAGTCGCCCATCTGGCCCGGGTCGACCCACGCAGCGAAGACCTGATCGGGCGGCGCGGGAACATACTGTTCGATGCGAAGGGAGGTCTCGGGAGTGCGCGCGAGTTTGATGAGATCGACGTGCATGAGCCGCGCTTCGGGGTCCGACAATCATTGGAACAGAAAGTCGGGTTAAGCCCTGCGGGCTCGGCGTTCCGTGAGCAGATGGGCAAAGACCGACGATCTTCTGAGCCCGCCCATTCGTGAGTGCGCGTTCTGCACAAAAGGAGGCACTCATCAGAGAAGGGAGATCATTTCGCCTCCGCGGTCGAGACTCATGCGGCTAGTCCCGGGCACCGCCTCCGCTGCAACGGACCAAGCGACACGCATGGCCGAGCATGCCCGGTCAGGCCTACAACCCGTCTCCTGGACCCACGTCGCGTGGGCGGGGAGATCGCCCCTCCCCCGCGCAACGTAGGCGGGCCGCCGGTCAGATGGATCCGGCCTGGTTGATGGCGCTGAAGACGGTGTTGGCCTTGGTATCCTTGACGGCGTTCCCATTGTAGAGGACGCCGTTAGCGGACTGGGCGTCGGCGGCCAGCAAGATGTCCATCACGGTCATGGTCGTATTGTCCGCCACGCCGAAGGCGGCGCCGTTGGCGCCGACGTTGAACGTCGCCGTCGCGACGCCGTTGCCGCCGCCGATGAAGCCGTAATGCGTCCCCACGCCGGTGTTATCGAGCGTCCCATCGGTGACGTAGACGGCCAGGGCCGTCGCCAGCACCTGGGCGTCGAGCTTCTGCTGCTTGATGACGAAGCGGGACTGGAAGAACGATGCGATGTCGGCGTTGGACTTGCCGGCCAGGTCGTTATTCCCCGCCTCGGCGCCGAACATGTGGGGGAAGGTCGCGGCCAGCCAGTCGCCGAGCTGGGTGCCGCCGCCGCCGTTGAGCGCCGTGATCAGCGCCTGGCCGTTCTTGTTGTTCCAGAAGCCGATGCCGGCCGTCTGGCCGTGCTGGATGGCCGCGGTTGCGGCCGGCCGCTCGCCGTAGTTGTAGTTCAGGGCGTCGAGGCCCGCCGCGAGTTGCAGGTCGAACTGGTCGAGCGAGACGGACCCGCCGCCTGTGCCGACGGAGTCGATCCCCTGCGTGTAGCCGGCCGGCTGCGCCTCGGAGATCGTGTAGTGACCGGACAGCAGGTTCGGGAAGACGTAGGCGCCGTCGCCGTCCGTCGAGATGGTAGAGTGGACGGGGTTGCCGAGGAAGTCGGTGCCGCCCAGCGTGATCGCGACCCCCGCGATCCCCTGCTCGCCGAAGTCGACCTGGCCGTCGTCATTGAAGTCGGCGAAGACGGTCCCGGAGAGGCTGGACGGCGAGAGAGGGACGCCGTTGATCGTGAACGTGTCGGCGATGGCCGAGACGGGATTGCCGCTGGTGTTGTGAATGAGCTCGCCGTCGCCGTTGACGTTGATCGTATTGTTCCCGGCGTCGGTGACCGTGCCGAGGTCCACGGTGCCGCCGGTGATCAGGATCGCGGTCTGGGCAAAGCCGGCCGATTCCTGGATCGTACTGTTGCGGACGACAAGGCTGCCGCCATTGACCACGATCGTCGGTGAATTCGTGCTGGTCTGGGCGGTCACGCCCTGGAGGATGACGGTCCCACCGTTGACGATGATCGCTGGCGAATTCCCCGTGATGACCGTCCCGTCGGCGAGCGTGACCGTCCCTCCATTGACAATGAAGTCGCCGGCCGTGGCCGTGCCCTGGACGGTGACATTGCCGCCATTGACCGTCCAGCTCGTCGGCGTAACTCCGGCCTGGACGACCACGTCGCCGCCGTTGATCGTCGCGTCGCTGACTGTCGCGCCACCCGATGATGAGGTCAGGACGACCTGGACGCCTGTCGGGGGATTGATCGGCCTGGTTAGGCTGGTGGACTGGCTGCCCAGGTCGAGCGAAACGCTGACCGGGGCGCTGGGAGCGCTCAAGCCGTTGACGGCGCTCAGGTCCGTGCTGATCTGCGTGGCGTCGGCCTGGATGGAGATCCTTCCTCCGCTCGGCAGCGTCGCGATCGCGGTCTGGAGGTTCGACACGGTCAGTGGGGCCGGGGCTTCAAAGGCACCGATGTCCACGGAGTTTCCCAGGACCCTCAGGAAGCCGGGGCCGCGCTGATCGTAGGTCAGAGGCTGGCCGGTGGTGGGATCGACGGCCAGGCCGTTGCTTCCCGCATCGATCGCGGGGCTGCCGGCCAGCAGGGCCATGGTCTGGGTGGGGCCGCCGTTGTCCGCCAGCGGGCCGAGCTTGGGGTCCAGTGGGATGATCAGCTCGCCGGAGCTGTCGACCGTGCCCGTCAGGTCGGTCCCGGTCAAGCCGGCGGTGTAGTCGAAGTCGCCGACGAGGTTGTTGCCGAGGGAATGGACCTCGCCGAAGACGTCGGGCCCCCCGCCTGGGCCTGTGTTGCCGGCGATGATCGTGTTGTCGACCGACACTCCGTGCATGCCCCCTTCGAAGTAATCGTCCCAGATGCCGCCGCCTTCGTAGGTGGCCGAGTTGGAGGCGATGGTGCTGTCGGTGACCGTCAGCGTGCCGCTCCAGTTGATGATGCCGCCGCCGTAGTAGTAGGCCGAGTTGTAGGCGATAGTGCTGTTGGTGACCGTCAGTGTGACGGGGGAGCCGTCGATACCGTCGTTGAAGATGCCGCCGCCAGACGAGTTGATGGCCGCGTTGTAGGCGATGGTGCTGTCGGTGACCGTCACCGCGCCGCCTGGGTAGTTGCCGATGCCGCCGCCGCCGTAGCCGCCGGCGCCCGAGTTGGAGGCAATGGTGCTGCCGGTGACCGTCAGCGCGCCGGCGTTGCCGATGCCGCCGCCGAGGTAGCCCGAGTTGTTGTAGGCGATGGTGCTGCCGGTGACCGTCAGCGCGCCACTGCCGTCATTGAAGATGCCGGCGCCGCCGCCGGGGGCCGAGTTGTAGTCGATGGTGCTGCCGGTGACGGTCAGCGTGCCGGAGTTGTAGATGCCACCGCCGAAACCGCGGTTGTAGGGGCTACCGCCGATACCCGTCCCACCCGTGACGGTCAGGCCGGAGATCGCCACTGTGCTCCCGGCGGCGATGTTGAAGACCTGGTAGAGGTTGTTGCCGCTGACGGTCGCCACGGAAGCGCCCGGGCCGGCGATCGTCACGTTCTGGGTGATCTGCGGCAGCGCCGAGGTCAGAGTGATCGTCTGCCCGCCGGTCAAGGTCGAGTTGATGGTGATGGCGTTCGAGGCGTCGGTGCTCGCGTCGACCTGCGCGATCGCATACCGCAGCGAGCCCGTGTCGGTGACGAGATCGCTGTTGTCCGTCACCGTGAAGGACGACATGACCAGCCGCTCTTCCAGCCGATCGAACACCCGCGCCCCGCGCGGCTTCGAGCGAACTGACTCGGGACGGGGATTCCGGAACAAGCGACGGGGCCGGGTTATGGTCGACATGTGTGCTATCTCCGGGGGAAGAGAGGTCAAGATTAATCGTCTTCGAACCACATCGGTTCGGGAACAGGTGCGCCTCCCTGAGCGGCGAGGCCGGCCCCGAGCGGGCGCGAGGCCCGGCGGCGATGTTCACAATCCGCCCGTGGTCGCAAGGGCCGACTCGAGGCCCGAGCGGTGCGAGTCAACGACGCCCGGCTGGTCCTTCCCGCTCGGGTCGCCGCGTGGTCGCTCCGAAAAGCAGTGCGACGAAACCAGCCGACCCCCGCCAAGGATTCCGGGATTTTTTTCCGGACGCCCCCCGACGCCGGGTTCGGCACGCCTCGAATTGAGTCCCGGTGAGACCGTGGTCGTTCAGAGGTGAGCTTGGCCAGCAGCATCCGCGATTCCAGTTGTTCCAGGCCGACGGCGAGCTGACGACGAGGAATCCGCCTCTTCCCGCTCATCTCTCCTCCTCCTCAGTGCCGGTTGGAATGGAAGATTGCCGTCGCGAGCGTGTTTGAGCCTCCGAGAGAGAACGATCCGGTCCCGGAGGCTGAGGCGAAGGCACCCGTGCCCGAAGCGATCTGGAAGCGTCTGCCGCCGGGCAGAATCACGAGATGGAGCGATCCCCGGTTGTTGCTCAGGTCAGCCGTCCCGCCCGCGATTTGCCTGTGGTCGTTGTAGGTTTCCGAACAGGTCACTCGGACCACGCCCATCGAGCGAAGTCGGCCCGAGCCCGAGAACATGCCCACGTGGTTTGGCTCGGTAAAAAAACCGCGAGCTTTGCCGTCGAGTGAGAATGGCTTCGAGGACTTAGCCATCTGGATCCGCGAAACCGCCGCGAGCGGGCCGACCGGATGACCGTCACCCGGCGGCAACGGAGCGTGGAACTGACCACCCAAGGCATTGCTCGGCCCGGAGGGAATGACGACGGACAGCGCGGAAGGACGGAGGCCGGCCGCGAGGTGAGTGCTGCTCGTGACCGAATGGATGGTGGCCGAACTGGCCTGTGGGTCTCGCTTCAGGATGAACGAGTCGTAGGCGCCGGCGCTGGTGAGCGTCACGGTGCGGTCGCCGGTGTTGAAGTTGACCGTATTCGAGTACCAGCCGGCCGCGTAGACGACGCCGGAGGAGTCCACCGCGACGCCCCCCACCTCGTCGTCAGTCCCCGTCCCGCCGATCTGCCAGGCCCCGAGGAAGTTCCCCGAACTATCGAGCCTGGCCACGAAACCGTCGTTGCCGCCGGCGCTGGTGAGGACCTGTCCGCCGAAGCTGGCGGTGGAGGAGAAATAGCCCCCGACGGACACATTCCCCTGAGCGTCCTCCGCAACACTGTGGCCATGGCCACCCAGCGCCCGGACCCACGAGAAGGCACCCGTTGTCGGGTCGAGCCGCGTGACGAAGCCACTGTTGCCCGCGGAGCTCGTCAACGTCTGGCTGCCGAAGGTGGTCGTGCCTCCGAGGTCGCCCGTCACATAGACGTTCCCCGCGTTAGCCGCGATGCCCCAGGGGGTACTGCCCGCATAACGACCGCTCGTCCCGCTGGCCCAGAGGAACTGGCCGTTCTGGTTCAACTTCGTCACGAAGACCTGCTGGGTCAACGCCGGGGCGGACAGCCGGAGTTGTCCGAAAGTGAGGCTCCCACCATACGAGTTGGTGTCATAGTAACCGCTCACGTAAACGCCGCCGAGGCCGTCCGTGGCGACCCCGCCGGTGGCGGCGGCGAATTCCGCCCCCCCCATTTGCTCGGCCCAGACGACCTGGCCCGTGCCAGCAACCTTCAGGACAAAGGCGTTCGGGGTACCCGGACCATTGTGTTTTCCGACCTGGGAGGTCAACGTGACCCCACCGAAACTGGCGGTGTACTGAAAATCCCCGGCGAGGTACATGTTGCCGCCGGAGTCAAGGGCGATGTTGCCGTACGTCCAGGTCGCCCCCCCCGTCCCGCCCATGTGCTCGGCCCAGAGGAAGTTGCCCGCGGCGTCGAGTTTGGTGACGAAGACGTCCTGGTATCCCGTGGCGGTCAAGGTGGTCGGCCCGAAGTCGGCCGTGCCCTGGAAGTCACCGGTCGCGTAGACGTTCCCGAAGCCGTCCACCGCGATCCCGCCGGTGTAGTCGTCGTTCGGTCCGCCCATCCGACGCGCCCAGAGGAACGTCCCGTCCGGGGCGTACTTGGCCACGAAGATGTCATGGGCCCCTGCGCTGGTCAGGGTGGGAGCCTGGCCGCCGTTGGGACCGGCTGTGCCGGTGAAGCGCCCGAGGGTGTAGACGTCGCCGGCGCCGTCCACCGCCACGGCGTGATTGCCACCGGTCGTCCCACCGTAGTCGTCGACCCACCCGGCCACGGACATTAGGGTCCGGCCTTCCAGTCGTTCGACCTGGCGGGGGCGGGACGCCCTGCGCCGGCGAGCCGGTCGCGTGCCGGGGCGCTCGGCCGCCGTCGGGGCCGTTTCGGGGGACAGGAGCCGTCGCAAGGGGAAAAGTCTCATCGTCGGGGTCTCCGTTGGAAAGAAGTCTTCGGTTCGCGAGCAGGTACGCCTTCCCGGGCGCGCAGCCCGATCAGCAGGGCCAGGCGAAGGCCGTGTGACACTCGGCCGCGGTTGCGTCCGCCCGCTCCTCATCGAGAGCGCGGCCTCGAGACTCGATCGTTGCGAGTCATGGAGGTTTGGCCGGTTCTTCTGGTCGGGCGCCGGCCGGTCCTAGTGACCCGACCGGATCGCCCTGTTGTCGTTCCAAAAAGCAGTGCGACGAAACCGACAAACCCCCGCCAAGAGTGCGGGGCTTTTCCGGGTATGCCGGTCCACGGATGGGCGACTCGGTGGCAAAAGTCACCTCCAACCCCTCATCATTCGAGGGGGCTCGTCATGGGATTCGCCGCTCGCCCTTCACGGGAGGCACGTTGTTCGCTTCAGGCGTCGAGTCCCAGGAGAATCTCGGCCTCGGCTCTCGGCTGGGGCCGGACGCCCTGCGCCGGCACGTGGATCGTGAGTCGGGGCGGCCGGCGCCCGTTCGTGGCGTGGCGGAGGCGAGGTGTCGGAACAAGGAAAAAGGTCTCATCGTCGTGGTCTCCATCAGGCTGGCGGTCTACCGTTGGAAAAAAGGGCCCTGCTCCCGTGCGCGTAGACCGAGCGCCCGGGTTTGCCCCGCTCATTGCATCGAGGACTCAATGTCGTGCGGCCACTGACCCCGCTTCGTTGCCGTCACGATCTCCCGATTCGCTGGCCGGAGGGTTCCCTCTCCGGCCCGCCGCGCGGCCTACGGCCCGGGCGGTCCGTCCTTTCCCTTCGGCTTCGGCACTGGCGGTGTTTCGAGGCCCAGCAGGGCCGCCGCCTCGGCACATAATCGGTATGGCTCGTCGTTGTCCCAGCCGGTCTTTTTCATCTGTTCAATCGCCCGTTTGTACCGGGTGATCGCCTGATGCTTGTCCCCGAGTTTCCAGAAGGCCATGGCCATCACAAGCCAGACGGCGGGATCGTCGTCGGTCCGGAGGGATGCCGCCCGGTCGAGCGCCTCGATAGCTCCCTTTCCGTCGCCGAGTCGATACCGGGCCATGCCGAGGTTGTACCAGTACGCGTTTTGGTTCGATTTGAGCTTGACGGCCCTCTCCGCCAGCGTGAGCGCCCGGGCGGGTTCGTACAACCGGGGGCTCGGGCCGTTGACCAGCAGCCAGGCCACGTTGTTGAGGGACTCGGCGTCCTCCGGGACCCAGTCCGCGGCGTCCTTCAGGACGCCTCGTGCCCGCCCGGCGTAAGACTGTGCCGCTTCGGCCCGCTCGGCCGGGGAAAGGTTCGAGTCGCCTTCCGCACTCGCCGCGCAACGTGCGAGGAACGCGGCCGCGAAGAAGGAATCGCGGAGCTTGTCCGGGCTGACTCGCACGAACTCCGCCACGGCGGTGGCGGCTTCGCGGTGATGGTCGATCCCGAGCAAATCGTCGGTCAGGTTCCCCCAGTGGTTTCGCAGGAACCTCCGGTAAGTAGGGTTCTGCGGCTGGGCCTCAAGAGCGGCCCCCTGGTGTTTGATGGCATTTCGCAGGAGCCGACAGGCTTCAGTGTGTCCAAGCGTATTCGCTCGGTTGTTCAGGCTCGCGCCGAGTTCGCTCTGGTAGTCGCTGTTCTTCGGGAAGTCAGACGCCAGCTTCTCTTTGATCGCGATCGCCAGGTCGTGCACCCGCCCCGCGTCCTGGGGCCGTCCTTCGCTTCTTAGAACGTTTCCCAGATTCGTCAGAGAACCACTCAGATTGCTGCGGTAGGCGGGCACGGCGGGGTATTCGTCCGACAGCGATTGAAAGAGGTCGCGGGCTCTCTCATAGGCTGTTCGCGCATCCGGATACCTTCGGAGTTCTTGGAGCGCCTTCCCCTCCCTGTTGTCGGCTAGACCCAGGGTGCCTCTATAGAAGGTGTTCCTGGGGAACTCGTCAACCAGCCCTTGCAAGAGGTCCCGGCCGCGGTGCAAGCTTGCCAGCGCACCATTGAGCTGATCGAGATATTCCCGTTCGCGGCTCAGGTCTTGACCGCGCTCGCTCCCCGAGGGCTTGATGATCGTCCGCTGATAAGCCAGGTCCAAGTAAGTCTGGGCAAGCTTGTAGCGGTATTTAGGACGGGCCGGGAACTGTTGCGCCAGACCGCTGAGGAGCTCGACGGCCCGTCGCCGTTCCTCTTCCGCCTCAACGAGCCGGCCGCTGCTTTGTAACACGTGGCTGAGCTGGTCATGGATTGCGGCCCGAAGTTCCCGATGCACGGGAGAGGTCAGCGGGGTA
Organism: Isosphaerales bacterium; assembly: GCA_044450785.1. GTDB lineage: Bacteria > Planctomycetota > Planctomycetia > Isosphaerales > Isosphaeraceae > JBIOJM01. The sequence goes on from JBIOJM010000198.1 coordinate 14,032, forward strand.
GCCGGCAGCGGTTCCATCAGGTCGGCCGCCTTTTTCAAGACGACTTCTGCTTCGGCGAGCCGCCCGCTGCCGCTGAGAAGCACAAAGCCAAGCTCGACCATCGACCAGCCCAGTTCTTGGCGTGGCTCATCGGCGGCGGGGTCTGAGGCGAGCAGTTCCTCTTGGAGCAGGATCGCCTGGCGGAGCGACTGCTCGGCCTCCGAGACACGACCGAGTTTGTGCCAAACGCTCCCTGCCCGCCGGTAGGCCTTAGCCCGCTCTCGCCGGAGCGATGGGTCGTCGGCGTTCGCCCGGGCGAATTCGTCGTAGAAACCCAGGGCCTTCTCCAGGAGGGCGCGGTCCTCGCCCTCGCGGCTCTGGTCGCGTGGGAGTTGGTCTTCGACGAGTTTCATCACCACGTCATCGAGGGCGTGGAGCGTCAGGCTGAGGTTTTGCTCTATTCGAATGCGCTGGAGGCGAGCGGCACGCTCGGCCCGTGTGGCCCGGATCGCCTGCCAGGTACTCACTGCCGTGCCCAGAACGAGGGCGAGCGCCATCGCCCCACCCGTGATCAGAGCGACGCGGTTCCGCCGCGCGTACTTCCGGAGCCGGTACCACACCGACGGCGGGCACGCCTCCACCGGTTGGTCGGTCAGGTGTCGCATCACGTCGGCCGCGAACGCGCTGGCCGTCTCGTATCTCCGCTGGCGGTCCTTCTCCATCGCCTTCATCACGATCCAGTCCAGCTCACCGCGCACCAATTGCCCCAGCCGCCGGGGGTCGGTCTGGCGGTTCGCCGAGACCGTGGTCGAAGTTACCCCCTGGGTGCTGATCCGCGTGCTTGGCTTGGGCGGCTCCTCCTCCCGGATGATGCGCCGGATCTCGTCGTACGCCGCCGTGCGAAACGTCTCCTGGTCGAACGGGGTCGTCCCGGTCAAGAGCTCGTAGAGCAGCACGCCCAGCGAATAGATGTCGCAGCGGGTGTCGACGTCCACGCCGGAGAACTCCGCCTGCTCGGGGCTCATGTACAGCGGCGTGCCGATGAGCTGGGCGAAGCCGGTTAAGAGCGTCTTCTCGGTGAGTTGCTGCCCCATCGCCTTGACGACGCCGAAGTCGATCACCTTGGGCACGGCGGCGCCATCGATCATCGTCACCATGACGTTGGAGGGCTTGAGGTCGCGATGGATGATCCCTTTCTGGTGCGCGTGCTGCACCGCCTGGCAGACCAGCACGAACAGCCCCAGCCGGTCTTCGATCGTGAGGTGATTCCGATCGCAGTAGTCGGTGATGGGGATGCCGCGGACGAGCTCCATGACGAAGTAGGGCCGGCCGCTCTCGGTGGCCCCGGCGTCCAGCACCCGGGCGATGTTCGGGTGGTCCATCATCGCCAGGGCCTGACGCTCCGCCTCGAACCGCGCGATGACCTGCTTCGTATCCATCCCCGGCTTGATGATCTTGAGCGCGACCCGGCGACGAACGGGCTGTGTCTGCTCGGCCATGTAGACCTGGCCCATTCCCCCTTCCCCGATCTGCTCGAGCAGCTTGTACGGACCGATGACCGTGCCCGCGCCTTCCGCGAGGGGGTGGTGGGCTCTGTCGCTCGTCGCATCGGGGTCGAGGGCGGGCCGCTCGAGGTAGCCCTCTAGCCGGTCGTGATGGAGGAGCAAGGCTTCCAACTCCGCGCGCAGCGCGGAGTCGGTCCCGCACCGGCGGTCGAGGTAGGCCAAGCGGTCGCCCGCCGAGGGGATCTCCAGCGCGTCGAGGAAGATGCTCTTGGCCGACCCGTCTCGGGTCTCGTTCTGGTTTCCCATGCCCGACCCTCTGCCTGAACTTCATCGCTCCCGAAGGTCAGTGCGACGCGGCGGACCGATCCCCGCCAAAAGTTTCGACTTTTTTCTGAGGCTTCGGTCAAGCCGGGGACGGGGTGTCTTTCTCGGCGACCTCTCGGTGCAACCACGTCCGGGCGTAAGTCCAGTTGCGTTCGGCCGTCCGGAGGGGCAGCCCGAGGGCTTCTGCCGCCTCATGCATGGTCAGCCCGGCGAAGTAGCGGAGCTCGACCAGCCGCGCCGCCAGGGGGTCCTCCCGGGCGAACCTCTCCAGGGCCTCGTCGAGGACCAGGAGGCCTTCGGGGGGGACCTCACTGGCGAGGTCCACGCCCTCCAAGCTCAGCGGGCGGCCCCCGCCGCCATGGCGGATTCGCTTCCTTCGTCGCGCCCTCTCGACGAGGATCCGACGCATCGCTTCGGCGGCGGCGGCGAAGAAATGGCCGCGACCGCTCCATCCGGGATCCTGGGCCCCGACCAATCGGAGGTAGGCCTCGTGGACCAAGGCCGTGGGCTGGAGCGTCTGCCCCGGCGCCTCGCGGGCCAGCTTCCGGGCGGCCAGGCGGCGCAGCTCCTGGTACACCATCGGCAGCAGGTCCCCGGCCGCCTTCGGGTCGCCCTGCTCGATGGCCGAGAGGATACGAGTCACGTCGTTCATCGCGACGAGCCTCCAGGCATAAATCTCCCGCGGCCTCGGCTCGCAGCCAAGCCCTGTCGCTCGGATCGCCTCGCAGCCCGGCCGGGGGGGTGGGGGAGTCCCATCTCAGTTTAACATCCATTCATTCTAGGAGATAGCCTGCTCGGAGGGCGTCATGCTTGGGGCGAGGCGAGGCCCTCACCCGCTCGACTGACCGCCCCTCCCATGTAGGTCATGAAGGGCATCACGACCTCCGATTCGTTACAGCACGTGACTGCGTCATCCGCTTAAGGATCACGCATCAGGTCAACGCATGCCGCTGAGTCCATCACCAGAAAACGCCGGGATTTCCCGGCAAAAACGCCTTCGTCGAGACGCGCTAATGGCACCGGCATGTGTCGGATAACGCAGTGACTGCGTGTTCCATCCCCAGAGGCGCAGGAGTCGCGCAGCGGACCCTAGACAGATGGTCACGATCGGCCGTTGGTTGTTCTCCGTTTGCTATCCGAAGGCCAACTCCGCCGGTGTCCACGCAGCAGAGACAACACGCTTCTGTCGTGCCCCCAATCTGATCACGATTTGCGAGGCGATTCTGCCACCGAGTATCAGCAAAGTTGCTCAACACTCGGCAATCGTCAAACACAGATAATCGCAAGTTCCAAGGACCCCGTTTTTCAGTGCACAACCGCTGCAACTTGCCAAGACGCACCCACCAAATGGCAAACTGGGAGGGATTTATGCAACTGGCGCTGGCGTATTGCGGATCATATAGGGTGTACGCCGTGCGCGAATCGTCGAGAGCCGGGAGCACCGGGTCGGCTCAACCGGCCGGCCGGTTGTGACGGTAATAGGGAGCATTCCAGTGCCGTGTCAGTCCGGGCGAGACTCAAAAAGCTGCACCAAGATCGGCGAGGCGACTTTGCCGAATCGACAGCGAGACCGGCCTGATGAAGCAGCCCGGAAAAACGATCCGATTCCCTTCCGTTGTACACTTGTGTACAGATGCTTGAAAAACGCTCAAATACTCGCGCAAAGTCGCGCAAAGTCGCGCGCCCGAAACGCCTTGCGGGCCGCCCAACTTGAGCCACATATCATTTCACCGCAGGCAGATCCCATCAGACCAGTATACATCCGAACAAACAGGAAAACCTGGCGCGACTACCCCCCGCGTTTGTCGCGCGACGATTTCGTGCCGATGTTCACCGATCTCCAGAGGAATCGCTCTCAGCACTCGTGCACCCCTCGAGAGCGCGCCGGCCAGCCTGGGCCCCGGGCTGAGAACCGCGAGTGGGGCCAAATGGACGCGCGGTGGCAGCTCGCCGCCCGCGACAATGTGGGCAATGCCCGAAGAACTCACCAATGCCGAGCAAACCCAGCTCGCATCCGCGGTGCCCCAGGAACTCCCCAAAGCTAAGAAAATCCAGCTCGCCGCCGCGATTGCGGAGGGCGAGTCCATCGCCGAGTGGGCGCGCGAAAACGGCGTGCACAGGGGCACGGCCTTTCGATGGGCCAGGGAGCCCAACGTCCGCCGCGTGGTCGAAGCCTGTCGCCGCCGTACCTTCGATCAGGCTATCGGCCGCATGACCAAACGTACCCCCTGGGCCTGTGATCGCATCGCCATGCTCGCCGAAGCTGCCGAGTCCGAGTCGGTTCAGCTCAGGGCGCTGCGGTCCATCTTTGCGGACGTGATGGCCGTCGCCAAGTTCTCGAACCTGGAGAACCGCGTGGCCCAGCTCGAGGAGGACTACCGTGAGCAAAATGGAAACCCGGATGACGTGGCTTAGCGCCCGCAGACCGCGGCGAGCGGCCAAGGTGACCGACCGCTCGCGCTGGGATTGGTACTCCGAGGAGCTTCCGGCGAGGTCGCTTCCGACTGGTCCGTCGGCCGCGCCCTCGCCAAGCTCGAGGCGACCGCGCGGTTCGAGGGCGGCACTTTGTAAGAAGGATGAAGGATGAAGGA
>JBIOJM010000199.1:0-18406 GCA_044450785.1 Isosphaerales bacterium
ACATGCACTTATCTATAATCCCCATAGCCTCCAAAATAACGAAAAGATGTGTGTAACGACGAGGGCAACGCCCTGGGACGCGGAAAACAAGTGGTGTTAAAACGGCTGACTCGGAGGCTTCGGCTCGGGGCGAGTGTTTTGGGGTCGCTTGGGTGCCGCTGGCGGCGCGTTCTTGGGCAGGTCTGCCTTGGCGGGTGGCACGCTCTTCCGAACGCCCTTCGGAACGGTGGGAGCAGCACCGGCTTTCTTCGCTTGTCCTTTCGTCGTGGCACCTGCATCGGTCTTGAAACGCTCCATCGCGTCGGAATAGGCCTTGAACGTCTCGTCGTCGAGGTACCGGTCGATCATGGACTGCAGGTCGCTGATTTGAGCCTGGGCCGTCTTCGTCAACACGGCGGTCTTGCGCTCCGCCTGTTCGTGCGAGGCGTCGTCCTTGAGCTTGGTGAGCCGCTGGGCGAACTCGTCGCGGGGGGTCAGCCGGACGAACTCTTTCAGGGCCTCCTCGAGCCCGGCCCAATCTTCACCCTCGAGCCGAGCCTTCATGCGAGCCTCCAGCCGCGCACGGAGTGCCACCAGATCGACGACTTCGTCGCGCAGCGAGTCGATCCGGGCTTCCAGGGCCACGGTCAGCGGCTTGGGATCGAACGGAATGACTCGCTCATCGGAGCTTTCTCCGGGCATCATCGGCAGCTCGACCATCGGCTCCACGTTTCCAGCCAGGAGGCGGAGGATGACCAACCCATCGGCGAATCCCGGCCGAAGGACGATGCGTCCCCCCCGGTCGGTTGTGCCCAGCTCGCGGGGCTGTCCGTCCGGCACGGACCGCGCGGTCAAGGTGTAGCCGGCGGCAGGGGCCTGATTCGGCCTGGTCACGAACCGGAGCTTGAGCGGGCTGGTACCCGCCTTCAATCCCAGCGCAGCCAGGCTGTTGGGGCGTGCCATTCGCGTCGTGAGCGGATCGCGCAGTCCGGAGACGATCGCGCACCGCGCAACCGGCCCCTCCACGGATTCGACCTGCAGATAGGTGAACGGAATCCTCAAGATCTGGACTTTGCCGTCCTTGAGCGACACCACCCGTAGAGGCTGGAAGACCGTTCCCTTGGAAACGACCGCGCCCACCGGGCTCGCCGGCGTGAGCGCCGCCCCCTGGACTTTCAAGAGAGCACGCCCTCCCTCCTGCCCCGAGATCTCAGCGGTCGGATTGAACAGATCATGGGTGAACTGAAGCAAGGCACGGGCGAGATCGCCGGGCGACTGGACCGTCCGCCGTTGCAGCGGCCCCAGCCGGCGCGTGGCCGTGTCGTACTCACGGCCGGCAAGATTGAGCGTCCACTCCGACTCGGAGCGAGTGATGCGCACCAACCAGACCTTGTCGAACGATGACGAACCCGAGAATGCCTCGGGCTCGAGCCCCTCGAGGTCGAGGTTCGCCAGCGGGCTCGCAGCCTCCTCGATCGACAAGATCCACGGCGTGCCGATGAACCGCCGCACGAGGATCTGCCAATCACGAAGTAGATCGGCACGCCGCGCCAGGTCGATCCGCGACGACCGATCGCACGAAAGCTGGACCGAGATCCGGTACGGCCGCAGCTCGATCGGCTCTCTGGGGGTTGTCTTGGCCGGCTCTTTTGGGGCCGCCTGCCCGTATCCGTGCACCTCGCCGAGCACGACCGCCGACCACCAGACGGCCAGCGCGACGGCCAGGCGCCGTGTTCGGAGGCTCAATGCGCATCCCAGGAATCCTTGGCGACCCATGGCGTGATCTCCCATGTTTCGATCCCTTGATAGATGTCACCGGCGGCCTTGCCCGGGCCTTTCAAGCGATCCCGCCAGGCATAATGGTCGACAAGCTGCCAGAGTGGAATCACCGGGAGCTCGTCACGGCACTCACGATCGATCTGGATGGCGAGCCCCCTCGCGGTCGGCCACTCGGCGGCGCGCTCGAGCTGCAAGAGAAGCTGGAGGATGCGGGGGCTGGTGCCCGAGGCGAGCGCGTCGGCCTCGGGAGGCGCGTCGTACCCGGGACAGAGCAGCACTCCGGCATCGAGGACCGGCTCGTCGCAGCGCAGCACGCGAAAAGCCAGGTCGAATCGACGGCCCGCGCGGAGCTCGGATTCGAGCTGCGATGGCAGCGCCTCGACCGTGACGATCTCGATGCCCGCCTCACGAAACGACGCGGCGAGCTTGTCCATGACCGCCTCAACCTCGGCGATCGCCGGATACTCCAGGCGCAGCTTGATGGGCGCGTTGTTCAGCTCTTTACGGGCCGCGGCCACCAGCATTTTCGCCAGCCACATGTGAGGCTCGAGCGGCTTGACCCCGGGAGCGTCGGCGTAGCTCCCCTTGGGAAAAGGCCCATCGGCGACCGTGTCCGTGTCGGTGGCCGGGTGCTTGAGCACGTGATCCTCGAGCAGGGCCTTGCGGTCGATCGCGTAAGACAGGCCGCGACGCAAGGACCGGATGCGTAGAGCCGGGTTCCGGCCGTCGAGCGCGAGGACGTGGACCACCGGCCTGGAATACGTTCCAACCTGGATGTGCTCCGTGGCGGCCAGCGACTCGACCTGATCAGGCGGGACATGATCGACCAGGCTCACGTCGCCTCGCCTCAAGACCCCGACCGCCGACTGACCGCGGGGCAATCGGATTTCACGGATCCGCTTGATCCGCGGCACGGACCGGGCCGGACCGCCACCAGCCGTTTTGGCGGCGTCGACCCCCACCGGCGCCTCGGCCGGACCGCCGCCCGTGGGCGCATGATCAAGATCTCGCCGGCGCAGCTCGACCAAGTCGGCTGCCGCCACGACGCATCGAAACGGACCGTCGCTGACGAGCGGTCGATCCTGGCTGGATGTGGCCACGCGGCCGTCGACGCCGGCATGCGCCGGGCCCACCGGCCCCAGCAACCAGGCCCCGGCCTTCAAGGGCGAGTGGTTGAGCCGGATTTCGAGCCGTGACTCGTCGGTCATCTCCACGTGGTCGAGCAGGTCGGCCCATCGCGCCTCGTAGCCGCGCGAATGAGGATCAGTGCGATCGATCAAGTCCCGCCCCACGTCGATCGCCGAGACCGGACGCGAGCCATCCGACCAGACGAACCCGGGGCGAATCCGGATCACCAGCCGCCGGCCGAGGTCGGACGATTCGATCGCCGCGGCGAGCTGTTCCGGTCTCTTCCCCTGACGAGCCTCGTCATCGTCACTGGCCAGGAGCGGACGATACAGCAAGCGACTCACCCGGGCGTCGGCCGGCGAGCGGACCCATGGCCCGAGTGGAGCGGCGACGTCGATCACCGCCACCTCGAGCGTCGGCTCGGCCACGAAAGCCTTTGTATAGAGGGGCTCGACCCCGTCCAGCCTCGGCCAGATCCGCAACGCCTCCACCAAGCCGTCCAGGCGCTCGGGACCACTCGACGTTTCCGTGTCCTTGACGCGCTGGCTCGCCTTGGCGATGAACAGCGCGCGCATCTGCTTGACGAGCACGTGTTCGGGTGCGAGCTCCACCAGCTCGCGCAGAACTCGGCGGCCGCGGGGATACATACCGAGACTGAGGGCACGCTCGATCCGCGCGCTATACGCTGCGCCGATCTGATCGAGTAGACCGGGGTAATTGCGTTTCCGCGTGAGCAGCTCGCGCAGCAGCCTCAGCCCGCGCTCGCCGTCTCCACCGATCAAGGCCTGACTCCCCTCCGCGAACAACACGTGATTCACGCGATCGTCGAGACCGCGCCAGCCAGGATTGCGAGTCTGGACCCGCAAACAGCACTCGAAGGCTCGGGCGTAGTCGTGCGCCGGCACCAGTCGATCGCACTCCAGGAGCAGCAGGTCCTCGAAGTACTCGATCTTCTTGATGTTCACGCGCTTGACCTTGAAGTCGAGGACCTCGTTCGGGCCCCCCTTGAGCAGATGAAGCTTGACCTCGTCGATCGACACGCCGTCCTTGCCCGTTTCCTGCTCGCTCTTGCGGTTCTCGATCTTGGTCGGCACGCCGACGATGATGTTCCCTTCGTCCGGGATCACCGATTTCGAGTCGCGCCCCCTTCTTCTTCCATCTTTGTTCTTGGACGGATCGTATGCCGGCAAAGGCCGCGGACTGACCGGATCGACGATCAAGACCGTCCCGTCGATGAGCGTGACTCGATCGAACGGGGCCGCGCGCAGCAGATCATCCGACCCGGGATCGGGTGCGCTCGGGGCATTCTGCGCTTGACCGCGCAGGGCCGAGGACCAGGCACCGATCAAGACGAAGAGCGCCGTCGCGATGGTCACCAGGCTGGAATACAGCAGTCGATTCACGGTAATGGCCTTTCAGAGCGTGATCAGGGCTTGGTGCCGGCCTTCGGCTGGGCCCCCACCGGGCGGACCGTCCCCCGGGCGGCGGCGACCAGCGCATGCGCGCCCGCCGTGAGCAAGCCACCGGCCGGCAAGATGCCGAGCGCGATTCGACCGCGCTCGGTGCCGTCGGACCTGGCGCGGACGCGAAGGATCCCGTCCCGCGTGAGCATCCAGACTGTTTGATCCTGAATCAGCGGGGAGCCGGCGACCTCGGATCCCAGATTGATCGACCAGGCGCGCTTGCCATCATGTCCGAAGGCCATGACGCCTCCGGCCCGATCCATCACGAAACAACCGTCGCCGATCCCGACGGGAGGGCCGGCCAGCGGTGCCTCGAGCGCCCAGGAACCAACCGGGCTCAAGTCACGAGCGGCCAGCGCGCGGACGCGGCGGTCGGCGGTCACCACGATCACGGCCCCCCCGGTCGAGACGGGGTCGGCGATGATGCGCTGTCCCAGCGTCGCCGGAGCGTCGCCCACCAAACGCGGGACGGGGGTCGCCTTGAGCACGACCCGGTGCACTCGACCGTCGTCATCGGCCAAGACAACCGTCTGCGGATCGAGCGAGGCCGGTGCACGCCAGGTTCCCTGGTGGTCGCGGTCGAACTTCGGCACAAACGGCTCGGCAACCGAACGGGCCGTGAGGGGATCGATGAGATAGGCCCTGGCATCGAGCCCCGGTATCAAGGCCCCGCCCGCCCATGCGAGCGGGTCGGCCGCCAGCGAGGCCGGTAGGCCGATCTTGAGCCAGCCACCCGGTTTCGCGGGGTCTTGAACCCACAAGAAATTCGACCGGTGACGCGGCACGATCGCGGCAGACGACTTGCCGCCGGCGTCGAGACGGAGGCACCTGCCGGCCGGCAGCGAGAATTCGCCGATCTGAGGCACTCTTTGCACGACGAAGCCTCCCCGCGCGATCTGCTCCCCCGAGATCAGGACCTCCCGGCCGTCCCGCGCGATCAGCGTCAAGGCGCTCGACCCGGCCACCGGCGCGAGCGGCGTCGGCCACGGCGCGCCGACGACGGTTTTCCAGGCGACGGCGCCGGTCTCGGGTTCGACCCCCCAGAGCGCCACCCCACCGGTCTCCTGATCCTGAAAGGTCAGGACGATCAGGTTGCCCGCGGTCTGAATCGGAGCGAGCGCGGGGCCCGGCTGCGCCACGGGGAACTTCGGCTCGATTGTCCCACGCTCCGGGTCGAGCTCAAAACGCCCGGAATGACCGGACGCCACCCACAGCTCCCGCTCCGAACGCGCCAGGGCGAAGGCCGGCCCCGAGGATGAGGAATCGGCCGTGAGCCTGGCGACCGAACGAAACGGTGCCTTGGTGGCATAGTCCCCCACCGAGAACGCCTCGTATCCCCCCTTGTCGCCCGCCCCCCAGACGATTGGCCCCGAGCTGGCCGGTGTGTGCCAGGTCCAGCCGCCGACTTCGACTTCTTGCACCGGGCGGACCTTCAGGCCTTCCTCGTCGAGGACCAGAACGTGCAAACGGCTTTCGTAGAGGGAATCATTCTCGGCGATCACCAGGAACCGGCCCAGCCGTGCCGGTGCGCACGGGATCGAGCCGTCGAGGTGGCCCAGATAGACGACGGCGGCGCACGCCAGCGGATCGCGTGCCAGCACGAACAAGCAATCCTGCCGGCCGAGTATGTAAAGGTGCTGGCCCGAGTCGTCATGGACCGGCGTCCGTGCCAGCGGGCGACCGAGGTTGACGGTCGTTTCCAGCTCGCCCGACTCGAGCCCGATCAAGAGGAGCTTGCCGCTGGGAAGCACCTGAGCGAGTTGGTTGCCCAGCACGAGCGGTGGGTCGCCGACCGGCTCGAGGAGCGCGAGACGCCATTTCAACGCGCCGGTCTTCACATCGAATCGGACCAGGTCGTTGAACCTCGAATCAAACGCGATGGCCGTTCCGTCTCCGGCAACGGCCTGCGGCACGAACGGCGACGAGAGACCGAGCGGGACGTGCCACAAGGGAGCGCCGGCCGTCCCGTCGAGGGCATACCCGAAACCGTCGGCGAGAGCGAACACGATCTTGTCGGTCGCAGGGGAGCCGGCCGGCGCGTCTGGACCGGCACGCAGCACCAGGCTGGTCGGCGGTCCGAGCGGATCCGGCCGCGGCGTTTTCTCGGCCGGCCGGCGTTTCGGATCGACCGTGACCGCGCGGCGGATCAGCTCGTTCGCCGCCGTCATCCGCGTGATGAGCTCGCGATCGTGAGCCAGGTCGGCATACTCATTCACCAGGGTATCTCGTGCGTCGTACACGCGGGAGGCCGAGCCATCCTTCAAGGCCTGGTCCATGGCCGCCAGGGCGCGCGAGCGGATCTGGGCCTTGCGGACCGCGGCCCGGGCCTCGGCCAGCTTGGACGGCAGCCGCGAGCGATTCAAGAACGCCGGCGCCGGCTCGCCGGCGGCCCGGGCGTGCAGCGAAACCGCTGATTCGGCCTCCGCCAGGGCCTTCGGGTCCGCCGACTGGCGCGCGCGATCCGCGAGACCTTCGCCCACTTTGATGATCAACTCCGCCAGGTCGACCCGCACATCACGGAATTCGTCAAGCTCGCCCACCTGCTCCTGCATCTCCCGTGCGGCATCGAGCGCGGACGACCAGGTCGCCCCTTCCAGCGAAACGTATTGCCTGACGTTGGCAAATGCCCGCAAGACCTTCGCCTTGCCTGCCCGAGCATCCTGGGGGTTGGACTTGAGAAACGAGTCGAAGTCGCGGATCGCCGTGCGATAGTCGCCGTCGTCGAAGTCTTGCACGCCCCGGTTGAATGTCCTGGTCGCCATGGTGGAGGCGATGATCTCCTTGAGCCAGAAGCCCATTCCCACCAGGATCGCGAGCGAGGCCACCAGCCCAATCACCAGGGGAGAAGAAGCGATTTTTTCCCGACCAGGCGCAGCGGCCCCGCGCGACGCCCACAGGCGCTCGATCCTGGTCCGCCACGCCGGCTTCGAGCCGGCCTGAGGCTTGGCACGGGCTTGCTCCGCGGGACGACCTCGGCCCGTCGTCGTCCTTGCCAGTGGCGCGGGCGCGGAGTCGGTCACCTCCTGCCGCGGCGCCCTCCTCCTGAGCGACCCGAGCCAATCGTCGCTCTCCAGTAACGACTCGTCCCGCGATCTCGAACGCGAACGACTCCCGCGGCGCCCTGACCCGGCCTGCGGCACGACCGGCGGCGACATCACCCGCGTCCGCTCGTCGTCAGGCGAGTGTTTCGATGGCGATCCCGGCTTCACCTCGTCGTCGCTCCGCAGCAGAAACATCCGGCATTCACACACGGCAATCTCGTCGCCTTGCCGAATGCTGGAGGCCGCCATCTTCTGGCCGTTGACCAGGACATACTCGGCGTCCGGCGAAGCCTCAACCTTGTATCGCCTCGACTTCCAGCGAATCCGACCATGTACCGGCCGGATTCCTGCCCCCTCCAGGATCACGTCGCATGAAGCGCTCGTCCCGAACAACACGGGATGATCGCGCGCCAGCTCGACGAACTGGACGCGTCCTTGGCCATCGTGTACTTCCAGGGTAGCCATGCAGGTTACCTGAGTGCTTCCTGAGCGACGACCTGAAAGTCGTAGGTGTTCCCGTTCGGTACGACCGTAAAGCGAGTGACGCGGATCTCGATGGGCTGTCGTCCCTTGTAGCGGACCTCGAGCTCGGACAGCCTTCGCTCAGCCTCAGGTGGATAGAACTGGAACACGACCCCCTCGCCGACCTCGACGCCGGCCTTCTGCAGGAGTGCGATGTCGGACGCCTTTCGTCCCCGGCCTTGCCAGAGGAAATAAAGCCGGTGGTCGCCGCGCCCCGTCCCATGGCGTGTGTTCGGCTTCGCACTCGAGAAATGGGAGATGTACAGGAGCTGGTCGCCACCGGCGACAACGGCCATCTCGACACCGAGCGCATCGAGCTGGCGGGCATATTCGTCGATCGTCTGACCCTCCTTGTAGATGATGCTCCAGCGCTGTTCGGCGGAGACGCCACCATCGCCCGGCCCGGATCCCAGCCCCGGCCCCCCGGACCCCAGCTTGGACGCACGCTTGCCGCTGGCGACGGCACCACCCCTGGGCATGACGGCCCCCAGATCGACCTCGGCCAGGCTCTGGCCGGCCTCGGCAACCGTGTCGAGCATGGCGCCTGGAGCCTGCTGGACAGCGGGTTCCTCGAAGTCGCCGGCAGCCTCTTCGTTGTTCGACGCCGCCGGGGCGGCGTCGGCTCCCGCGACGTCGATCTTCTCCGTCGAGCCGGGCGTTCCCTCGGGACTGCCGCCTCCTCCTCCAAACACCTCGATGATCTGAAGCGGCGCCGTCACGCGCGAAGCGTAGGCCTGCGTGGACGCGTACACCAGGGCCATCCAGCTTACGACCAGGATGGCGCTCAAGACGACGGCCATGAGCAACGACGTGACCTGGTCGTACGTTGACTCGCCCAGGACCTTGGGCTCGAGCTCCGTTTGGGCGAGATCGGTCTTGCCGGCCTCTTGCGCTGCCTGGTTCATCGCTGGGAGCTCCGTGATGGCGAGGGAGCCGGGACGGGGGCTCGCGACTCGGTCGCTGAGCTTGTGCCTTCGTCCTGATCGTCAAGGTCGAGCGGCCGGATGGCCTCGTACCATTCGCGCCACTTTCGTGCCGCCGCCTGGCGCTCGTCGGGCGTGGAGGGGCTGGGCGGTCCGAGGCCATCGATCTTGCGGGAGAGAAGCTGAAGGCCCAGCCTGGCCGCCGACACCACTTCCTCGTCCTGGTTGGGCGTGGCCAGGACGTCGATCAGGAGGGGAGCGACTGCGAGATCGCCGATGTGCGCCAGGGCCCAGGCACCGACCTTCTGCACGCCGGGGTCTCGGTCGGAAAGCATCTTGCGAAAGCGGCTCTTGAACGGGCGAAGAGCGTCCGGGCCTTCGCGGTAGTACCTCTCGACCATGCCGGCGACCGCCGCGTCGGCCTGCTCGGCACGGGGATCTTCGAGGACGGCGAGCATCCCTTCGATCGCGCCGTTCATGGGCCGGCTCACGACTCGCCCGCCCGCAACGGTCATTGACGACAGGTCCTTGGGGAGCTCACGGCCCCCAAGCAGCGTCCCTGCCCCCAGCCGTTTGATCTCGATCCGCCTGATGGTTTTGGCGGTCGACTTCGTCAAGAACAGGATCGCCCAGACCGTGTTCATCTCGACCCCGTGCATGCTATGCCACGAACCGTCGGCATGCTGGGTCGACAGGACGAAATCACGCCCTTTCGCGTACCAGTCGACCCGGCCGAGAGTTTGACGATCGGCCAGGGCCCCGATCCGCTCGACGCCGTAGAGCATGTAGTAAGGCGTTTGACCGGTGACGGCGGCATTCGCGGGCGCGAAATTCGCACCGAGCCACGACATGCCGCGCTTGATGGCCTGGTCGAGCTGCGAGTTGGAAGTCGACGGGCGATAGTCGGCCTGCTGCCCTTCGGTCACGAGCGAGCTGAGCAGGGTGCTGGTGCCGCGCCGAGCCTGGCGGTGGCGATCCAGTTGACGTTGACAGATGAGCAGGCTGCCGACCCCCGCGGCGGTCATCGCGCACGTTTCGGCGTTCTGGGGTTCATCGCGGTGGTAATTCCAGCTTCCCGGTCCACTCTGAACCGACATGTACCACCCGGCGGCTCGGTCCCAAACCGAGGGTGGAACGTCAACCCCGGCGTTCTCGGCCTCCCACAAGCCCAGGACGGCATATTGCGAGATGGAGGTGTCTCCCGCGGTCCTGGTGCGGTAATCCCACGAGCCGTTGCCGTTCTGGCGGCCGATCAGATAGGCGGCGATGATCCCGAGATAGCCGCGGTTCTCCGCGGCGTCCTCGGTGGACAGCGCCATCACGGCCGCGGCCGCCTCGTAAGTGCCGGGCCCGTCGCCCAGCTCGGGCTCATAGCTGCTCGTGGTGAATCGGCTGCGGACCTTGGCCAAACACGCCTGCACCACGGGATCAGAGTGCGGCACCTCGGCCTTCATCAGCGCCAGCGCGATCATCGCCGACTGGCCGGCCGGCGCGCCGGCATGACCCTTCAGATACTGAACACCCGACAAGACGGCCCGCTCCTGCTGCGCGGCAACCGAGCCGGGCGCGAGCAAGGCAACAACCACGCCCAAGGGTATCAGAATCCAAAACGGCGTTGAATCGCGTCGCATCATGGTGTCCATCGTCTCGCCCTCGCCCTGGGCTGATGAAAACTTAGGCTTGCACAAGCAGCGCGGTCATCGAGGACCACCCCCCTCTTATCCCCCCTCCGATAGGGGGGAATCGTCCCGATCTCGTTGCGCGGTTCTTTCCCCCCCTTGTGAAGAGGGGGTCAGGGGGGTGGTCCCGGCACGACCAGTCACGCGATTACAGATCCTGTTCATGGCCTCTGACCTTCCAGTACCGTCAACACCAACTTCTCATCAGCCCTCCCTCGCCCTGCCCGTTCGAACGCTAGTCCGTCATCACTTAATTGTATCGAGCGTGATCGCCGGCGTGCACGTCAGCTTTTTTTTCTCCGCGGGATTTAGCTCAAGCCATGCCTCACTTCTGCAACCTGTTCATCACCGACCAGACCTCGTGGAGTGAACGCTCATAGGCTGCTCCGGACTGCCCCTGATGGCGGGCGACTTCCGACTTGAAGTTGTCGTAATCGGTTTCCTCGCCCAGTCCCGCAAGCACCTGCGTCCATGCGGATTTCTGCACGAAGTTTGGTGAAAATCCACATAGTTCGCCCCTGCTACTTCTGCCGCTTGATCTCAGCAACCTTCCCCCCCCCGGTCAACCAGCCGTTTCGGCTCTGAAAGGGAGCTTTTTCTTGCCTTGGTTCCAGTATTCTGGGTGATCGGGCAGGACACTGCCATGAACTGATGATTGCCCAAGAAAGAGCCGAACGAGTTCGACCAGAACCGAGACGTGGCTCGATGCCACTTCTTCGAGCACCGATCGATCAAAAGCCTCGGCCTTGCTCAGTTCCAAGTAATCGACCCGCTCGTACCAGAGCTTTTCGAGTCTGGTCTTCATGGGAATCGGCAGCACACCGATCGCGGTCAGACCTCCGAACTGGCTGCGTATGTCGGCACATTTTGCCTGCCTTGCGCCGAGTTTCACTCTGCAAATGAGCCGCAGAATAGCGTCTATCGTGTCGTGAGCCAAGGCGACGCACGCAAAGTCGAGACTTTCGTGGAAGAGTCTCACGCATTCGCCGATCGGAGCCGAGAACGGTACGTTATGCGGGAGATCCAGATCCCTGACGATCGTCAACCGCTCTGTCCCAAAAACACCCGCCCGTGGCTCTGTGCGGTCTGGCTTGGGCATTGCCTTTTCGACGGGCTGAGCCATCGTGGAGGCACTGATACGTTCCGGCTTCGCACGAGGTTCTTCGACGGGAACGGTAGCGGCCGCGATAACGTCTTGGAACATCGGTGGAGCGACGAGTGTCTTCGGCATCTCGTCGGAAATCCCTTGAAACAGGCTGGGGGCTGGCTGCTTGGCCTTCCTCGCAGGCTTCTTGGGAGACTTCACCGGGATCGTCTTCTTCACCGGCCGTAGCGAGACCATATCCATGTCGAGTCCTTGACGATGGATATTAAAAGCTTGATGCTTTCGAAGATCAGCGAGCCCGATGCTGAGGTTGAACGGGAACGACTCCGGCAGCCGCAAGACCTGCCGGGCCTCAATTTCATCGGCCTCGCTGGCTCCGAGCAGCGCTTCGAGCAGCCAGAGTTGCAGTTCGGGAATGCTGGCGGTCATCTTCCGGGCCAGGAGAAAGTGCCCCGTCGTCTTTGTGGAGCGAAGGACCTCCCAATCCACCAGAGTCGCGATGAGCTTCGGCACCGCTACCTTGCTGGTGGCCCGGTCGCCCCAGGTCGTGAGCATCCGGCCCTGTACCTGGGCCGTTGTAAAATCGTCCTGGAGTGCCAAGAGGCGACCGACGACTTCGGCGACGTCTCGAAAGAACGGGTATGCCAGCGCCGTCATTCCCCAATGCAGCCAGATTCGCTCCTGTCCCGAGATGCGCGGCAGCATCGCCATGGCCCGGTCGCGCAATGGGATTCTCGCTGATGGGATGCCGCTCCAGACTCGCAGGATGATGCCGGTGGTTTTGGCCCTCGACTCTTTACCCGAAACTTCGTCTTTCAGGTGGTGATCCAAGAACGCGCGCAATTCCGCCTCGTCGGTCGTCTGAGTCAGCCGGTCCAGCACCGAATCGACCCACGCCCTTTTGATCTTCCGATCAATTCCGAGGACCTTCCTCATGTCCTCTCCCTGGTGATCGCCACAAACGGCACCATGACTTCCTCCAGGGCGATCCCGCCGTGGGACACAACCTCCTCACCTTCGTCCGTGAACGCCTTCAGGTCGCCCGCCAGGAGAACGTACTGTGCAGGGGGTAGCCCCTGATTCGTCCATCGCACGGAATCGGGAAATCTGACCGCAACTTCCTCAAGGAACTGGACGCGATCGTAAACACGGACCCGCTTGCCCTTGGTTTCCACCAGAACGCCTTCGTTCGGATTGCCGACGCCGGTGGCCGTGACGTTGCCGTGGTCGGCGGTCAGGTAGACGACGAAGCCCTCGTCTTGAAGACGGGCGAGCAATTGTTGCAAGTGACCCTGAGAAGCCCACAGACGCACCTGGTTGTGCATCCCGGCCGTCTGCATCTGGATCCCGTGCATGATCTCATCGACCTTGTTCCAAACGATCCCCAGTACCGAGAGTCGGGGGTTGCCAAGAGCCATCTCCAGCTTTGAATCGTTCGGACCGTCGAGGCTCGTGACCAGATCGATGCCGGCACGCGGAACGCCCTGGTCCTCCCAGAACCGCAGCCAGTGGGCCTTCTCCTTTGCGGTCGTCGCGAGAGAATCCGGGAAGTAGAGGGGTGGTTCGCCCGCAAAGATTGACTGACGGGTGACTGACGTGAGGGTTGGAACCCAGGCGAAAGCCGTTGATTCGCGGAATCGCCACGCCTTGTCGCTGACTTCGAGATTCTTCTTGAGTAGAAGCCATTGATCGAAGGCAAGGCCGTCGAGTACCAGCAGAGCGATCTTGCTGATCTTCTTGTTTTTTCGCTCCACCGCCATGAAGCGGGGAATCTGGTGGACCATCACCGGTTGCTGGTGGTACGGCAGGTTATGGAGCGAGCCGTAACGCTGCATCATCCAGGCGCCGAAGGCGTCCTCAACGGTCGCCTGTAATTCGCTCCAGGCTGTCCGGTCGGCCTCCTCAAGCGACTCGTCCCATTCCCACCGCATGACGACGAGTTCTGCCCAACGTTCCGCCGCTTGCTGCCATTCTCGGTGCGATACTCCTGAGCTGGGGATTTCTGCCTCGAACTTTCGCCATAGACCTCGGAACCGGCGGATCGCGTCTGCCCTGGGATCGCGAACCACACCCGTCTGCGCCCAGGCAGGCAATTTGGTCTGGTTCTCCAGTTCGATGGGAGTGAGCGAGCCGTCGAGGAAGAAGGTATCGATATAGGCTCGCACGTCTTCGTGGCTGAAGGGAACCCGGCAAGTTCGTGACGGCTCAGCCTTTGCGCCGAAGAACGCTCTCCATTCGTCCTGCAGAAAGCGCAGAAAACTCTCCCGGCTGGGAAGAATGTCGGCGAGAGGCCACGTCTTGAAAGTGGCGTCCTTCGTCAGAATTTCCAGCAAGTATTCAGCCAGGAAATCCGGCAGGCGCACCTTGCGAGAGTGAAGGGACAATAGCACCTTCATCAAATCAACTGGCTTCTTGATGAGTTTCGGCACGATGCTGAAGCAATGCATCAACACGAAGTCTTTGGTTTCTCGTTCGGTCAACTGGTCGCCGTCCTGCTTCTGGTGAGCCTCGTCGACGGCATCGAGGTAGGCACGATCCAACCCGGCGATCACCGGATAGTTCAGCTTCGGGAACAACTGGTGCAGCGCAAAAGTGAGAGGCCGTCCCGCCTTCAAGAGATCGAAGGGCAGCTTGTTTAACTGCGGCTCGGCGGAACGCAAGACCACCACCAAGTCCGTGTTCTGGCCCTTGTCCCACTGGCTGCGATATTGCGACTCGTAGGCAAAGCGGAACGCAATCGGGTCATCAAACGGGATCAGATCGAAGCCTCGTTCCCGGATGGCCGAGAGCATGCCTTCCTCGGTGAGCAAACCGTCGGGGTCGGCCACCAAGGTCAGCCGCGAAATCTTGGGCTTGAAGTTCTTGAGGATCGAGTCTCGCCAGTTAGCCATTTCCTGCCTCCACTCGCACGAGAATGACCGGCTGAAGCTCGGGCAGGATTTGCTCCCGCTTGCACAGCTCGGCAGCCCAGTCGAGTTCCTCCTCGCCCAACCGTTTCAGACGATGTTGCCTTACTTCGGGCAGGCCAAGCCGGCCGAGGGCTTCACGGCGCACCTGGAAAGCGTACCGTCCTTTTTCTTGTTCCCGCTTCAAACGCTGCTGGTGCCGAGCATAAAGTTCGTGAAATGCGTCTTCACCCTGGCGCTCGGCTTCCGCTCGCAGGCTTCGGAATACCGCCTCGACTTCGCTCCCTGTCTTGGTTCCGACCTGTTCGACTTCGGGCCGGTCCTCCATCAAGGCGTCCCAAATGTGGCGGGCCGTGGGCACGAGGTTGCGCCCGTCGTCGTGGTGGAAGATCGGGATGATTTTCGCGTCCCGGAGGGACCGGTGATCGATGGCGATTCGCCACAACGACCAGTAGCCGACGACCTCGGCGGGCAGGCTGGCAAAACGCACGCAGGGGATCGGCTCCGTGGCAACCGCTTGGGGCAACTGCTGGACGAGGCGACGGATGCGAGGGTCTTCCAGGCTCACATGTTGCAGGCCCTTGTCCTGGGCGTCCCGGCTCTGGAACGACACCCGCTCCATCCGCGTGCCATCAGCCCATTCCAGGGTGTAGCCGAACAAGTCACGCTCCACCTTCCCGCCTTCGGAGCGGAGGTACGACGTGGCCATCCGTTCGACCCAAAACGGCAGCGGATGGCTGCTCAGCCTCTGGGCCAGCGCCGGGTCGAGCACTGTCTCGCCGTAGTACGAACGCCCTGCGATTTCTTGCTGAGCTTGCTCACGGACTTCCGCGATCAGCCGGTCGATGTTCTTTTCAATGTCGCCGGGGTTGAGGATCGCCTGGGCGTAGAGCCTCTGGAAGATGGCCCCGCTCTCGGCGGAATCGAGCACGTCTTGCGTCTTGTCCACGCCGAATTCATCAAGGATGGTCGCCAGCTTGTCTTCGAGGACTTCCTGGACGCGAAGTTCCACGCTGTTCTCGAAGATCAGGTTGAACGCCTTCACCGGGAGCTTCTGGCCGATACGATCGACTCGCCCGATGCGCTGCTCGATCCGCATCGGGTTCCAGGGCAGGTCGTAGTTGATGACGATATGGGCGAATTGCAGGTTCAGACCCTCGCCTCCGGCGTCGGTCGAGACGAGAATCCTGGCCTTCTCGGCGAATTGACGCTGGACGCGACGCCGCTCCTCCAGGTCCATCAAACCGTTGAGGCGAACGACTGAGAAGCCGTGCTGCTCCAGGAAGTCACGCAGCATGTTCTGCGTAGGCACGAACTCGGTGAAGATCAAATACTTCAACTCCGGGTTGTTCTCGTCGCGCTGGTTCTCATAAAGGATGTCGAGCAGCGTCTCGGCCCGTGCGTCCGGCCCCTGGGCCTGACAACGGCGGGCCAGCTCGAGGAGTAGTTTGACCTCTTCCTTTTCGTTCTGAAGTCCAGCCAGCCGGGTCGCCAGCAGTTCTTCCAACTGCTCTTGGCCGTCCTGTTCGTCGAGGTTGGCTTCGGGTTCTTCCTCGTCGATGGCCGCGATATCGGTGGCGTGCAGCGTTTCGAGCCGGCGCTCCATCGCCGTGGCAATGGCTTGCGTGCTGCTCGTGACGAGCCGCTGCATCAGGATCATCAGGAAGCCGAGGTACTGGCGGTTCTGCCGCATCGCCTGGTTGTAGCCGAGGCGAACGTACTCAGTAACCGACTCGTACAAGTGCTTCTGGAGCCGGTGCTTCTCTTCGTCCCAGCGGACGGTCATGAGCTTGGTCACCCGAGGCATGAACAACGGGTCGCCATGGTCGTTGATGGCCCGCCGCTTCTCGGTGCGGATCACGAACGGGACGACTTTTTCGCGGCGGATCGAGCCGGCGGCGATAAACTCTTCCCGGTCCAGAAGGGCCATGAGCCGTTGAAAGCCCGCCGTCTTCCCCTGGTGCGGCGTGGCCGAGAGTAGGAGCAAGTAAGGGGCAGCTTCGGCGAGTGCCCTGCCAAGGCGATAGCGGGCAACGTGTTCGGTGCTGCCGCCGAGCCGGTGGGCTTCGTCGCAGATGATCAAATCCCAACCGGCGTCGATCAAGTCGCCCAGGCGTTCCTGGTTGTACGCTTCGAGCTTCTCGCGGGACCAGCCGCGTCGTCGTTCGATGGGTTTGATGGAATCGGCAGGGCACACGACCTGATCGAACTGCCGCCAGACGTTCTCGACTCGGGTGAGATTGCGCCACGCGGAGAACTCGCCGGGTAAGAGGAGCCGGAACTCCTCGCCGAAGTGGGTCTGCATCTCCTGGACCCACTGGGGCACGAGGCCCTTGGGGGCGACGACCAGCACCCGCTGCACGAGCCCGCGCAGCTTGAGCTCCCGGAAGATCAGGCCAGCTTCGATCGTCTTGCCCAGGCCGACCTCATCGGCCAGGAGGTAACGGACCCGGTCGCCGGTGACGGCACGAGTGAGCGCGTGCAACTGGTGCGGCAGGGGGATCACGCCGGCTTCGAGCGGGGCCAGCAACACGTCCTGGGTCAAGGCATCGGCGATGCGGGCGGCGGCCGCGGCGTAGGTAATCCGATCGAGGCTGGTCGCCTTCATCGGTTGAGCCGGGGACAGTGATTCGGCGGGAACCCGTTCGACGATGGCCAGACGGGGAATCCAGACCTGACAGACGGTGTGGCTCCAGACGGTCTCGACATCGAGAATACGCACGGACTCTCCGTGGGCGGCGCTGAAGGCCCAGGAGCCGACGGAAAGGATCATCGGATTGGGGATGCCCGCTGATTTCATGGTTCCCGACGCCTTTCTCCGGCTTTTTCGGCTCCGGCCTGCCTTTCTCTTGGCAGCGTCGCACCATTCCAGGTAATTCCGCACGACGGCGCACGACTTCCGACGGCAGTCGTGGACTGCGCTCGATTGCGCTGGGCTGCGCCCGATTGCGCTGGACTGCGCTCGACTGCACTCGACCGCCTCATGGCGCACCCTCCTTAAGCCACCACCTGGCGGATTTCCCGCGTCCCCGAGAATCAATGAATCCAAGGTCGCGCAACACGCGCATCTCAGCCTGAACTGTGCGCGCGCTCGGCGGGCTCTCCATCGCCACGAATAAATCGGGGAAAGACCGCTCTCTCCCGTCGCTCAGGATCGACAGAATCCTCCGTTGGCGTTCCGTCAGGTTAGGCTGAACTTTTGTCGGTGCATGGTAGCCGGCTGTTGGGAATCGCACGGTGACCGCGCCTGCCGCTTCCAAGAACTCGGGGTCCGGGTAGCGACCGTCCCGGCACAGCGTCACAATTCTTTGCGTTCCGCGGCCCCACTTCTCGATCAGGGACCGCAGATAAAACGGTTCGGCGATCAGCGGATTCCGCGGCCGTGAGGGATGGTCTCGCTTGAGGTCGGCTTCTTCCAAGATGTCGAAAGCATGACCGTGGATTTGCCGTTGGTCGATAAACTCATCCTTGGTTGTGCCTCGAAACCGGGCCATCCGCAGGGCACACTGGGGATAGTCGGGCATTTGCTTCTTGCCGAAGAGCACGACCGCTGCCTGGAGCAAAAGCCCATCCCGGCGCAATTGCAACCGGTCGAGCGTGTCCAACGGTGACGTAAAAGGTGTCTCCAAACGCCGCACATCGATGGCGATTCGGTGCGTTCGCTCCACCTCGGCAAGATCCAAGTCCGCGACGGAGTACCTTTCAGCCGGCTGATTCTCCCAACGATGCTTCAGGTAGACTCGCGCCAGCAGACGCCGCTGATACTCCGCCTGCGGCATCCGGGATGTCGTGTTGCCGATGCGCTGGTAAGGTCGGCCGTCAAAGGTGTATGGGCCCTCCGTCTGCTGAGTCGTCTCCAGGATCAGGACTTCCTTGGTGCC
>JBIOJM010000200.1:0-18396 GCA_044450785.1 Isosphaerales bacterium
CCTTCGGGGCGACCGACGAATTCGGCTACGCGGCGGTTGAGAACAAGGTCCATGTCCACGATTTGCACGCCACGATCTTGCACCTGATGGGCCTGGACCATACGCTCTTGACATACTTCCACGGTGGCCGCGACATGCGGCTGACCGACGTCCACGGGCGGGTCGTTCGGGAGTTGCTGGCCTGATCCGCGGATGCCATGCTCCTTGAGTGAAGACGAAACCCCTTGATCATCGCCCATGGCCGGCTCGAGAACCTGGTCAGCGCCATCTTCGCCGCCGCCGGCTGCGGTCCGGCGGAGCACGAGCGGATCGCGCATTACCTGGTCGAGGCCAACCTCGTCGGCCACGACTCGCATGGCGTCATCCGCGTGCCGGCCTATATCGAATGGCTTCGCGCCGGCAAGGTGCAGGCGAACCAGGCGCTGAAGATCGTGTTCGAGAACTCGGCGATTGCCGTGGTCGACGGCCAATTTGGCTTCGGCCAGGTGATGGGCGAAAAGGCGATGCAGCTCGGCATCGACAAGGCCGGGGGCCAGGGCGTGGCCGTGGTGGCGCTGCGGAACTCGGGCCACCTGGGCCGGATCGGCGACTGGGCCGAGATGGCGGCGAAGGCGGGCAAGGTCTCGCTTCACTTCGTCAACACCAGCGGCGGCGGCATCCTGGTCGCCCCCTTCGGGGGCACGCAGCGCCGGCTGTCGGCCAACCCGATCGCAGCGGGCGTGCCGGTCCCGGATGGCCCGCCGATCATCGTCGACATCTCGACCTGCACGATCGCCGAGGGCAAGATCAAGGTCGCCTTCAACAAAGGCGCGAAGGTCCCCGACGGCTGCATCTTGGACGGCGAAGGCCGGCCGACCAACGACCCCAGGGAGTTTTACGGCTCGCCGGCCGGGGCGATCCTCCCGCTGGGAGGGCACAAGGGATATGGCCTGGGCGTCGCCGCCGAAATGCTCGCCGGGGCGCTCTCCGGCGGCGCGTGCAGCCACTTCGGCGTCGACAGGGTTTCCAACAATATGCTGAGCATCATCCTCGACCCGGCCTTCTTCCAGGCGGCCGGCGAATTCTCCGACGAGGTCCGCGGTTTCATCACCCACGTCAAGAGTTCGAGGACCGTGACGCCGGACGGCGAGATCCTCATGCCCGGCGAGCCCGAAGCGCGGGCACGCGCCCGGAGGACTCGAGACGGCATCGAGATCGACGACACCACCTGGGGGCAGATCGTGGCCACGGCTCTTTCGCTCGACGTCCCCGTCGAGTCAACCGCGCGATGATGACGCTCTACGGCTTGAAGCTGATCGACGTCGCGATGATCGCCGGCTATTTCGCGGCGGTGATGGCGATCGGCTTCTGGTCGGCGCGCCAGGTCAAGACCGAGGAGGATTTCTTCCTGGGCGGCCGGCGGTTCGGCAAGGGCCTGCTCACGATGCACTGGCTGTGCACCGGCACGCACAGCGAGATGGCGGTGCAGGTGGCCGGCGCGACGGCCCGGGTCGGGCTCGGCGGCATCTGGTACCAATGGATGTGGCTGTTCTCGACCCCCTTCTACTGGCTGATCGCTCCGGTGACGCGGCGGCTCCGCGTGACAACCACCGGCGACTTCTTTCGCATCCGCTACGGCCGAAGCCTGGAAATGCTTTATGCTTTGGTGGGACTGTTCTACTTCGGCCTGTCGATCGCGCTCTTGCTGCGCGGAGCCGGCGCGGCGATCTCGGGAGCCACCGGCGGCGCCGTCCCGACCGAAGCGTCGGTCATCGCGCTTGCTGTCTTGTTCTCAACCTACGTGATGGCCGGGGGCCTCGTGGCCGCAGTCTACACCGACCTCCTCCAGGGCTTGATGATCATCGTGCTATCGCTGCTGCTGGTGCCCGCCGGGCTAGGATTGGTAGGCGGTCTGGCGGGCCTGCACGATCGGCTAGGGCCGGCGATGTTTTCGATCACCACCCCTCGAGGCGCCCATGAAGGTGACCCCTGGTTCGTCGTCACGATGTCGGCATTGGGCCTGGTGGGATTCGTCGTCCAGCCCCACGTCATGACCGCGACCGGCTCGGGCAAGACCGAGACCGAGGCGCGGGTCGGCATGGTCTACGGCAATTTCATCAAGAGGCTGCTGACGATCGCGTGGGCCTTCACCGGACTGATCGCCCTGGCCGTATTTCCCGAGGTGATCGCCGGTCTTGACCTTAATAGCCCACAATCGCGCCACGCCAGCGAGACCTTGTTTGGCCGGTGCATTCAGCACTTCCTCGGCGACGGCTGGCGCGGGTTGATGATCGCGTGCCTGATCGCCGGCGTCACCAGCGCCGAGACCTTCATGGTCGGCGGGTCCGCCCTGTTCACGCGGAATTTCTACGTCCACGCGGTCCCGGGCAGATCCGACTGGCACTACCTCTGGGTCGGGCGGCTGGCCTCGGGCTGCCTGCTGCTCTTGGGCATCCTGATGGCGGTGCGAGCCGAGAGCGTCACCCAGCTCGTACTCGGCTCGGTCAAGCTGATCGGCTTACTCGGCGCAGCCTTCTGGTTGGGCGTGGTCTGGCGGCGAGCCAGCGCGGCAGGGGTTTGGGCCAGCTTTCTGGGGAGCCTCCTGGTCTGGGCCGTCATGACCGCGGATTTGTCCGGTATCGCGATCCCGGCAGTCGGTCCCGCCGCGCGAGCCCTCCTGGGCGCGGCCGGCTCGTTCGGGCTACGGGGGTTGAGCGAGCCTGCTCAGGTCATCATCATGCTCACGGTGGAATTCGGGCTGATGATCCTGGTCAGCCTCGTGACTCGGCCTCGAGACTTATCCACGCTCGGACCGTTTTACGCCCGGCTTCACACGCCCGTGGGCAGGGAAGACGACGTTCGCTGGGACGAACCACCCCGTGACTTGCCCGAATCCGCCACACTGGGCATGGAGGGAACGTCGCTTGACTACCGCAAGTCATCCCGCTTCGCTTACGCAAGGCTTCAGGAGCTTGGATTCGAAGTACCGCGATTCACCCTGTTCGATTTGGGAGGGTTCCTGATCGCCTGGGTGCTCGTTGGTGGTTTGATCGGGATGTTGGTCTGGCTGGCCGGTTTGAGGTGAATGCCGCCATCCGGCTCAACGCGACGAGAACGTTGATCCAAAAACCGTGATTCTCTTCAAGCGAGAAACTGATGACTGACGCATTTGCAAACCGCGTGGCTCTGGTCACTGGTGGATCTCGTGGGATCGGGCGATCGACCGCCCTGCGACTGGCCGGCGAGGGGGCGGACGTCGCCATCAGCTACGCCTCGCGGTCCGGGCAGGCCGAGCAGGTGGTCTCCGAGATTCAGGCCCTGGGGCGGAAGGCGATCTGCATCCCATGCAACGTCGCCAGGCCGGACGATGTGAGCCGGCTGGTTTCGGCAACACGTGAACGGTTGGGGCCGATCGACGTGCTCGCCCATTGCGGCGCGATCAGCAACATCAGCGACCATACCGCCCTGTCCTACGAGCTCTGGCTCGAAACGATCGACGTGAATCTGAACGGGGCGTTCCTGGTCGTGTTCGCGGTCAAGGACGAGATGATCGCGCGCAACTTCGGGCGGATCGTCCTGGTGTCGTCGGTGGCGGCGCTCCGGCCGCGGAAAATGCAGATCCATTACGCCTCCTCGAAAGCGGGTGTGATCGCCCTGACTCGCTGCTGTGCCGAGGCGTTCGCGCCCCATAATGTCCGCGTCAACTGCGTTGCTCCCGGCCTGATCGAGACCGAGATGGCCCGTGTCCTCCCCGACCTGGCGATGAAGCGCATCGTGGCCGACACCCCAATGGGTCGCATCGGCCAGCCCGAAGAGATCGCCGCGGTTATCCGCTTCCTGCTGAGCGAGGAATCCAGCTTCATGACCGGCGAAACGCTTTCCGCCAGCGGCGGACGGGTCACGCTGCCGTGAGGATGGAGGGTGGGGTCGACCAGCCGGTCCTTTCACACCTGGAGACCGGGCACAACAAGAACCCGACGGCGGACACCGTCTGGCGCTACGCCGCCACAGTCGGGCGGCGCCTGGTCCTGACCACCGAAGCGATTCACGACGCGCGGCCGGCGCAGGGCAAGGCGAAGCGGGTCCGTGTGGCACGAGAGAGGTAGGCTGCCCTGGTCTTTTGCAGCCATGAGCTAATAATACAGACGAAGGTTCGGCCATCGGGTTCGGTCCGTTTCTGAGGGCCGAGCGCCAAAGCTCAGCGGCCCCGCGTCGGGGAGCTGGGACATCACCCTACGCATGATCGCGGGGTCCGCTGGAGTGAGAGGTTAGGCCCCGAACCAACCGCCGTTCATTAAATGGAATCAAGAATCCTCGCCCTTGTCTGGGCGGCTTCCCAATCGAGATTGAGGCTGTTGGAAAGATACACGAACAAGCAATCCAACTCCATCGCGCCCCATGGGCCGGGATTTGCTTGTTCGAAAGCATGGCAGCACTTCTTGTGGGTGAAGTGCACGGCGGCCCCGGGATAATCTCCGCGACCGTCAAACCGCCATTGGTAGTTGCCGTCACTCGCCGTGGCGATCACTTTGCCACAATGATCGCAGACGAGGATGGGCTTCTCGTACTTGCCACCTTCGACGACGCGCAACGGCATGGGTTCCTCTCGCTTCTTCGGCAGAACGAATCATCGGGAAGCCGCCGAACACATCGCTCAGCGGCCCAGCCCGGCGAGAACAGCCTTTGATTGTACCAGAAACCGACGTAGCGAGCCGGGTCCGCTCCAGCGATTGGTTTTCGCTCTCCGTTTATCAGTCCATCCCCAGCCAGTCATTGATCGACTCTGCGAGCCGCTCGGCGCGCCACTGGCGGAACTCCTCGTACCGACCGGGCTTTAGTTTATCGCCTGCTGGATCGCCGAAGAACTGGACGGCGGCGAGCTTGCGTTGGTCCGGCGTCAGCATGCTGAGAACCTCCTCCGGCCTTTTGTCGCCAAACTCCGAGTTGCTCGACCGGCTCAGCAGGGCGTAGTTCGCGGGACTGTTCGCGTACATGGGATTGTCAACAATATCTGCCAACACCCGGCGAGCAAAGATGTGGTGGACCGTTAGGTCACCCCCAGGAAGACCAAGATTCCCGCTGCGAGCCAGCACATCCATCGGATCGCTGCTCAACCAGTCCTTGGCCCCTTTGCCGACAAGCCATGCGTGCATTACTTGCGTGGCAGGGCCCCACGGTTGCGCAAATGTGTTGAGTTCCTCGGCACGGATTCGGCGTTTTTCATCTCGCTTCAGCGCGTCCATGAGCGCCGTGACAGGCTCTCGCTGCGATTCCCGGATCGCACGATGGAACCGATTGATAGTGGTTTCGACCGACCCACGGAACACGCCGCGGAGTGCGGTTAGGCTGAGCCAGCGCCGATACAACTGCTCGGCGTCCGCGCTTACCTTGAATTCCGCCCTGTCCAAGGCCGCGGCCAGCACGATGACCGCGTTCGCGGACGGCAGCAAGGCGCGACGCGACCACCCCATCCGTTCATCTACAAAGCAGAGCGCCTTGTCGATTGCGCGTGCGGTCGCGCGCCACGACTCCCGTAACGACCGACCATGCTGGGCGGGCGCGTCCATCCAATCGGGTTTGAGCTTGCTGAATTGTGCGGACTCTCGGTGGAAGACGACGAGTGCGCGGAAGGCGAACGAGAAGCCGAACCCAAGCCGCTGCGGACGCTCCCCGGTGACAAACTCTCGCATGCTAGTCAGGACATCGACGGCGTGTCCACGCGCCAGCTCAGCGGCCCGTACGTCCCCTTGGCTAAGCGCGCTGCCGCCCTTGTTGAGCCTGCTGAATACTTCGACTGCCTCCTTGTCCCCCACGTCGTATACCGTGGTGCATGGCACCTGTTGGTTGAGCATCTCGCAAGCCCGGTCGAACCGCGCGAGAGCCGTAACTACGCGCTTCGCGTCACAACCCGGGATCAGTCGGAGAGTCTCGTCCGTCTGCTTGCGCAGGTCGTGGTCCGGTCCTCCGAACAGGCGAGAAACCTCAATGAGCGTTGAATCGCCGCTGTCCACGCGTCGGGCGACAGACATGTTGCCGGCGTAGGAGGCAAAGAGTCGTGTGTCTCGCGCCCCCTCCACC
The DNA here is from genome assembly GCA_044450785.1 of Isosphaerales bacterium. Lineage (GTDB taxonomy): Bacteria > Planctomycetota > Planctomycetia > Isosphaerales > Isosphaeraceae > JBIOJM01. Next base: position 6,058 of record JBIOJM010000200.1, read on the forward strand.
TCAGGTGCTGCCAGATCCAGGTAGCAGCGCAGTTCGGCGCCATCCTTGTCTTCACCTGAGCAGGGAGTCCAGCAAATTGCGGATTTTGGTCGACTTCCATACGAAGTCCCGCTGGAATTGGGGAAGCAGGATCGCTCCACTGTGGAATCCGCGAACCAGTTCGCGCAGGGGACGAGTCGTTGTTTCAGTCCTCATGTCATCGCGTTCCTCTACCGCGAATGGCGCCTAACGATGAAGTTCAGCAGCGGGGCCGGCTGCAAGGACAGTATACCTCAGAAAGCCAGAATGCCGGCCCCGTCTGCTGCGACGCGTCGTTAGGCCCGGCGGCGCCTTGGCTTGGTTTGCTTGGGCGGGCAAGCCGGTATCCCCTGCAGCATACCCCGGGCACTGATGTCTTCGTCGATGTCCGGCCAATGGGCTCCTTCGCCAGTGCCGATTATCTCGAAGCGACTGCGCTGCGCCGGTGTCGCGTTCGCTAACCGCCACGACCACGCGAGCGGAACGCTGACCGTCCGCCCGTCGGCAAATCGAGCCACAATGGCGTCCTCGGTAACCTCGAGCGCGACGATGCGGGGTTCACTACTGGCCGCAATGTTCATCCCAGGCCTCCCGAATACGGTCCAAATTGTCGAGGATGATTTTCCGGATGTGGTTCAATTCCTTTGCCGAGAAGCCGTTGTTGCACGCCAATACCGCGGGTTCGAGCCAGAATTTGCAGACGGCCCTGTCCCGGCGCACATGGACGTGCCTCGGTTCGTTACAGTCGAAGCTGTAGAAGAAGAACCGATACGGGCCAGGAATACCAGGGACCGTCGGCAAGTCGGATATCTCCAACCGGTGGCGCAGCCATTAGGTCTTTTGCGCCTTCGTGTCGGCGTCAAGTCTCCGTCGCTCCGCGGCAATGCGAAGAACGTCATTGGTCAGATAAATAACGCTTCATGCCTCGTCTTCAGTAGGGATAACCAGGTTGCCGTGAATGGCCGTTTTCCGGTGGAGCGCAATCGCTTCCATGCACGGTATTGGAACAGGCCGCCCCATTTGGGTCAACTACCGACTTGGAATTCTCGTGGAACTCGATCTTGCCGCTCTATATGCACAGACGCAAACTTTCCACGCTGTTCGTTCCGGATGTTTTCGCACCAGTAAGGAGCCGAGCGATGATCACGGCCAGCGCAACTCCCCTCCTCCGTGTGTCGACGACTCCGGCGCCGGCGCCGCGTTGACTCGACGTGCTCCAGCAGGCTGCAGCGGAGCGCGGGCATTCCGTGGAGACCATCAGGGCCTATGGGGACTGGACGACGCGGTTCATCTTGTTCCACGGCAAGCGGCATCCACGCGACTTGACGGCCGGCGCGGGGCAAGGCGAGGCGGGTCCGTGCGGCACGAGAGAGGTAGGCTGCCCTGCTCATTTGCAGCCATGAGCTAGTAATACCGCGGAATGTTCGGGCATCGGGTTCGGTCCGCTGCTGAGGGCCGAACCATGAAGCTCGGCAGCGGCGGCCGCGCCGAGAGCCTTGGAACTCCGAGAAAGCAGTATCCCGGCCGCCGTGTGCTTCAGCGTTTGGTTCGGCGTTGCCGTCGCTTGCCCTCGCCGGCGTCTTCACGGCGTTCCGCTTCCACCTCACGCCAGAAAACGTCGTGGGGAATCCCCCCGGTCTCATCGATCTGGCCGCGGGACTTGTCGAGGAGTGCCTGGAACTTGGGTGAATGCGCCAACACCAGCCGCTCCAATTCGTCATCGTCCGTGACCGCCAGCAACACCGCGACCGCCTTGCCGTTCCGGGTGACGATCACGGGTCCTTCCTGCGTCTCTTTCAGGTAGGCGCTCAAGCGTGCCTTCACATCTGCGACGGAGGCAATTCTCATCCCTCAAACTCCTCTCTGCCGATCAACGCGAAACCAGGAGGGCGGCCGCGCTCAGGTGCAGCGTTTGGTTCGGCGAGCGACCTGCTTGACGTCACGTTCCATCAAACCATGCCCCCACCTTTTCCCCATCAAGTGTGCGCGCAATCACATCATGTTCCGCGAAGAAGTCCTTGAGAGAGATCACGAGGAACAGCATGTCGAGGTCGGTCCTCGGCAGATCGCGCTTCTCCAGATGAACCCTTTTCACCAGATGGACAAAGGCCATGTTGACGAGGTTCTTCGTCACCGGGTCCTGAATTTGTCCGATGAACCGAACAGCCTCGTCGCAGTTGAGAAGTGTGCCAGTCATACTGATGCGCCTCCTGGTTAATCGAGCGGTGTCAGGGAGCCGCGGTCGGGCCGAAGACCGTTGGGGATGATGTCGATGCCTCGACCGATTGCGCCCCGGAAGATCCGACCGTCTGGCGCCACAACCAGCCCTTCACCCTGTCTCCCGAGGAGAATTACCGAGCCGTCCGTGCCTGTGCCGCGAGCGGCGCTCCAGGCACCGCCCGAATGACTTTGGATTTGTCTGGCCAAAGCCTCGAACGCATCGGCCCGCTGTGCCGCGTCGCGCGGCAACGATTTGAGGTGGTTGATGGCCTCGCCGAGCATCTGGGGCGGCTGGCCCGGTGTCAGTTGTGGGACAGGCGACCCACTGGTGTTGTGCACGATTATCCGATCTTGATTTTACCCTAAAAGGGATGCCCGGGGGTAGCCTCGATTGTCTCGCCGCCGGGTGGGACTCCGCATCCGGCCGCTCGCCGATCAAAGAGCCTGACGGACGCCGCGGTCATGGTGCAACACCTGATTCGTCCGCTATGTCTTCCATGTCGGCCTTTCTGTCCACAGACGGCTTGTCTTGGCGCTTGGATATCGCGAAACCGATCCCGAGACCGATTAGCGAGCCGACGACGGAGGCGGGCAAAGCCGCACATGCAGTCATCGCAAGGCTCAGGGAAGCTCCCGTCCAAGCACCGTGCCGAATTCCTTGCCAGTAGTCGAGAACGCCAACAAAGAACAGCACAAGAACGGACGCGAATCCGCCAAGCCATGTGCACCAGCCGATCGTCGTACCGCGAAGGCTCGCCACGCCTGCGGCAATGCCGATAAAAAGAAACGGGGCCAAAAGGATGGCTATGGCCCCCAAGGTGGCCTTGAATAGTCCGCCCGGGTACCCAGCGACTATGATGACGAGCCCGACCAACGGTGCACTGGCAAAAAACAAGAACGCCCTGAGATACGATCGGTCCGTATTGATGACCAAGATCCTCTCTCGTTTAGAAGCAGTCGAACTGGTGATTACGCGAGATCGAACCCGGTCAACGTGCCGCTGCTGGACCCGAAGGCGTCGGTCTCCACTCCGAGCCGCTGGAGCATGGTGACGAACAGGTTGCAAAACCGGGTGTTCTTGTGGGCGTTGAAGGCCAGATGGCGACCGTGTTTGAAGCCGCCGCCGGCGAGCAAGACGGGCAGGTTGCGCGTGTCGTGCGAGTTGGCGTTGCCCAGGTTGCTGCCGAACAGGACCATTGTGTTGTCCAGTAACGGCGTGCCCCCTTCGTGCTTGGCCCTGAGCTTGCCGAGCAAGTCCCGGACGACCCGCAGCTCCGCCTCTTCGATCAGTCGCAGTTGCGCGATCTTGGCCGGGTCACGGCCGTGATGCGAGAGGTTGTGGTGATCGATCGTGACCCCCGCAACCGGAGGAACGTTGTTGCCGCCTTGCAACAGGATGGTGATCAAACGCGTGGAATCGGTCTGCAGGGCCAGCGGGATCAGGTCGAACAGGAGCTGCATCCGGCCGATCAGGTCGGAGCCGTTCGGGTTGTCGCGGGGCGGTTTGACGTCGATCTTGGGCTTGGGCGTGTGGGCCCACGCCTCGGACTTGGCGAGCCGCTGCTCGAGTTCGCGGACCGAGGTAACGTACTCGTCGAGCTTCTCCCGGTCGGCGACGCCCAAGCGGCGGGTGAAGCTTTGCACCTCGTTCTGCACGGTGTCCATGATGCTCCGTCCCTCACGGAGCTTCCGCACCTGCTGCCCGACCTCGGCCGGCGTCCCGTCGAGGAAAAGCTTGGTGAACACCCGCGAAGGGCGGCTCTCGGCGGGGACCATCACGCCGCCGCGCGTGTACGAGAGGCTCGGCGTGCCGGTGCCCAGAACCAGCGACGGGAACCGCGTCTCCAGCCCAATCGTCTCGGCCGCCAACTGGTCGAGCGAGACCGAATTCTTGAATCCGCCCAGGCCCGGGAACCGGGCCGCGGTCAACCAGGTCATCTCCGACGTGTGGCCGTTGGCGCCGGTCTGGTCGGGGTGCGACAGCCCGGAGAACAGCGTGAAGTCGCGCCGCGCGTCTTTGAGGATTTCGAGATAAGGCGTCAGCTTGTAATCCGCGCCGGTCTCGCTGGGGAAAAGGAACGGCGCGTGCAGGCCGAGCGAGGTGCAGATACACACCATGTTCGCCCGGGACGGCGCGACGGTCGCCCCTCGCACGCGAGGCATGCACGCGTCCAGCACCGGCAACGCCAGCGCCACGCCCGCGCCCTTGAGGAATTTGCGGCGGTGCATCGCAGCCGAAGAACGGGAAAGGTTCATGGTTCACCGAGCAGGGTAAAAGCCGGGTCACTTGGTCTGGAACGTCGGGCTCTGGACGATTTCGTGGATCAGTGTGCGCAGGCCGCCCCGCCGGGCCTTGAGCCGCGCCAGGATCGTTTCCACCACCTCACGATCGGCGAACTGGATGCCCGCCCCGGTCGCGTAAGTGAGCAGATTCCGCGTCAGGTTGCGGGCCACCTGATCCTCGCGTTGCATGAGCAATTGCTTGAAGTCGTCGATGTTCTTGAATTCTTGTCCGTCGGCCAGCTTGCCCGAGGCGTCGACCGGCGGGCCGAGCCGGTACTCCCAGACGTTGCGGCCTCGATACTTCACCTTGGGGACGTCACCCGGCTCGACGGAACTCCCTCTTTCCGCGCGATAACGATCGCGCCAGCCGCCGATCACGTCGAAACTCTCCAGCGCGAATCCCGGGGGATCCATCCGGGAATGGCACGAAGCGCAAACCGCCAGTTTACGATGTTTGGCGAGTTGCTCGCGGATCGTCGTCGCGCCGCGCGTGTCGGGCTCGAAGGCCGGAATGTCGGCCGGCGGTGGGGGAAGCGGTTCGCCGAGCAGACGCTTCATGACCCAGGCGCCTCGGAGCACAGGTGACGAGACGGTGCCGTTGGCCGTCACTTTGAGAACGCTCGCCTGCGTCAGCACGCCCCCACGGTGAGAGCCGGCCGGCAGCGGCACGCGGCGGAACTCCTCCCCGGTCACCCCGCCAATGTTGTAATGTTCGGCGATGCACCGGTTGAGCATCAGAAAGTCGGAATGGATCAAGTTGGTCAGCTTCGAATCGTCACGAAGCATCTGGTCGAAGAAGGCGTGTGTTTCGCCGACCATCGCCGCTTTCAGGATGTCGTCGAATTCCGGGTACAGCTTTCTGTCGGGCTGGGTGAAGTCGATCTGTCTCAGCTCGAGCCACTGGCCGGCGAAGTTCTCGACGAACGCGCTGGCTTTGGGAGACGCCAGCATCCGCTCGACCTGGCTTTTCAAAACGTCAGGTTGGTGCAAGGTCCTCTCGGCCGCGAGCGTTTGCAGCGTGTCGTCAGGGAGCGTACTCCAGAGAAAGTAAGAGAGCCGGGATGCCAGGGCCCAATCGTCGATGGTTCCGGGACGTTCCTCGAGAAACAGAAATCTGGGCGACGTGATCACGGCGCGGAAGGCCAGGCGCAGGGCGTCCTCGAACGCCAGGCCGTCGTCGAGACCGCGATGCGCCAGTTTGACGTAGCGCTCCACGCCGGCTGCCGAAACGGGGCGCCGGAAGGCGCGGGACGCGAACTCCCGCAGCACTCGTTCCGCGGCCGATCGCCGGTCGTCCGGCGCGACCGTGAAGACCGGGGCCCGGCGGTCGGCTTTAGCGTTTTTCACCGGCTTGACCGGGATGTCGCCGAATAATCGGCCGACACTCGGCGGTGGCCAGCAATTGTCCAGAGGGCCTTCGACGTCGACCCACTTGATGGCCACCCCGCGGCCGGTGAACGCCGCGGCACCGATGTGATAATTGTTCTGGCCTTTCGCATCGTAGTTCGTGTCGAACGGGACGAGGTTGAGCAATACGCCCGCTTCGAGGTTGGCGACCACCTCCATCTCTCGCGGCGAGTTGGCCGGTAAGTCGAAGTAGCCGAGCAATCGCTGCGTCTTGAAGTCGGTGTCGTACAGCTTCAGCCAGACCGGTCGTCCAGCCGCCTGGTACGCGTAGGCGGAAACCTTGATCCTGTATCGCCCCCGGGTCCGTACGATCCATTGGCGGAGGACGGTGGGCGAATTGTCGTCGAAGATGACGACCGCATCGGGCAAGACGCGAAAGGTCTTCCGCTCTTTCTTTTTGAGATCGTCCCGGACGCTCTCTTCGTCGTGGTATCGGAGTCGTTTTTTCACGGCGTCCGGCTGCCGGCCGAGCTCGATCGCGGCCGAGATAGCGGCGTCAGCGGCTTCCAGGTATTGCTCCATGTGCAGCATCGAGAGCCGCAGGCCCTCGGCGACGTTATCAAACCCGTGCGCCGGCGTGTCTTCAGGAAGATAGTGTTGCAACGGCAGGTCGATCGCCAGCAGGTCGTGGAGGGTATTCTCGTACTCGACGCGATTGAGGCGGCGGAACACCACGCGCCCAAGGGCGCGCTGTCTGGCCAGGTTCGCGGTGCGGAGATCGGTTCGCAACGATTTCAGGAAGTCGGCCCGCGCTGCGGAGTCAGGGCGTTCCTCGGAGAGTGGCGGCATCGACTGCGTGTCGACCTTGTCGAACACCCGGACCCATTGATCGAACGTCTTGAGGTCGTCCGGTCTCCAGGGGAGCGCGGCGAGGTCGAGGCCGCCTTTCTTCGCAGCCGCGTCGTGGCAGCCGATACAGAATTCGGCGAAAAACCCGCGGGTGCTCGCGGCGCTGTCGCCGGCCCGAGCCGCGTGCGCCAGCCACAACACGACCGCTCCCGCGATGACGGAACGGCGCACGAGGGTTTCCAGGCGTCTGTGATCGGTCATGGGATCAACATGCGGAGGGCCTGAAAGTGGAAAGGGGTCAGGAGCCTTTCTTCAGATACAAGAGAGCGGCTCACCAATTTGCAGTTGATGAAGTGGAAAGGGGTCAGGAGCCTTTCTTCAGATACAAGAGAGCAGCTCACCAATTTGCAATTGATGAAGTTACTCCGATTGTACACAGAGCCGCGAGGTGGGGATATCCACGTACAGGACAATTCGCAGCAGAGCGGTGGTGAGGTTGCCTTCACTCAAGGCTCACTGGAGAGGGAATTCTCCAACTCCTTGTCGGTCATGAGAGGCAGGTTGGCGATCGCGGCCGCCTGCTTTCGCCAGGAGCCCCGATCCGCGTCCCAGAACACGACCCCGCCGCCGAAGTAAGCGGCGATCAGTTCCTGGCCCTTGTCGTCGAAGAAAAGCGAGGAGACTCTGTCGGGGTAGGGATTCTTACCGAGCGTCACGTCGATCGCTTTGACCGATTTACTGTGGGTTTCGAAATCCCAGAAGACGACCGACGCATCCAGACTCGCCGAGGCGAGCTTTCGGCCGTCCTTGCTGAACCTCAGATTGACGACGGCCGTCCGATGCCCTTTGAGCGGCGGATCAGAACGCCTGGGGCGGCTCGGCTCCTTGACATCCCAAAACCGAATCGAGCCATCATCACATCCATACGCAAGCGTATAATCGCTCTCACGGATGGCCAGGTATCTGACGGCCACCTTGGCGGCGACGCGCTTGGCCAGTTGGCGGCGCTCGACGACGTTCCACAAGATGATCGTACCGTCGGAGTGAGCGGAGGCGAGCGTTTTCCCGTCTTGAGTGAAAATCAGATCGGTGACATCGCCAACATTTCCCGCCAGCGCCGGCTTTAATTCCTTACCCGTCGTGGCGTCCCAGAGGTTGATGGATCCGTCCATGCCGCCGGTGGCGAGTACATCGCGATTCGGGCTGAAGGCGAGGCAGTAGAACGGTCGCAGTTCAGTTTGGAGGGGGACGGACTTGATCTCGACCACAGCGCGCGAGGAGCGATTCAGATCGGTGATTCCGGCAACATTGAAGAGGACCACGGATCCATCATCAACCCAGGCCATGAGAAACGCTCCGTCCAGGCTGAAAATGGCACCTGTGACTTCCTTTTGGAGGCGAGTGTCGAGCACCGCGAGCGGATGATCCTTTACCGGATTATCAGAGAAGTCCAACCTGATCCGACCGGACGGGTCCGCCGTGGCCAGGAACCGGCCGTCCGGGCTGGCGATCAAGGGGTTGCCCAAAGTCCTGGGTGGGACATACTCGTGGCTCAACCGTCTCGTTCTCACGATGTCCCAGAGAATCACGGACCCGTCTTTGTCGCCAGAGGCCAGGGTGCGGTCGTCGCCGCCGAACGCAACGCCGGTAACGCCGCCGTTGTGCCCCGGCAGGGGCATATTTGAGTTCGGACCGGCTTTAACGCCGACGGGCACCGCGCCGGAGTTGGGGACCGGGCTGTCAGCATTGTTCCTGTTCGGGGCCTGTTCCCCCCCCTCGACCTCGAGGACGTTTGGGATATCCCAGATCCGGACCATCCGATCCTCACCGCAGGAAGCCAGCGAGGTCGCGTTCCGGCTGAAAGCCAGTCCTGTCACTTTATCCCTGTGCCCGGTCAGCGGGGGTGCAACCTGCTTCCAGGTCTGGAAGTTCCAGATCAAGATTGGGTACGCATCGCGGCTGGACGGAGCGCCGTCCGAGCGCGGGCTCGGGGATTGGCCGCGGATTTGGCCGCCACAGCCCACGGCGAGCAAGGTCCGCGAGCGGTACGTGCCGAAAGCCAAGCTCTGCACGGGTGGGAAGGGCTCGCCATCGGAGGGCTGCGCGGCGGCGGAGAGTCCCCGGCTCCCATCCGGCTTCGTGGGGTCAACGGACCATGATTGCACTTTCCCGTTCAGTTCACCGCCGCGACTGTCTTGACCGCCCGCCGCGAGCGACTTGCCGTCCGGGCTGAAGGCCATGCATGTCACCTTGTGGCTTTCTAACGGCAACACGGTGAGATTCTTGCCCGAAGCGACGTCCCAAAGCCTGATGGAATCGCTGCCACCGGCCGCCTCGTCCTTGCCTGCCGTGGCCAGCATCCCCGCGACGCTCGGGCTGAAGGCCAGGCCCTTGACCCCGCCTTTGTGCGGCGTGTCGAACGTGTTCACAAGTCGGATCCCACGGTTGAGCGACCCTACTTCCCACACCAGGACGATCCCCGCGTCATCGCCTGAGGCAAGCCACTTGCCGTCCAGGCTGAATGCCAGAGCGGTCACTCGGTCGCCGCGCTTCAGCAATGGTGGGCGGCTCAACGGCTGCTGGCTGACGGCATCACGCAGGATGATGAAGCCTTTCTTTTCGGCACCGCCGCCGGTGGCGAAGAGCTTGCCGTCGGGGCTGAACGCAAGGCAGGAGACCGGCTTTTCGTTGCGCAGATACTTCGTGAGCTGGGGAACGGACTCGAGAACCTCAACGAGGCAGCTCCTCGTCGCCCGGTCGTCCTGCATGCGGAGGAGCCCCAAGCTCAGCCTCATGGCCACGTCGGGTCTTTCTCTCTCGAGGTTCCGAGCTTTGAGCTGCAGTCCGCTGGACAGGGCTTTTCTGAAATCGTGGTTGGCCGTCGTGTAGAGCCAATAGCAGCCGATGACCAGGGCGAGCAGGATGAGGCTAGTCGCCGACAAGATCCATGTGGCATTTCGATAGAGAATACTTCTGAGGATCAGGTCCAGTGTGAGCGACGACGTACTATCGCGGAGGAACTGCCAGTCCGAGTCGGTGACTCGGTCAGCGTGGGCTAACGCCCAGCGTTCGGCGGCGGCGAGGGGCTGTCCGCTGAGCTGCAGGGCGGGCGGATGGCCCTGCCGGTCCCAGCGGGCGGCCTGGACTTGCCAGTACGCCAACTCGCGGTGGAACCAGTCCGTATTGTTCTGCTTCAGTGGCTGGATCAAGCGGTCGTGAGCGAGCTCGAGCCAGACGTCTTCGTGCCTGACGACCTCGCGGACCAGGTAGGCCTCGATCATCGAGCGAACGACGTCGCCGCCCGGGCGGCCCTGGGAGTCGGCCGGGACGAGGTCCCGGCGGCCCCTCGAAGTGATCAAGTCGTATTCAAACCACTCGCGGATCTCGCGCTCGATAATTTCGAAGCCGCGGGCACGCTCTCCGGACTTGCCGCGTCCTGCCTGCGCGATGTCTCGGGCGGCGGAAGCGACACGCCTGGCGAAGTAGCGGGCCAGGGCATTGTCGACGTCGGCCAGCTCGGGATCTCGGATGTGCGTCATCTCAACACGTGCAACGTCAGGGTATTTCTTGAACAGTCTCTCCCAGAATTCGAAACAGACGACCTGTAACTGGACGGGCTCGACGAAGAGGCTGGTCGGCCTGCCCTCGCCGGTTTCGGCATAAGACCTTCCCCCCTGGAGGTTGCGGGCGAGCCAATGCGCGGCCTCCTCGCTGAAGAAGTCGTATTCCTCCTTGTCGACTTCGTCGGATGAACCGCGCCGGAACTTGGCATAGACCTGGTTAGCCGGACCGCGGATCGCCTCGGCGGCCCTCTCGGGTCTGAGAAAATCGAGGGCGAAGGTCGTGCTGAGCTGGGTGGGGACCCGGCGTGCATAGTGGGCGAGCTCCGCAAGATAATCGTCGCGGATCGCAAACAGGGCCCACCGCTGGCAGGCGCGGCGAAGGACCTCCGCGAGCTGGACGAAGAACTCCTCCCGACCCCGCTCGTCGACGGGGTCGGCGGTCAGGATTTCCTCGAACTGGTCGAAGATCAGCAACTCGAGGGGGCGCGAGGCGGGCTCGGGCGGGCTCACCCGGCCGAGATCAAGGGTGCGGCCTCTGCGATTGCGGTAGTCCTCGGGCGTCATTCGGGCCAGTTCTTGCCGGGGGATCCTCTCCCCCGCGGGCCGCGACTTCTCGCACTCCGAAAGCGTTTGTAGCGCGCGGTACTGGACGGCCGTCATCGGGGCCAACTCGCGCCAGGTAAGACTCTGTCCCTCTGGCTGGGACCGCTCAGCCTCAATACGGTCGCGGAGGGCGAGGTATTCGCCCAAACTCATCCTGGCCAGCTTGTCCAAGGGGATCGCTTCCTCCGGCGAAACCTTTTCCCCCTGCGAGCGAGCCTCAAGCGAAAGCAATGCGCTCAAGACGTAGCGATTCGACTCGGAGGCGTCTCCAGTTCGTGACGAGGGGGGGGGCTGGTTGACCCGAATTGTGGGAAGGATCAGAAATCCTTCGTCCTGCAACCGGGGCAACAGTCCAGCCTGGATCAGCGAGGTCTTGCCTGCCCCCGAAGGGGAGTGGAGGACGACGATCCGCTCCGCCAGCAGCAGGTCGGCCAAGGTGATGATCTCGTGGTTGCGCCCGAAGAATAGATCGGCGTGTTTCGTCTCGAAGGCGCTGGGGCCGAGGTACGGATTCGAGGGAGTCGGTCGGTCGGCGGTGGCCATGGGAACAGATCCTCAGCTCATCAGACGAGCGCGGCTTGGGCCCTCTTGGCGCTCTCCCACTTCTCGCTCAACTGCGTGAGGAATTTGGACGCAGTTCCCCAATAAATGGTGATTTGAGCGCCTGAGAAATAACCTTCCAAGTAGCGGCGCGCGAGTTCGGGCTCCAAGACTCGGCCCTGCTCGGGGTCGATTTGGACGGCGACGTGGGCGAATTGCGGCTTCTTGAGCCGCACCGCCCCCTCGCGATTCATGATGCTTCGGAAGAGCACGCGGAAGTCCCATTCATCCACGCGGAATCCGAGGAACAACAAGGAGCTTCCGGTCAGTGAGCGCCGGATGGCCTCGGGAACCACGTCGCGCTTGACAGCGAAGTTGATCAAGTAATCGAAGTAGTCGTCCTCGGTCAGGACGAGAGAGTCGACCTGGTCGAGACACCCGAACAGATGATAGACCAGGGGGGCTCGCTCAGCTTTGGGAGACAAGCGATCGAACGGCTCGATCAGCGGACCGGACTGGACTTCGCTCCTCCAGTCGAAGACCTGGACCTGAGGTACCTTCTTTGCAGCCCGCAGTGCATCGGCCATCAAGTTGTCGGGATTGGTCGTGATATAGATCGGGCAGGGCAGCGAAGCCAGGATCGCATGCGGCTCCGCCGGCTTATTCTTGTCGGGCTCCTTCGTATTGGAGTCTCGGAGGGCCTCGCCCACCGCGGAGATCAGGGCCTGCAGCCTGGCTTCTCGGGACAGATCCGCCAGCGTGGCCTCGTCGATACGGCCTCGCAGCTTGGCGCCATGCCGCCGGAGGATTTCGCCCTCGAGGTAGGTGATCAGCTCCCCGCGCGGGAATCGCTCATCCTGGATCTCCGCGAGATACTGGGCGACCTGCGGCAAGTCGTCGCGCTCGTCGGGGGCCA
>JBIOJM010000201.1:0-18369 GCA_044450785.1 Isosphaerales bacterium
ATCTAGAGCGGTTCCGGCGTCGCCGGCAGATAAGCCTGCTCGATCGGCAAGTCTGGATGCCGACTGTCGAAGATGTGATCGTGACCAAGATTCACTGGGCGCTCCTGGGCCGGCGGTCGAAAGACCGAGATGACGTCCGCGACGTTGTCGCCGTGCAGGGTGACCGGATCGACTGGGACTACGTCCACAAATGGTGCGAGCAGCACGGCACTCGGGCGCTTCTGGACGAGATCCGCCGCTCGATTCCGCCGATCTGAGCCGGCACAAGCCGGACTGGTCGCGCTCCGCTCTTTCGCCGGGAGACGTTCGAAGAAGCCGTCGCGATTTCGGGTATCTTCCGAGTGGCCGCTCAAGCGCCCTGGGGTCCTCATTCGCGACTGGGTTTACCACACCTCATGCCAATGCGGGTTGGAGATAGGCCCCATCCCTTGTACAATGAAAGGTTAGAGTCGCAACGAATTGGCGAATCGCGTCGTCTGTCGACGGTTCCACGAAGAAATCAGCGGGGTGTGAGATGAGTGCAGTCAAAGAGGAAGCGATCCGTTTGATCCAATCCTTACCGGACGACTGCTCGCTCGAAGAGATTCAGTATCATCTCTATGTAATCCAAAAAGTCGAGCACGGTCTGGCCGCGATCGATGAAGGGCGGATCGTCTCACAGGAGGAAGCGGAGCGGAGGGTTGCCGGATGGGGCAAGTCCACTGGACAGAGTGCGCTCTCGACGACTTGAGAGACATCGTGAACTTCGTGGCCAAGGACTCGCCTGCTTATGCGGCCAGACTGTCAGCCAAACTGGTCCAAGCCCCGCGCCGCCTTGCACAATTCCCGAGGATCAGACCGGCGATTTCTGAGTTTCAGCAGGATGCGATTCGAGAGCTTTGGGTTCGACCCTATCGGATTATCTACGTGCTCCGTGGCGAGAACTGCTACGTCGCCGCGATCGTTCACGGAAGTCGGGATCTGTTGAGCTTGCTCCATCCGGATGACCTGCCGGATTCGTGAGCCTCTTGTTCAGCCCTGATCGAAGCTCGAGGGAATCGTTTCAAATGTGCGGGCCGCACGTCAGGGGTCTTGCTCTTCAGGGTGCCGATCGCGACCCCCCGCAAAATCACCAGAAAGGCTCACGTTATGTGTGGCATCTGCGGCGCGGTCTGGACCGATGCAAGCGGCGCTCTGGCGGCTGAATCCCTCAAGGTGATGAGGGACCGGCTGGTCCACCGCGGCCCGGATGATGCTGGTGGCTACCGCGACAACCATGCCGCACTGGGGTTCCGGCGGCTGGCAATCATCGATGTGACCGGGGGCCATCAGCCGCTGTCGAACGAGGACGGTACGATCTGGACGGTTTTCAACGGCGAGATTTACAACTACCCCGCGCTGCGGCGCCGGCTGGAAGCCAAGGGGCACGTGCTTCGCTCTCACGGCGACACCGAAACTCTGGTCCACCTCTACGAGGATGAGGGGACACGGATGTTTTCGCTCTTGCGCGGCATGTTCGCGCTGGCGATATGGGATGCACGCCGCCGCACGCTGGTCCTGGCACGCGACCGGCTGGGCCAGAAGCCGCTGGTCTATCGCCACGACGGCAGCCGCCTGGTCTTTGCCAGCGAGCTGAAGGCGCTGCTGACCTTGCCCGGGAGCATCGTGCCGCGCCAGCTTGATCCGATCGCGCTGGACCACTACCTCAGCTACGGTTACGTAGCGCATCCAAGGACCATTCTGGCGGGAACGAGCAAGCTCCCGCCAGCTCACTACGCCGTTTGGCACGACGGCGCACTCGCCGTCGAGCGGTACTGGCATCCCGACTGGAACCTCCAGCGCAACCGCCCCGTCGAGGAGGACGTCGAGGAACTGCGGGCAACGCTCGGCGACGCCGTTCGCGAGCAGATGATATCTGAAGTTCCGTTAGGCGCGTTCCTCTCCGGGGGCATCGACTCGACGATCATCGCCGGCTTGATGCAAAAGGTATCGAGCCGGCCGGTGAAGACGTTCGCGATCGGCTTTCCCGACCCGGCCTACGATGAGACGCGCTACGCCGAGCTGGCGGCGCGGCACCTGGGGACCGAGCACCGGACGTTCATCGTCGAGCCGACGGCGTGGGAGACTCTGCCCGAGCTGGCCTGGCAGTTCGACGAGCCCTTCGCCGACAGCTCGGCGTTGCCGACGTGGTACGTGTCGCGCGAGACCCGGCGCGACGTCACGGTGGCCCTGACCGGCGACGCCGGCGATGAGCTCTTCGGCGGCTACGACCGGTACCGGGCTCTGGCCCTGACCGAGTTGTTTCGGCGTCTGCCTTCCGTGCCGCGCCGATTGCTCGGCGGGACCATGATTCGCGTCTTGCCCCGCGCTGCCCGATCGAAGACCCGGCTCCGCAGGCTCCAGCGACTCTTCGAGCATATCAACGAGCCGGCCGAGGTCCGCTACCTGGGCTGGATGACAACCTTCGACGAAGCCGCCCGGATGGCGCTTTATTCCGACTCCCAGCTCGATTTGCTGGCCTCGACCGCGACGGCCCTACCGGATCAATCCGAGGCCGATCCGGCTTCGGACCTGGCTGCGGCCTTCGCGGCGGCCGGCCGCCGCGATGAGGTCACCCGCGCGATGGTTGCCGACCTCCTGACCTACCTGCCCGGCGATCTGCTGGTCAAGGTCGACTTGGCCAGCATGGCGCATGGCCTCGAGTGCCGCGGGCCGTTCCTGGATCACCGGGTCGTCGAGCTGGCTGTGGCGATGCCGCTGGACCGGAAGATCCAGCTCCACTCCGGCCGCTCCAAGGTCGTGCTCAAGCGGGCATTCTCTGATTTATTACCACCACCGATCAAGACCCGTCCCAAAATGGGCTTTGGCGTCCCGATCAGCCGGTGGTTTCGAGCGGAGTTGAAGGACGAGGTCCGCGATGTGCTGCTCGATCCCGTTTGCCTGGATCGGGGGTTGTTCCGCCCCGAGGTCATCGAAAACCTGGTCTACGGGCACATCGACGGCAAACGCGAGCACTCTTACCGCCTCTGGGCGTTGCTCATGCTCGAATTGTGGTTTCGAAGACACATCGATGCGACGACGGCCTAGCCTTTTGGTCGAATCGACTAATCAAGGAATTGGGTCTGCATCACAGAGGGTGAGGATCGTATTGAGGAACGCTTTGAATTCCGGGCAGGCCTGCGCAGCGACCAACAGGTCTTTGCCTTGAAGGATTCGATGGGCATCGCGAGGTTTGACATACTTTCGCGGGTGCCCCGCGAGAAACATGTCGCGAATTCTTCGCGAGGGAGGAGAATTGTGATTAACTTGTTCCGGCGACGTCTTGGGAGCCGCTTTTATATGACCTGCAAGCTCTTGGATTTCGCTCCAGAAGGGTAGCAACCATGCCTCGAATTCATATTGCGCGGCGTGCGGATGGAACGCTGGGTTTGGGCCAACCCAATTGCGCATCTTTCCTTTCGCGTCAGCGGCGTCGACAAAATCAGGAGGGTTTGTGCCCGTGTAGACGTCCGTCAGCGCGATGACTGCGTTGGCGGGCTCTTTCCTGGAACTGAGCAAGCATTCGACCAATTGCTTCAATTTCAGCTCCTTTGGAATTCGACCATCGCAACGAACCGTGTCGAGCTTTGGCATTCGGCCTGCCAGACGCGTCTTCAGGAAGGTCCGGAGATGAGGGAGGAAGGCTTGCTCGGTCTTGCCCTCGACGATGAGAGCGATCTTCATGACCGACCTCCCATGCGGCCGAGACGCCAAACTTCATCGAGTGTGTATTCTTTGAGCCACTCTTCGAGATCGAGCTGATCGGCCCAGTTTGCACGAGTGGTCCCATCCTCGTTCAAGTCCAATGTGACGACTTCATTCGGCTCCAGGAATCGGATGAGTCGATCGGCATGCGTGGCGACGATCAATTGGGTCCGCGCTGAAGCCTCACGCATGAGCTCGGCCAAAAGGCTCAGAAGCTCAGGGTGGAGGCTGACCTCGGGCTCATCCAGCAGCGTGATCGCGGTCAATCCAGGACTTTGAAGCAGTGTCGCCAGCCACAAGAACCGCAAGGTGCCTTCCGACAATTGGTGCATGAAGAAAGGGCGTGTGAAGTTGCTGTCTTTCCAGGTCATCGCGAGGGTCCCTGCGGCGACAGGGGGGAAATCCAGCCTCACGAAGCCTGGGAAAGCCACTCTCAGTGCGTCCTCGATCGCCTCAAACCGATCGCGGTCGGCTTCTCGCAGGTTGAACAAACACGAGACCAAGTCTTCGCCATCCTTCCCCGGCAGCGTGGCTAGACGCAACGGCTGGGGCAGACGTACCGGCGCTCGAGGCTCAACATTCAATACGTGATAATGAACTGGTGTTCTCAGTCCCTTGCGAAACTCCTCCACTTCAGCGTGCATCCTCGGCACTTGAGCCAACGATGTCTCGCGCGGATCGTTATCTCCTGTTAGAGGCACTAGACACATAGCCTGGGCGGTATCGAAATACCTGATCAATCCAAGCCCGGACTTGATGTATGTGAACGGAGGGGGATTGGGATCTCGCTGCTGGGTCAGCGTCTCTTCTT
Organism: Isosphaerales bacterium; assembly: GCA_044450785.1. Taxonomy (GTDB): domain Bacteria; phylum Planctomycetota; class Planctomycetia; order Isosphaerales; family Isosphaeraceae; genus JBIOJM01. Next base: position 4,535 of record JBIOJM010000201.1, read on the forward strand.
CGATCTCGTATGTCACCCCCGTGGGAAACAGTATTAAGTTGTAAATCAGCGGATTGGCCCGTGGCATGGTCATCGAGAGCGAGAACGACATGCGCTGGCTTGACGATCGGTCGAGCGATACCAGAGATGCGATCCCTCCAAGCTCGCTGAGCTTGGAAAGAAGTCCTTTCGCCGCTGATGCCGCCAGGAGCGAAAAGATGTCGAGCAAGGATGTTTTACCGCTCCCGTTGGCCCCGATGAGCACGCATAACGGACGCAATTCGAGGTCAAGGTCGCGCAGACGCCTGAACCCACGCACGTGAATACGCTCGAATCGGCTCATGTCAGGCGCTCCCACACAAACTGTGATCGACCGGAACGTCAGCGAGTTGTCGGAATCATCTCCCGTACCTTGGTCTGGACATCACGGACCAGAGACATGGTTCGCAGGAAGTTGGACTGGATGAACAGTACGCCGATAAGGTCGCGGTCCTTGTCGAGCCACGGGGTCGTGCCGAAGAGCCCTGGGTGGGTGATGACCCGGGCCTGACCCTTGTCGTCGAGCCTGTCCAGAAAGAACGCCAGTCCGTAGTCATTGCCATATGGGCCGGCCATGAGCAGTTCGAGCCTGGCCTGGCGCGTGTGCATCGTCGCCGCGGCCTGCTCGGAAAGGATGCGCCGCCCGCGGTACGTCCCGCCGTTTGAGTGCATCTGGTAAAACGCGGCGAAGTCGTCGAGGGTCGAGGTCATACCACCGCCCGCCATGATGAACCGGCTTTCACCGTTCGGGAGCTTCGGGCTGGAATTGAGCCCTTGCAAGCCGAAGGGGGTGTAGCGTGTGCTGTTCATGCCCAAGGGCTCGAGCAGCTCGGCGCCGACCAGCTCCTCGAACGGCTGCTTGGCCGCCACTTCGGCTACACGTGCCGCCACATTGAAACCCATGGTGCAATAGTGGAACGCCGCCCCAGGCTCGGTCGCCAAGCCACCTCCGGCCAGGGCGCGCACCGACTCGGCCAGCGATCGGTTTCGACTCGATAAGAAGCGGCCCCCGGGGTTCGCCTTCCCGTTCTCCTTACCCTGGTCGATGTCTTGACCCTTACCGGCCCCTTGCCGCAATCGTTTGAGGAGTGACTCGGCGAGAAAATCTCCAGGCAGCCCCGACATGTTACAGAGCAAGTGTCGAACAGTGGGCAACTTCGCCGGGGGTTTTCCCTTGATGGTAATCTCCTTGAACTCCGGCAGGTACTTTTCGATCGGGTCGTCGAGCGCGAGCTTCTTCTGGTCGGCCAAGATCATGAGGAGCGTCGCGGTGACCGGCTTTGAGCTCGAGGCCATCAGTGCCTTTTGGTCGACCGCGAGGTTTCCGAACGCCTCCTTGAAGATAACCTCGCCTTTGTGGGCCAAAAGGAGCGAGACGCCCGGAACCGTGCGATCATCGACCGCCTTGCGCAGGATTGCTCGCAACGCGTCGAGACCGGCGTCGGTCAGGCCATGTGCATGCGGATTACCCGGCCGGAGAATCTGTGGACGGGCAGCAGGAACTGGCGACGACGGAGGCTCGGCCGCGCAGCCTGAATCACCACAAGCTCCAAAAGCGCCGAGCGCGGCGACCAGGATTCCCAAGACGATGGTCAATCGGCCAGTGATGAAGCGCTGAAGGACAGTCATGGTTGCCTTTGGTTCCACGGCAGAAGAGACTTTGAGATCGGGTCCGCCATGGGTCTGGTATAGTGTCGGCATCGCCACCGTTCAACCCCAGCGTATGAAAAGAACGCACTGACTCGGGCGGCTCGCCGACAAAAACAAACCAAGTCGTGTGAGGCGACCCACGCGATCGGGCAGTATTCCGTGAAGAGAGGACTCGGGCCTGGAGACACCAGGGAGCAATCATGAAGAAGGAACCGACCGGCGCCGGCCGGCAGCTCGACAGGCTCCTCCGTTTGGGAACGGTCGGTGGTATGACCGATCCGCAACTCCTGGAGCAGTTTGTAGCGGGGGACGACGAATCTGCTGCGCTCGCGTTCGAGGCCATCGTCGAGCGTCACGGGCCGATGGTCCTCCGGGTCTGCCAGTTGGTGCTCCGGGATGCTCATGCGGCCGAGGATGCATTTCAGGCCACGTTCCTGGTGCTGGCACGCAGGGCGCGATCACTCGGATCGCGCGAGCTGTTGTGCAACTGGCTCTACGGGGTAGCAGCTCGTACGGCACACAAGGCGAGGACTGTCACCGCGCGACGGCGAGCCCGCGACCGCGCAGTGGCGTACCACCGGTCTGTTGCAATCGACGAACCATCGCGCGACGGAAGCCGGGAAGACCTCGAGCAGGTATTGCACGAGGAAATCGACCGCTTGCCCCGGCCGTATCGATCGGCGGTTGTGGTCTGCTACCTGGAGGGGATGTCCCAAGCGCAAGCCGCCGGTCAGCTCAAACTGGCTGAAAGCACGATCCGGGGCCGGCTCGCCCGGGCGCGGAAGCTGCTGGGTCAACGGCTGACGCGCCGGGGCGTCACGCTATCCGCCGGCTTGCTTGCTCTCGGCACCTCGACAAATGCGTCCGCGGTGCGTTTGCCCAACGCGATCGTACAAGCCACGGCCCGCGCCGCTCTTCTTTTTGTGAAACGAGGCAAAGCGATGCCCGGCGCCGTCTCGGCGACTGCGCAAAGCATCGCCGACGGAGTTCTTTCCACCATGTGGTTCAGTCTGCTCAAATCGGTCGCGGTGATGGTCATGGCGGTTGGTCTTCTCGCTGGCGGAGCTTCCTTGCTGGCAAGACCGGCGGTCGAAGCCCAGCACCAGGATAAACCGTCCCGAGCCGAAGTCGCTCCCGAGATCGCAGTTGCGTCCTTGAAACCTGCCCAGGACACCGGTACAAAAAAGGCGAGACCGGCGCAACGACCAGGACAGAAAAAGAGTCAGAAACAGCAAGCTGTTACGGTCCACCCGGACCTGGCGAAACTTGCTCCCAGCCCGATTGCGCGGGCGGTCACTGCGACGAAGGATTGCATGATCCTGGCCTACCTCCCCAACCAGAACCTCGGCCACGTCGACAATTTCGCGTTGGCGAACAACGATGGTGGCGTCCGAGTGTTGATCGACTGGCCAGAGATCCCTCCGGATGAAGCTTCCGCGGCCGACCGGCGATTCTTGGTCGCGCTCTATTCACGCGAGACTACCTCACACCTGCCCGCCGGCCCAATCCATGCTTTTGAGATCCTCAATAAGTGGCCCGAGCTGAACTCGTGGAATATGAAGCCAACGTATGACCCGGAACCGGCGGCCACTTACAAGTTTGAGCCCGGAGAGGGTTGGAAGCTGTTTGACATCACGTCCTTGGTTCGCGCCCAGGCCAAGGCCGGTCGCGAGGGCCACGGCATTCTTCTCCGGTTCCTGAGCGAGGATTTCTCGGGAGGGCCTAACCCAACCTGGTCGGGCTACGGCTTTGTCAGTCGTGAAGGAGCTGATGAGTGGTCGAACCGTCGTCCCATGCTCCTGGTCGTGAAGGCTTCCAAGGAATAAGACGGAGGTCACTTGTTCGTGGGAGCTGCGGGCGCCCCGCGGGTGTTCAATCATTCCCGCCGCTTCGACAATCGGCCAAGAAAAAGCTTCGACGGTCGCGAGGGGTTCGAGAGGTTCACCTGGTTGGGGCCAGGGCTTGGGGATCGTCAACGACCAAGTAGTGCCCGTGGTCGGACGAGACGATCAGGACCGAGTCGTCCCAGTTGCTGCGGGATTCGACCCAGCGGATGACGGTGCGGACGGCCTCCTCGCCGCTATAAACCGCGCCGATGGCGTTGTCGAGGTTATTGGCATGCAGGGCGAAATCAACGTCGCCGGCCTCGATGAAGAGGGCGAACGGGTGGTTTTGCCCAGCGTCCAGGACGGTCAGGGCGGCCTCGGTCATTTGAGTCAACGTCGGCTGTTCGATCCGGTCGGCCGGGGTGTACCATTCGGCCGGCCGGAGCTCGCCCTTGCTGCTCAAGCCGGGAGCGGGGTCATAGCGGCCATCGGCCGTCTGGTAGGGGAGATGATCAAGCCCGTCCCGGCCGAAGAAGCCGAACAGCCGCGCCGAGCGCCGGGCCGCCTGGGCGGCGGCTCGCTTCAATAACTGACCGCCGTCGGCCCCCGATTCCGTGTGGACCACGATGTACGGGCCGCCGTTGCCAACGTCGATCGCCGCCAAATCAGCGTCGGTAATGAACAGGTTCCCGAGCACTCCGTTCCGCCCCTGAAGTGCCAGTGAGGTGGGATTCGTGAGGACCCCGAAGCCCGTCCCGAGGACCACGTCGAGGCCGGGCCGCGACGGCGCGTGCCGCGCCTCCTGGATGATTCCCAGCCGGCCGAGCATCGCGCGGGCGATGTCCTGGTAGTCGTCGCGATGGACGTTCTGGGCGTACATGGCGGCGGGCGAGACGTGGTCAAAAGGCACGCTGGTCACGGTGCCGACCTTCCACCCGCGGTCCTGGAGCTCGTGAAACAACGTGGTCACGAGCCGGCCGTCGTCGGTGACGTTGACTCCGTTGTTGTACGACTTGACCCCGCTGACGATCTCCGCGGCGCTCTGCGATGAGTCGGTATAGGCGTGCAGGACACCGCCGGCAGCCTCTACACCCGCCAGATCGGCCGCACTGGCCGATTGCCCCTTGAGATAGCCGGGAGCTTTCCAGCCCAACGGGCCGGGCGCCCAGGGATTCGGCCCGGCAATCCGCGCGTCGTAGCCGCCGCCCAAGCTCGTGGGCGGGATGACGACGGTCTGCGTGTCGACATCGAACCGGTTCTTGTCATGCGTCGGGCTGGTGACGACGAAGCCGTATTGTGCCGTCCCGCCGGCGTCGTAGTCCTGAAAGATCAGGCCCGAGCCTTTCCCCTCCGTGTATACCTTACCCGTCTTGGCGATGGCCGCGGCCTGCGTGGTAGGCCAGTCCAGGCCGTCGAACCAGACGATGATCAAGTGCTTGATCCCCCGGGCGACGGCATCTTTCTGCACTCGATACAGGTCGCTCTGGTCGGCGTAGACGGCACGGGGGTTGACCGTATTCTCGGGCAGGAACCCATAAAGGGCCTTGATCTTCTCCGGATCGCGATACCGGCTGTTCTGGCCCGTGACAGCGCCCAAGTCGGCCTTCCGGCCGAAGACATAGACCGGCACCAGGCGGTTGGTGTGGCTGGTATGGTTGGAGAAGACGTCGCCCGGTCCTTGCGACCCAAAATGATAAGCGCGCGGCCGCTTCTGTCCAGCGTTGACGACGTAGGTCGTCTGGAGCTGCTTCAGCCGGTCGGGATCGTCCTTCCCCGCTGGATATACTGAGCAGCTCGTCAGAGCAACGGCCAGCGAGAGGCAGAAGACCACCGCACGGCGAGGGCGTGTCCGCGCGGAGACTCCAACCGCGCGAAGACAGGCCCGGACCGCGATCCATGTCGTCGATGCCCAGTTCCCAGCCAGCCGAACCATCACCCGCCACCCTTCCTGATCGGGTCAGAGTGTTCCCGTTTATTCCTGCCGCCTGCCGTCGATCGGCGCCCGGAGCAAGGATCGATGATCACCGCGTTTTGTGAAGACTTTACCAGGAGACGAAGAAAAAGGGAAACGGCCCGGGACCGCAACGGTCCACGGGCCGCGCCAACCGGTCCGTGGACTTGCGAAAGAGGCATCGCTCACCGGCCAGTGAACGAAAACGTCCAGCTCCATGGGCGGTCACTCGCGTAAACCCGTTGGCTTGGCTCTCGATCGTGTGCACAATGGTGAGGGGTCCCCTGTGCCATTCTTTCCGTTGATCCTGGGGCGGATCGGCGAGCGGAGGTCTTGTGGTCTATCGTGACGTGTTGGCCATCGTCATGGCTGGTGGCCGAGGAGCGCGTCTGGAGCCTTTGACTCGGGACCGTGCCAAGCCGGCGGTCCCGTTCGGCGGTATTTACCGGATCATCGATTTCACCCTGTCGAACTGCATCAATTCCGACCTGCGCAAGATCCTGGTGCTGACGCAATACAAGGCGACCAGCCTGAACAGGCACCTCGACGAGGGCTGGAAGTTCCTCTGCCGCGAGCTGGGCGAGTACGTCGAGGTGACCCCGCCCCAACAACGGATCGCCGAGATGTGGTATCAGGGCACGGCCGACGCGATCTACCAGAACGTGTACACAATCGAGAAGGCAGCACCCCGCGACACCCTGATCCTGGCCGGCGACCACATCTACAAGATGAATTACGCCCGCATGATCGACTGCCATCGAGACAACCGGGCCGACCTGACGATCGCTTGCCTGCCGGTGCCGCGCCTGCAGGCTCGCGAGTTTGGCGTGCTCGGTGTCGACGCCGAACACCGAGTATCGAGCTTCGTTGAGAAGCCCAAGGATCCCCAGGGAATGCCCAAGCAGCCCGACAAGGTCTTGGGCTCGATGGGCATTTACGTCTTCAACACCGACGTCATGTACGAGCTGTTGTTCCAGGACGCCGCCAAGAAGGAGGCAAGCGCCCACGACTTCGCCCGGGACATCATCCCGGCGATGATCGCGGGCGGCTCGCGGGTCTTTGCTTATCCGTTCCGCGACGAGAACCGCAAGGAGGCTGCCTACTGGCGCGACGTTGGCACCCTCGATGCCTATTTCCAGACCAGCATGGACCTGATCCAGATCGATCCGATTTTGAATCTATATGACCAGGAATGGCCGATCCACACCCACCAGCCGGCGTATCCACCCCCCAAGTTCGTCCACACCGAGGGGGACCGCCGCGGCGCGGCGTACAACTCGATCGTCTGCCAGGGGGCGATCATATCGGGGGGGCAGGTTTACCGCAGCATCGTCTCGCCGGGCGTGCGGATCAACAGCTTTGCCCTGGTCGAAGACGCGATCTTGTTCGACGGCGTTGACGTCGGCCGCCGCGCTCGAATCCGCCGCGCCATCATCGACAAGGATGTCCGCATCCCCACCGGCTTCGAGATCGGCTGGAACCGCGAGGCCGACCTCGCCCGGGGATTCACCGTCACCGACGATGGCATCATCGTCGTCGCCAAGGGAGAAGACCTCGAGCGTTTTGGGCAGGTCAAATGAAGGCGGTGAGGTCGTGAACATCAACCGGCGGAACCTTGTCCGTCGGTTGGATCGGGCCGCCTGTCGTGATCCCACGGTTCGATCGAGCGTAATGGGGGAACATCGACCCGCTGGAGATGCTCTAGAACGCCCTCGGCCTTGCGGTAGAGGTGGTGTACGTTGTCCCTCTGGTCGGCGAGGAGACGCCGCCTTTCTTGCCACTGCAAGAGCTCCTGGGCCGCAGCGGGTTCAAGCAGACCGATCGGCGCTTCGAGTGCCGTGGCGTCCTGAAACGTGGCGTGCGGGACCGGCACGAGCTGCCCCAGGCTCTCACCTCGCGCGAAGAAGACGGACCCCGGCTCGACCAGTTTCCAGTTCAGCGTGAAGGTGTAGTTGAGCCACCAGGTCTCGATCACGCCTTCGAGAGGGACGCAGTTGGGTTTCCAGCGGTTGCTTGGCCCCTTCAGGTACAGGTTCCAGCCGGGCGAGGTACGAAACAGCCATGGAGGTGAGAACGTGACGATCCCCGAACCGAACTGGCTCTTGATCGCCGGTTCAAACTGGGGGGCGACCTCGATCCGCAGGCCCGACAGGGCCGGACTCCCGTCCCACGTGACCGCGACGTCGGTTGGGCAGAGGATCTGCCATCCCCACTGATTGGCCATCAGCAGAGGCAAACACTTGTAGGCATGGGGTAATTCGTCCATCCAGTGCCGCCGCGGCGGCGAAGGCCGCAACTGCCAACCCTCGCCCCAGCCGAACGGGAGCAGCCGAAGGGCCTTGAACTCCAGAGGGGGCAAGGTCGTCGCGGGCGATGGCGATACAGCCGGCCGCGCGTCGCGCGATTCCACGGCCACGGCTTCAAGCTCGGCAATCCGCGCCTCCAGCGTCTGGCACCGCAAGCAAGGTCCGGACCCAGGTGCATGGTCCTGATCGGTGTGGCCCTGCCTCTCGGTGGATGACTCCATTCGTTTGCCCTTAACTGAGGAGAGCTCACATATACCCGAGGTCCGCCAGTCGTTGCTGGATTGCCGCATCGTCCTCCGCGCTGTAGCGCGAATCGATCGGCAGTGAGGGTGTTCCATTGGCTGAGGCGAAGGCGGGAGTCAGGACGGGCGCCGGGGATGCGACTGGAGCCACCGGCTCGAGCACTTCAGTCAGGACCCGGCCGTCCATGTCGTCGGGGATGGGAATTCCCAGCAAGTGCAGGACCGTCGGGGCGACGTCGAGCAAGACGGCGTCCTGGGGCTCGGTTCCAGGGCGGAATGCCGGTCCGGAGCCGATCAGGATCCCGTCGAGCCGATGATCGCCGGTCGGCCCGAATGCCGGTGAAATCACGCGGTTCGTTGTGAAGTCGTGCAGGCCGATCGTGCGATACCGCCAGTCCGTCAAGACCACCGTGAGGTCAGGGGCGAGTGCGGTGTGCGGGCCTTGGTAGAGCTCATCGCGTTCGTAAACATGTTCGACCAAGGGCTCGCCCGTCTCGGGATGCGGGATCGATCCCAGGGCCGCCTTCAGGTCCTCAAGCAGGGGGCGCGTGTCTTCGGCGGCAACGCACCCATTCGGCTGGCGCCCCTTGAGGTTGAGGAAAATCTGGCCGAAGTTCCCCTGTGCATAGGCACGCGTCCGTGACCAGTCAATGTGCCGGCGCGACAAGAAGATCGACTCGGCCAGGCGATCCACGAAGCTGTTTTGATTTCCCCGGAATCGACTGACCCGATGGTTGCCCATGCCGAGCCGGCTCATCACGCCATAAATCCACTCGGGTGTCGCTCCGCGACGGTAGAACCAGTGCTTCTGCTTGACGTAGAACGAGTCCTGAAGGGCGATGTAACCTTGTTCCAATAGCCAGACATTGAAGTTGACGTAATGCTCGATCGGCCCGAAACCGTGATCGCTCATGAGCAAGAACGCGGTGTCCCGCGGCAGGTCCGCCTCGATCTCGCCGATCCCTTGGTCGAGTCTCTGCCAGAACGCGATCAGCTTGGGCCGGAGGGCTTTCAGCTCGCGCTCGCGCCCTCGGGCCGCGCGATGCGTCAGGTCCCAGACGTGCCACAGCTCGTGCTGGAAGCGGTCGGTGGCCATGAGATCGAAAAGGAACAAGTCCCAGTTGCACCGCTTGATCAAGAATTGGATGGCCTTGAGATGTTGGTCCAGGAAGGCGTGTAGATCCGCGAGGACGGCGGCCTCATTACCGCCGTCATGGATGGCCGTCGACCACGGTCGATACCGGCCGACGATTTTCTCGAGCTCGGCAAAGAGCGCCGGGTCGCTCGAGAAGTCGGGCGCGGCGGCGGGGCTGAGAAAATCGCCCAGGAAAAAACCGGGGAATCGCGTCGCCGGCCGTGGCGGATAGCTCATTGGCACGCCACCGGCGACCGTCGTCTTGCCATGCTGCCCGGCAATCTCCCAGAGGAGGTCGGCCTGGATCGCCCGCGACGAGTTGACTCGCCCCTTGAGCGGATCATGCCCGTACTCGAGGAACTCGAAGATCCCGTGCTTTCCTGAGTTCTTGCCGGTCATCATCCCTGTCCAGGCGACCGGACTGAGGGGCGGAAACACGGAGCGCAGGTTGCCCCAGACTCCCTGCTCTCGCAGCCGGGACAGATTGGGCAATAAACCGTCCTGGATCAGGGGCTCCAGCACATCCCACGTCGCGCCATCCAGGCCAAGCACGAAGACCTTCATCGTGGCGAAGTCCTTTCCATAGCTTCTCGCTCCAAGTCAGCCCATCTCGGAGAGCACGAACGCCACAAAAGCCCGCGCATCGCTGATTGTCGAAGTCTCTATTTTATCCAAAGCGCGCAGATTTTTGCCACTGGGTACCGGCCTGATAACCCCCCCAGATCTCCGCATCGAGTCCCGAGAGGAACAGCGTAGTGCGTTGCCAATCTTGATTTGAGAAGTTGGAGTCCCGGCTTCAGCCGGTCCTTTCCGCCTAAAGGCGGTACTCCAACCCATCAATCGACGGTTGACAGCCCAGTAGGCTGGTGGAAGTTCCTCGACGCATCGGTTTCTGGGATTCTTGATGTTGTTCGCGTGCTCTCCAAGCCCCTTGTTCGATTGCAGCGGATGGAAGCGACGGTCCGACCCGATCGACCTCGAGTGAGGTGCTGGCGTTAAGTGTGTCATCTCGGAGAAAGTCGGATTGTATTGAGAAAGCGGCACGAACGCAGCGCGAGCTTATCACGATGGCAAGTTGGCTGGTCCGGCCACCTTGGCGCCCGCCTCCCAGGCTCTCGGGATGGAACCTTTAGCCGTCACTTCTCCGCGCCGTGTGCGCATCTTCAGGAGGACATTATCGCTTCCTTAAGCTGCCTACTGCCTACTGCCTACTTGCTTTGCGGCTCTGCCGCGTTGGGGATTGCAGCAAGACGATAGCAACTGCTGTTCCACGGGCCTTTGTCGTCCCCGCCCAGAAAGACGGCATGACCGCCTGGGATCTTGGCTGGCGCGGTTGCCGTGTGGTCAAGAGCAGCGAGGTCATTGCAATGGTCGATCGATTTAAAAGGCTAATCGACTTACATTTAGGTAGAATCGAGCGAGGGTACTCCTCGATTTGCTTCCTTTCGGCATACCTCATGCTTTTCGTTCGAATAACAACGGTCGAAAGACTTGGTCTCAGGCCAAGCGGAGGGTGTCGGGCCGATGCGCCTTGCAGCCATTCCAGGTCGAGGCTCCCCGCTGACGAATCACGAGCAAGCGTCGTTCTCCCTGGCTGTGTCCGGCCCCCTCGTTGGGGGCCGGCTTTTTTATTTACTTATTTATTAAGGACTTATGACGTTTCTTGTATTGACTCTCAGGGGGCCGGACATTTTCTGCAACCGTTGTTTTCCCTATCAAAGCCATTCGTCGTTCAGCGAACGCCGCCTCATTCCCGGTCGTATCCGTGCACATTAACGTGATTGTGGCTCTGCTCTTGCCGGCATGATCAACCACAGACGTCGAATCAGCTCCTCATAGCAACACGTTAACTCGCGACAGCAGATCGACTTCGCCGTCGTGGCTAAACCAACCAAGCTGCTTACGCGCTACCGGCCCCTCCTTTCCAACTCGATCACGTTGGAGGCATTGAGGGATTCTAAAGGGGCGCGGGATTGATTCAGGGCAGACTCGGCTTCGCTTCGGTAAATTGAGACGTGGCGACTCGCCGTCAGGGGCTTTTTAGCCAGAGGCGTTCCGGCACGCGTCGGCTACTATGCCCGCGTCTGCACCCACGACCAGTAGACGCTGCCGTTGCAGACTGACCAATCCATTGCAGTTATCAGCAGCTTTCGTCCCGGGTAAGCGTAGCGGAAATGCCGTGGTTCGAGAGACGGCAAAGGGGGTTTAATTTGGTTCCAAATTTCAGCTGGTAGTATCGGTTTGGCCATTGTAGACCTCCTTGGCTATGTGAACCTATACTACGTTCGAGACAACGCTTCGAGTTCGTCATTTTGTTAGCGTCTCTAATGACACCGAAGTATCCGAGTGAAGGCTAAACCTCGCTGCGGTTCATCTGCCAGAGTGGGAACTTTGTCATGGCGCGGAAACGAGTGGAGCGGATCGTCGTGTTATTCATCATCGGCGCGCTTGTCGCTGTAGGGACCGGGGTGGCGTACAGGGCCTTCATGGCTCCCTGGAGCGGCGACGTGCGAGAACCGTTGATCGCCGCCTTGTTCGTCGGGGTCGCCTACTTCATCTTCAGTCTATTGGGATTGCGATGGATTGAGCGGCGAGAAGAATTGAACCGCCGAGATCAATAGAGCTGAACCGCTTCTCCACGTCAAACGGCTTGGTCTCGGCGCGGTCTTCATCCCAGGGCCGCGGGGGCCACCCTCGACGGCTCGAAAGTCTTCCACCAATCGGCGGCTTTCCGAGCATCCCAGTCGTCGGCGGACGTGCAGGCGGCGAGGATCGTTTCCACCTCCTCCGCGCCTTGGTATCGGTCGGTTGGGTCCTTCGCTAGGCATCGGAGGACGACCTCTTCCAAGTCTCGAGGGATGTCGGAACGGTGGCGTGAGGGGAGCACCACTGGGTCGTTGACGTGGGCATTTAGCACTTCAGCTACGGTGTTCCCCTCAAACGGAGGCCGGCCCGTGAGGAGGGTGTACGCCACTCCACCTAGCCCGTACAGGTCGCAACTCGGGTCCGGCGCGCGACCACCGGTAATTTGCTCGGGCGCCATGTACTGCGGCGAGCCGGGGCCCCTCCCCTCGCGGCTCCGGCCGGGCTCGTGCGGCGAGGGTACGGCTTCGACCAAGCCGAAGTCGAGCAGTTTGACGAAGTCGTACCGTCGCCCACGGCGGGCGGCGAAGATGTTGGCGGGCTTCAGGTCACGGTGGATCAGGCCGGCCGCGTGAGCCTCCGCCAACGCCTCGCACGCCTGGCGTAGCAGATAGATGACCCGTCCGGGTGGCAGCGGGCCGTGGCGAGCGACCAGCTCCTCGAGGCTCATACCTTGCAGGTACTCCATGACGTAGAAAAAAGTGCCGTCCTCGGTCCGCCCGTAGTCGTAGACGTCCACGATGTTTGGGGCTGACAGCCCGGCCATCGCGCGGACCTCGCGCTCAAACCGCTCCAACGCGCGAGGGTCTCCCGACCGCTCTGGGCGGATCACCTTGATGGCGCACGGGCGCTTCAGCAATCGATGCTCGGCGAGGTATACTTCCCCCATTCCCCCGGCCCCTACCTGATCGCGGAGGCGGTACTGGTTAAACTGCCGGGCGTCACGCGACTTGATCCGCATGGTGCTCGCGAGATGGGCGCCGTATCCCGCCAGCAATGCTACGGTCATGAGCAGGAAAATGCCTTCCCCGACCCGCTGAAAGGTTGCCACCCGGCGTGCGAGGCGGAACACCTCGGGATGGGCCAAGAACAGTAGCACTTCTGCCGCAACCGGGCAGGTAGCGATCGCGGCGATCGACTGTCAGGCTCGGCCCCGCGGCGCGGGGACCAGCAGGGCGTAGGCGAACAGCAGGGTCGTCGTGCCGATCACCGCGTCTTTCGACGCCATCAGGAGCGACGTGGCGTCGCCGCGGGCGGTGCTGGAAAGTTGCGTGTGCCAGAGGTGGGCCGCCACGACCACCGCCGTCAGACCGATAGCCACCATCTCGGCCGTCCTTAGCCAAAGCGCCGAGCTCGACTGCTTGGCCGAGAGCAACGCGGCCAGGAACACCATGGCAACGATCGCGGCGGCCTGGAACTGCCACGTCGGGCCCGTGCCGAACGCCAAGTCTCGTGCAAGGACCAAACACAGTCCGGTCGATAGCAGTAGGGTCATCGCCCTGAGCCGAACCAGGAGCAAGGCGGACTCTTCCTCGTCGAACGGCAGGCCGCTTTGCGCGACGAGTTCCACGGGTGTCGACCGAGCTGTCGGCATGAATTACCCCCCAAGCCGGCCTCTCATCGAGCGCTAATTCGCTGCCGGCCGGATGCCCCAGACCCTAAACGTTGTCTCCTTCGACCGGCACACCGAGTACGAATCCAAGATTCTCCAAAAAATAGCGATTACACTGCTTCAGCCGCCGCGGGTCTTTCGCCCTCTGTATCTTCTTGATTAAGCCACCGATCTCATTGGGATTGATCTAATCGGCCAGCTCTTCCAGCGTCTTCCCCGATTGCCTCCATAGCCGGTCGATCTCGTCCGGTCGAGACCAACAGTAGGCCGGCGACTTGCCCTTGGGTGTCTCGCGGATGAACACTCCTTTCAGCACGGCGAGGTCGTTGTCGCGTCCGACCACGTCTTTGCGGCGGGACTGGATCGGTGGTCCCAGGAACAACCGTCCTCTGCCGGCCGGGGGGGACGGTTCGGGGTCGGGGGGCGTCGATGACGGGTTCTCGGGCATTGGG
>JBIOJM010000202.1:0-18322 GCA_044450785.1 Isosphaerales bacterium
CGCCGCGCCTGAACTGACAGGCGGGCAACCGCCGTTCGCCTCCATGGTCCAGTCGGCCGGCGCGCGGGCGCAGGGGCCACAGCGGCATCACGGCTACCCCCCCCTGACTTGGCACCGAATTAAATTCGGGGATAATCAAGGGCGGATGTGCGGAACGAAAGTTCCATCGTCGCCCCGATGATCCGGCGACACCAGGAGATGTTCCCGCTGATGCACCGGCGGGCTGCCGCGGCCCCTTTGCAAAGCGCGCCGTCGCAGCGGGCGCACCCGAGAATGGCGGCGCCCGCCGAAGCGTACCCTGGAACCGACCGTTACGCACCGTGTCCGTGTAATAGCGGCGAAAAATACAAGTTCTGTTGCGGCGCGAGGGGCCGCTGATTCTCGGCCGCGCGCCCAGACCGCTGCAATCGGAGGCACGACGGAATCAGGCCATCCAACTTCGTGTGTCCGAATGATGGCCGACGCCGGCGATAGGCTGACCGGCGGGGTGTAGCTGACCGGGCCTTGATATGCTGATACGCCAGTCAGGCTAGTCACTAGTTCGGCGGCAGGACGGTCAGCTACATCCCGCCGCGCCACATCCAGGCGTTTCGCTGCTCTCGCCGAAGACGATCGACCGGATCTTCGAAGTGCAGAGCAACGGGATCGACCTCGTGCTGGGCATACCGCTCAAGCTGGGCGTCGGTTACGGCCTGCTCCCCATGCTGCAGGTGCTGCCCTTCCTCCCGGAAGGCCGGCTCTATCTCTGGGGCGGCGCGGGCGGCTCGCTGGTGATCGCCGACGCGGATCGCCGCATGACCTTCGCCTACGTGATGAACAAGATGAGGCCGGACCTGGTCGGGCCCATCGCGGCGGCGCTGGTCGAGCGGTTGTACGACATCGTGAATCGCCAAGCCACGCGCTGCACACGGCAGGCGGCGTGCCTTGTTCCGCCTATTCCACTTTGCCCTGCTGCGCGGCCAGGGACTTGCGGAAGGCCCGCTCCTTCTGCGCGACGTACGCCTTGTACCCTTCGGGATTCACGAAGGCGTTTGCCTGTCCCTTCTTGAGGAGGGCGTACCGTTCGACCATGCCGTAATAGCCGCCATGCGCACCGAGAAACACGTCGCAGGGCAAGCTCTTGAGGACCTCGAAGGTCTTGGCAAAATCGACGGCTATTTCGGGGTAATCTTTGTTGGTCGCAAGCTGAAACCCGGGATTGACGTTGGGGCTGCCGATTACCACGACATCATAGTTCTTCCCGCCGTCTTGGACGCGCCAAGTCCACGTGGTGCACCCACGCGTGTGGCCGGGCGTCAAACGAGCGACAAGCGTGACGCCCCCAAGTTTGACTTCGTCACGATCCTCCAGAACGCGGTCAACCTTGCACGGGTCCCAGCGGCTGGTCGTGTACATGTATTGGCCCTTGCCGCCCGAAGCGATGACCTGGTCGTCGCCGCGCATGACATAGACCTTGGCGCCGGTCACCTTTTGCAGCAGCGCGTGGCCCGCAACATGGTCTGAGTGAGCATGGCTCGCCAGCAGAATCTTGACATCGGTCATTTTGAAGCCGAGCGACTCGACCGATTTTTGAATCAAGGGAACCGTGCGGTCAAAGCCGCTATTGATGAGAAGATGGCCCTCGGGAGTGGTGATTAGAAATGTGGCCAAATCCTTGGAACCGACGTAATAAACATTGCCGACGACCTTGTGCGCCGGGAATGGCTCGTACCAATCGGATGGGCCTTGTCCAACCGCGGCAATGGCTAGCGCCAACGTGCTGAGAAGCATGGAAGGGATCTCCAGGTTCAAGCAACTCACTTCTTCAGAGCTTTGCCGAGGAACTCACACAACGCCTTTGTGGCCGGATCATCGGGAAGGCCGAGATCCGTGTTGATCTTGTTGTGATTGGTCTCTTTGGCACCGAAGACTGTGGCGGGAACGCCCGCGTCTTTCAGGACGTTACCCAAACGCTGCGCCTGCGCGCTCGTGTCAGGATGCTCGGCGACATGCAGGATCAGGAACGGGGGGATGCCCTTGTCCCTGGCCACGTGCGTCACGGCGGAGAGGTCGCGGTGCTTCGCCGGGTCGTTGCCGAACTTCTCGCGGTGGCCATACGTCGCTTGCGGCAGGCCGTGAACGCGTCGACGGGTCTCCGCCGTCTCGATGATGGCCGGCACGTCGTAGGTGTCCCCATCGACGGGCACGCAGCCTTTGATGATCGCCAGGGACAGCCCCTCGGCCTTCAAGTATCGATCGTCGGTGCAGACCAGCGCGGCGAGCTGCGCGCCGGCGGAATGGCCCATGACGAGGAGACGCCGTGGGTCGCCCCCGTACTCGGCGATGTGATCGTGCACCCAGCGGATCGACTTGGCGATGTCGCGCACGATGGTCACCATCTCGACGTGCGGCAGGAGCCGGTAGTTGGTGGAGACGAAGACGAACCCCTTGTCCGTGAACGCCCGCGGCTTGATCTGAACGCTCGATTTGTCGCCGGCCTGCCAGCCGCCGCCGTGGATCCAGAAGACCACCGGCCGGTCCTTCGCGCCGGGCGGCGAATAGACATCGAGGACCTGGCGCTCCTGCGGCGGGGCGGCATAAGGGATGTCGCGTTTGACCTCGTGTTCTCGCTCCTCCCACTTGATCCGGATGTTCCGGTATTCGACCACGTTGATCTCGGATTGCAGGGCGAGTGGCCCGTCGTTGGGGATGGCGAGGGCGGCTTCGAGCAACTCGCCGTTGCAGGTGCAGCGGGCCCTGGAGCCGGTGACGATCACTTCGATCGCGTTCCAGTCGCCGTCCTTGTAACCCTTGAGCGCCTTGTAGGGGCCCACCCGCGGGTAGTCGCGAATCTGGAGCTGGTGCGCGAAGGCCTTGTCCCGCAGATGGAGGCCGCTGTTCGCGTCCCTGGAGGCGCGGAATTGCAGGCGGAGAGTGAAGTCACCGTCATAGGACTCCACCGTGTCGATCTCGGCCATCTTGGGGGGCGTGTCCTTCGAGCCGGTGATCACGAGGACGCCGTCCTTGACCGCGAACCGGCCGTCGTTGGAGGCCGTCTTGCCGGCCAGCTCAGCGTTGCCCAGCCGCCAGCCGGTCAGATCCTTCCCGTTGAAGATGGACTTGAAACCCGGCTCGTCGGCACGGGCGGCGGAGAGGAGGAACGTCGAAAAGAGGAGGGCAAAGACGATCGACTCGGCCGTCCGGCGTCGATGGGGTGAACTCATCAGGATTCTCCCGGAAAGGGTCGGACCTCGCCAGATCCCTAGTTATAGGCGAGCCGCGACGACCAAGCAATCCCGGGGCGTGCCGCTGGAGGGCGTGCCAGACCTCGCCGGGCACGCCGAGCTGCGAACGACGGGCCTCCGTTCATCGGTTCTCCAGACCTTGTGTTTGTCGCAGGCGCGACTCCCTGTCAAAGTCGCTCGGCAGTGCGCACTGAGGTGATCTTACCGGTTCCTGGCTCGACCCGGGACCGCTCGCCGTCGCGGCCGCATTTCGAAGGCGGTCGTCAACGAGGGCGAGCTGTACCTGCAAAATGAAAGATGACGAAGGTGCGACACCTCTGCACTACGCGACTCTTGCAGGCGCCCCTCAAAAGTGGGCGTCTTTCGTTGATCGTGCCTGGTGCTCGCCGCCGCCAATTGCACGCGAAAAGCGGGTGTCCTTCAAGCGACTCGAAAGGTGTGTTGTGGAACGCTGAGGTGGGGCATGTTACTCTCGATCGCGTGGAACCGATGACACGCAGAAGCTTTCTGAAAACCCGATGACGTCCGCGCCGGCGCCGCAGGATTTCGCGGGCGCGGCCAGCAAGCTGTCTGGGGCACCGGTACCGCGAGCCTTTTGTGGTTCCCGAAGTCGGATGATGACGCACGAGCGGCGCATTGGCCTGACGCCATGAAAACAGTCACTTGCACAGTCTTGTTGCTCAGCGCCGGGTGCATGGTCGCCTCGGCCTTTGCTGGAACCGCACGGTGGTCCTGGCAGGAGCCACAGGCGAACGTACTGCCGGCCGGCAATCTGGAGTGGGCGCCACAGCCCTTTGAGTTCAAGGCGGGGGATTCCCTGCGCTACGTCGACTTCGACAGCGGCAACGACGCCAACGATGGGGTTTCGAAACAGACGTCGTGGAAGCACCATCCCTGGGATCCGAACGCCACCGGCCGGGCGAGGGTCTGCAAGGGCGCGCACACGTACGTATTCAAGCAAGGGGTGGTCTATCGCGGCGAGTTGAACGCAAACGAATCAGGCACGCCGGCGAGGCCCATCATCCTGACCCGGGACCCCTCGTGGGGCACAGGACCGGCGGTCATCTGCGGCTCGGAAGTGGTTACGGGCTGGAAGCACGGGGTCGTGAGCGCCCTCATTCCGGAACCGGAGAAGGTCTGGTACGTCGATCTCGATTGGGCGCCAAGAAACGTCTGGATGGTGGGCAAGGAGGGCGCGGTGACCCGCATCGCGCTGGCCCGCACGCCAAACTGGAAGATCACCGACCCGGACGATATCAAGAGCGAGTGGTGGACGTGGAAGAACCCTGACAAGCCGTTTGACAACTACGCCACCATCAATGGCGCGCGGCGGCACCTGGCGTTCGACAAGGAGCAGATCAACACTCTGCGCCCGCAGGATTACTACGAGGGTGCCATCGTCTGGACCACCAAGGGCTGGGTGATGGGCAATCCGTTCCCGGCCAGGGTCCTGGCGGTGGATCGCGACAAGGGCTCGCTGACTTTCGCCGGGCAGTGGGGCGGCGAACCGACGTACAAGATCATCCGCGGCTGCCAGTATTACCTGGAAGACAAACCGCAGTACCTGGACAGCGCCGGCGAATTCTGGTTTGACAAGCGGCAAAGCGGCGGCCGGCTTTACCTCCGCATGCCCGGTGACCAGGACCCCAACCGAGCCGACGTCGAGGTGGCCAGGCGCATTCACATGATCGATAGCCGCGGCATGAGCCACGTTCACGTCCGCGGGCTCACCTTCCGCTTTGCCAATGCCTACTGGAACCTGGTTGCTGCGCCTGACTGGGTGTCGCATGAGAGCCTCGACGTGCAGCCCGGCTGCGTGCGGCTCCTGGGCAGCGGCTCGGACATCGAAGTGAGCCACTGCACCTTCGAACATGTCCAGAAGGGTGTGCGCCTGAAGGCCATGGGCCGCAACGACGCCATTGACCACGTGGTGGTGCAGGACAGTGTATTCTCCGACACAGATTCCGGAGGTATCGAGCTGGCCGACAGCACGACCTATGGGGACGTGGCGCCGCCAATGGGCCGGCTCTACGATGTCCGCGTGCTGCGCAATAAGTTTGAGCACATCGGCATGCGCCCGGACCTGTTTGGCCAGGGTGTGGCAGTGGTGGTGGATTACGCGCAGACAGCGGAGGTGGCGGGGAACATGTTTGAGCGGATCTGCGCCCAGGGAATTGACGTGCATGGGTCGAAGGCGAGCGGTGCAGCCACTGACCGCCCCTTCACCCGCATTCTCATTCACCACAACAAAGCGGTCGATACGCTGATCAACGTGGACGACTTCGGCGGCATCGAAACGTGGCAGGGCGGCCCGGCCTACGTCTATGACAACATCTCGGGCAATCCCGGCGGCTATCGCAGTTGGGATCACGCGCTGAACCCCAATGCCGAGAATCGCTTCGGCCACGCCTATTACCTGGATGGGGCGTTCAAGAACTACTACTTCAACAACATCGCCTGGGGCAAGTCCAAGGGCCCAACGGGGAAGCTGGCCAACACGGCGGCCTTCCAGGAGATCATCAGTTACGAAAACACGTTTTTCAACAATACGATCTTTCATTTTGTGACCGGCTCGCGCCGGCAGGCACCCCAGGCCGGTCGCGTCAAATTCCTGGGCAACATCTGGCAGAGCATCGGCTTTCGCGTCTTTCGCGATGCCGACCCCGCTCGCACGGCCGCGGCCGGCAACGAGGGAGACGCCGGACGACGTCGAAACACCTACGCGATCGACACCAACGCCTACGCGCGCAACGTCTTTTACGACGTGGGGGAGGCCTTCGGCGTGATCGAGCCCTCTGGCCGGTGGCGCCAGACACTCGCGGCATTCCGCGCTGCCCTGGAAAGCTTTCACCCCCTGGCTTCAGACGTGGGCATCATGGCCCCGCAGCCGCCCCTGCGCGACGCGCCCGCTCATGACTTCCGGCCATCCGCCGGTTCGGCCGCCCGCGGGCGGGGAGTGAAGGTTTTTGTCCCGTGGAGCCTTTACGAAACGGTCGCCGAATGGAACTTCTACGCCATGCCGGGCGACCCAACGCGCATCCTCGACGAACACTGGTGCATGTCGCCCTACTACACTCGCCGCGATGATTACCACAGGCTCCCCACTTATCCGCTCAGGGCGGTCAACACCACGCTGAAGGACTACCAGGATGGCCCGCTGGAGAACTGGACCACGGGAGCCCTGCACTTCAACGGCAACGACCAGTACGCCGTCCTGAAGAATGAGGACATGTGCCGTGCCGTCGCCCTCGACGCGCGCGGACGCGACGAAAGCCTGAGGCGCACTGTCAGCGGCGCAGAGCTGAGCAACCCGCAGATCCATACCTCGAGTTTCGTCATCGAAGTCTTCTTCAAGACAGCGCCCGGACTGAAGGATGGAACGCTCTTCCGCAAGATGAACGACGTCGGCTGGGCTCTCGTCGTCAACGAGGCCGGAGGGGTGACGCTCGTGACGAAGTCCCGCGGCAGCTCCGCGAGTCTCGCGAGCCGCACGGCGGTCAACGACGGCCAGTGGCACCACGTCATCGCCGAAGCCGACCGCAAGGCCCGAAAACTCACCCTCTACCTCGACGGCAAGGCGGACTGTGGCGGCCCTGGCCTTGGGGCCGACGCTTCCTTGGCCAATGACGCCGATCTTTATGTCGGCGGCACGCCGAGCGGTCATTGCTTCAGCGGTGCGCTCGACTTCATGCGCCTGGCGCGCGGCACTCTGGCTGACTCGAAAACCACGATCGACGAGCTTTACGCGTGGGAATTCGACGGGCCGTTCCTCGACGATTTCACCGGCCGCCGGCGACCGGCCAGCGGGGGGTGTGCGGGCGCCATCGACTTTCCAGAATGAGTTGGTTTCAGAACCCGGCTCAACCGCGCGCCGCGCAAGTATAATGGCATGTTGGCAGGGGGATGCTGGATCAACCGGGGCCTCATCCGCCGATCTTGCCGTTGTGCCGGAGTCACGAGTGGAATCTGCAAGTTCGACAACCGCACCGCGCACAAATCACACCCGCCGGCGAATTCTCATCACGACGTGGGGGTCGCTCGGCGACTTGCACCCATACGTGGCTCTCGCGCTGGGTTTGCAGTCGAGGGGCCACGAGGCGATCCTGGCAACAGGAGAATGTTACAGGCGGAAAATCGAGGCTCTGGGCATAGGCTTCCGGGCCGTGCGACCTGATTGCGCGTGGGTGGCTGATCCCGTTGTCATGCGAAGACTGGCGCATCCGCGCTGGGGGATGATACGCGCTGTGCAGGTGCCATTGATGAGCTTGCGCGAGTCGTACGAAGACACCCTGGCAGCGGCCGAAGGAACCGACCTGCTTGTGGGCAATATGGCCACCTATGCAACTGGGATTGTGGCGGAGAAGAAAGGCTTGCCTTGGGTCTCGGCCATGCACTCTCCGACCTTGTTCTTTTCCGCATACGATCCGCCGCTGATTCCTGGATTTCCGGGGTTTTCAAAAAGACTACGCTTCCTCGGGCCAAACTTTTGGGGACCTTTTGGACGGTCTATCAACTGGGTAGCGAGAGTGTTGGCTCGACCCTGGCATCTTTTGCGGAAAGAGATCGGGCTGCCACCCGCGCGAGGCTTCAATCCGCTCACCGAGAGCCATTCACCCGTGTTGCATCTGGCCCTCTTTTCAAAATGGCTTGCCGACAAGCAACTCGATTGGCCGGCGCAAACCATTGTCACCGGGTTCCCGTGGTTCGACGCTGATGGCGACGCCGGGTTGCCACAGGAGTTGATACGCTTCCTGGATGATGGCGAACCACCGCTGGTTTTCACTCTTGGTACCGCGGTGGTTGCGGACGCCGGGCCGTTCTACCACCACAGCGCCGCAGCAGCGAAACTGCTGGGTCGGCGCGCCGTCCTTCTCGTCAAGAACCCACGAGTTCTTCTACCGGAGCTACCGGAGGGCGTCGTGGCTTTTGACTACGCTCCCTTCTCACAACTATTCCCCCGCGCGGTTGCGATCGTTCATCACGGTGGGATCGGTACCACCGGACAGGCCATGCGTTCCGGTCGTCCTTCTCTCGTTATGCCATGCGCCTGGGACCACCCAGACAACGCCGAGCGAGCAGCACGGCTTGGCATTGCTCGAACGATCGCCCGAAACCGCTATGACCCACGTCGCGTTTCTGCTGAACTCAGGCTTCTGCTGGAGGATCCGGCTTACTCGCAAAGAGCTTCCGAAATTGCAACGAAGGTACGGCAAGAGGAGGGCGTGAAAGCGGCCTGTGATGCCCTTGAATCACTGTTCCAAATTGGGAACCCCTCGGCGAAGACATGACTGCTTGAGGGAGACAAAACCGGTGTGAAGGCTTGTTCATGCCGCGAAATTGACCTGTAATCCGCATGCTGCCGTCATAACCCAAGGAAGTTCAAATCCCGCCAACAGTCGCTATCGCAACCATTGACAGGAGCTGACTTTACAAGATAGTCGGGGCGACAAGACACCGTTAGAACTTTTTGTCGCCGGCGTACAGGAACTGGCCGCGACAATCCGTACCTTGAAGTGTCAGGTAGCGTCAGCTTGAGACACGTTTTCCGCAGGGCGAACGTTAGTATAATGGCGCGGCGCGCGGGATGTATCAGCACATCCATTCAGAAAGGACCGCCCGTGACTTGCTCCGGTCCTCCTGGGAGCGCGGCACGAGATGAGGTCATCGTCCGCCATGCATTGCTCAGACCACAGGTTCGCTAAGGGCCAATCAGGAACTCAACGCCGGCTCGTCTCGGGCATCGGCGATCAGACCTGGTTCCGAAACGATTCTGCCCCACGTAGCGACATTCCGATATCGCGAATGGTCAGCCTGATCAACGGACATCAGCACTCACTGACCGATTTCTCGCTGGCTCAGTGCCACGGTGGGGCGTACGCGTCCCAGCCGGGCCAAGAGCCAGTAAACGACGAGTGAAGTGACGAAGCCGCAGATCGCGGTTGGCTGCCACCACTGGGCGGATGCGGGATCGAACACTCTGTCCACTTCGAGGGCCAGCGCGACGCCGAAGCCTGCTCCCCAGGCAATGGCTCCGGCCCTGTTGACGCCTTGCCGTAAGCCGGACCAGTCCCCTCTTTGCGATAGCCAATCGCCCGCGATGGCGCCCGCCGCGGGAGCAAACAGATCGCCCATCGCCGTGAAGATCAGTTCGAGCCGACTCGCATTCGAGGTGGCCGCCAAGGCAAACGCAACAGCCCCGCCGATCCACGTCCAGCCCAACTGGCGGAGACGTGGCCAGTGGATCGACAGCTTCTCGCCATAAACCGAGACCGAATAGCAGGCGGGAGCGAGCGCCGCCAGCCCGAAGAGGATCAGGATCGCACCCGCCGGAACCCCGCCAATCCCGTGAAAGACCGCCCAGCGGAAAGACAACCGGAACGGATCATCCCTCTCCGCGAACCAACCACCCTGATGACTAATCCGGGCAATCGCCCCCGCGACGACGACCAGGGACATCCATGCCGTCCACGAAGCCGCCACGACGATGCCGGTCAGTCCACCCAGCACGAGGTCGCGGCGGCCGCGCACCCGAGCTCCCCAGTCAACGCTCGTCAGACTCGCCATGGCAAAGAAGCCGAGGATCATTTGCAGTGCGGAATCGTGCCCTCGCCGCGAATCCAAGAAACCGGCGTTCTCCGCGATCGTCACCGCGTCCTCGCGGCTGTACGAAACCAAGCCGGGCAGCAGCCAGAGCGCGACCGCGGTCAAAAGGAGCATGGCGATGGGCGCGTAAACCCGCATGAGCGCACCGATCACCCCGGTCAGCCTCAAGAGGCCTGCCGTCCCCGTGATGTAGATCCAGAACAAGGCGGTGCAAAGGTAAACCGGGCTCTTGACGTCGACCGCGCCGAGGTGCCATCCGGCCAGCACGACCGGCGAGATCAAGCCGCACGCGCGCAGGCCGAGCAGGATCGAATCGACCGCAAAATCGATCGCGACGGCGTACCAGACAATATTGGCAACGGCGATCGCAATTCCGGTGATCCACTCCGAACCCAAGGTCCCGAAGCTCGAGGCGGCGACAATGCCGAGCGGCCGCCGCGCCGCCAACCCCCACGAAACAGCCGGGTAAAACATGCCGAAACAAAGAACCGAAGCAGCGGCCGCGATCCCGAACAGCCACGGCAGGTCGCTCCGCGGCAGATCGCCGGCCCAGAGTCGATCGAAGAACGGCGCCCAGACGAAGATGCCCAGATACGCGGGGGCGATCGAGCGATACCAGGGCCTTCGCGCCAGGGTAGGACCAGCCGGCTCCGCCCGGAGGATCGGAGGGAGGGGAACGTTCGGCGCCGCCATCGATTCGGCAGGATCACTCATCGGGGACAAGCTAGTAGTCCGAGGCAAGCTCCGCGGGCGACAATTCGTCACCGAGGAGTTTTTCCGGCTTGTATCCTCCCCGAGCCCGGTCCGACAGTGCGATGCCGCCAAAGATGAAGATCAAAATCAAGGGGAGAACCGAGACGTAGCGGAACGACCACTTCGCCCCCTTTTTCTGAGCCTCCGTGACGATCGTTTGTTCTTCAGGCTTTAGAGTCTTGACCTTTTCCGGGTTGATGGCCCCCTGGACCACGATCTGATTCTGTAACCCGGCCGGAATGTCCGCGAACGTGATTTCGTCATTGACGCGGCCCATCCAGGGCTGGACCTGGCTGATGGCCAAGTTGCCGATAAACCCCATCAGGCCCAGCAAGAAGGCCCCGCCGCGCGGGAACCTTTCGGCGGTCACACCGAGCATCGTCGGCCAGAAGTAAGTGATGCCCAACCCAAAGATCGTGGCCGCCGCGATCGCGGTCGTGAAGTCGTAGGCGAAGCTGAGCGCGTACAACCCGATGGCCGAGAGAAGAGCCGACCCGGTCAACATGCCGACGGGTGAGAGGCGATGCGCGATCGGGCCGGCGAAGTGCCTCAGGACGAACATCATCGAGCTCGTGTAAATCAGAATATTCGTGCCGTTCATCCCCGCCGTCTTCTCGAGCACCAGGCTCTGCATGCCTTGCGGGGCCAATTCCGTCGAGGCCGTGAGCATCATGCAGAACGCCCAGAGCAAGAACATGGGCCGAAGGCCCTGTTTCAGCATCTGTCCGGTGGAGACCCCCGACGCGACACGCTCCGTGACCGGGAATGATTCGAGGAGGAACAAGGAGCCGTAGATCAACATGGGAACGAGGATTAACGCCGTTTTCACCTGCCAGCCCAGGACTGTCGACTCCGGCGTCTTCCCGGCCCCCCCCACCTCGAGACCCAGCACCCACGAGATGGCCAAGGTCAATAGTCCGCCCAAGATCATGCCGCCGGGCCACCACGCATGGAGAATGTTGAGTTTATGAGTCTTCTCGGTCGGGAAAAGGGTTGCGGCCAGCGGGTTGATCCCAATTTCGACCAGTCCATTGGCGCTTCCGACCAAAAAAGTGGCGACGATGAGCACCAGGTAGGGTGAAGCTCCCATGCTGGCGAGATACGGAGTCGCGAGGGTCCCGACCGTGCCTGTGAGGTGGCAAAAAAAGGCCAGCCCCAGCATCCGCTTCATCCCGAGCGCATCGACAACGAACGAGCCGACCACCATCGCCGTGGCCATGCCCCAGAAAGCCATCCCGCCAATGTCTCCAAGATGGCTCGCGCTCAGGTGGAACGATCGACCCCAAGCCGGCAAAACATCCTGCCGGATGACGAACGAGAAGGCCGAGGCGACCAGGGCGATGCAACTGGCCACGAACAATCGACGCGAATTCATGCGCTCGGTCTCCACGGCGAATCGTTCGCCACCGCACGAGGAGGGAAGGTCGAACTGACGACAGAGTTGTTGTTAGATAACCGAGCGGACCCGGCATTGCCAGAGGGCACTTGTTCAAGGATGAAGGATGAAGGATGAAGGATGAGTCGGAAAGGATCGATTCAGGCTTTTCGAGGTTGTCCGTGCTGCGACTGTTTCGGTACGCCTGGGCGGCACCCACGACGCTGGTCGGACTGGCCGCGGGCTTGCTGACGCTGTGCTCGGGAGGGCGCGTGCAGCAGCGTCGCGGAGCGCTCGAGTTTCACGGTGGCTTCTCGCGGTGGTTCGCCATCAGTTTCGGTTTCTCGGCCATGACCCTGGGCCATGTCATCATCGGCCGCGACCCGTGGTGCCTCGATTATTGCCGCGACCACGAGCAGGCCCATGTCCGACAGGTCGAGACCTGGGGGGCCGCGTTCATCCCGGCCTACCTGCTGGCAAGCCTTCTGGCTTGGTGGCAGGGCCGTCATTATTACCGCGACAACTGGTTCGAGCGCGATGCGCGAGCCCAAACCGCCATGGCTTCAAAAACACCAAGAACGGGCCAGAACAGATGACCCGAAACATGAAACCGCCAAGACGCCAAGAGCGCCAAGTGAAGACAAAAGATTGACTAAGAGTCTCTTGTCCTTGTACGTCAGTTGCCCAGCAGGGTGCTGATCAAGCCTGGCGGCCTGGTGCCGGGTACCACAACCCGATCACCCGGGAAAAGCTGGTAGTTCGTCAGGGTATCCCCTCGGTCCTTGATTCCGACCCAATCGATCTTCAGGATCTGGTCCGCCCCACCCAGGGGATGCGGACGCACCAGGTATGCCTTCTCGGGCAAGCTGTTGGATTTCAACCCGGCCTGGAGGATCGCGTCCAGGACCGTGTCGTTGGCGTTGGCCTTGTATCGGCCCTGGTTGGCCACAGTCCCGAGCACGTAAAAGTACTTGCTCTGCCCCGTTGCCAGCCGGACAGAGACCCGATAACGGGGGTTGGCCCGGGCGTCGTCGCCTCGCGCGTGGTCGTTCAATTGCACCGTAATCCGTTGTTCGGCTTCCGGCAGCGTCAAACCGTAAACGTAGACCTCGCCCGCCAAGCCCAAGTCGACGAAACCGTCCGCCTGAACGGTGAAGTTGGCGAGGCTCCATGCCGGATACGACGGCTGCGCCGTGATCTCCAACTCGTCCGGCGGCTCGATCACGTACGGCGGCTGCGAGACCTTGCGCAGCTCACCCGGCTGGCTGGGATCGATCGCGCCGTACTGGGGGATGCTCTTCGCCTCGTGCTTCCTGGCCAGCCCATGGCAGCCCGCCACCGAGAAAATGAGGAGTCCGGCCGCCAGAATGGTTGGGCGGCAAGGAGAATGGCGCATCCTTGCAATCATCTGGTTCCCACCTCGATTTGACCAGGCTCGCCCGCGACCACTGGCATCCTCGCGATCGGTCCTGACCACCCAGTGAGAAACAAGATAGGCTGACCGATCGCTCGTTGTGTACTCGATCGAAGCCGAACTGTCAACCAAGAGAAACTCGAGATTGACCGGACGCTCGCGAGAGGGTAGCCTGCAGCCGCTTTGGTGTTCGGCCTCATCGATTTGACCGCCTGGTTCGCCGACGAACGTCTGGTTCACGAGCAGGTCGTCCTGGATTACAGGAGTGGCCCGAGGCCATCATGGAAGAAATTGCCAAGGTCGTCCAACAATTCATCTTGCGCGAGTTCCTCCCCGGTGAGGATCCGAGTGAGCTCACGGATCGAACGCCGCTCATCACCGGCGGGATTCTCGACTCGATCAGCACGCTCAAGCTGGTGGTCTTCCTCGAGGAGCAGTTCGGAATTCGGGTCGAGGCGTTCGAGGCGGGTGTCGAGCACCTCGACACGATCGCTCGAATCACCGCGCTCGTCGTCGAGAAGCAGCAACCGCCCGACCCAGCCCTATCGAGCGCTGTCATGGATCGGCGTCGCTGACTTACCCTACGGCGGCTTCTGCAGCCGGCGGCTGCCGAGGTGCGATCTCGATCCCGACCCGGTCGTTTTCGCGGAGGAACTCAATGAGCGCCCGCGTGAGCGTACCGGTATCGTCCATCCGCCGGACCTTGTTCTGCCCGCCGAGCCTGCCTCGCCGTCGCATCCAGGCTTCGAAGCTGCCCGGCCGCGCCACGATGAGCGCCGGCTGCGGCAAGCCCACACCCGGGCCGCGGTGTGCTCGATAATCGGCGTTTCGCCGCGAAAGACCGGCGTCCAGAACGTCGCGAAAGAGCTCCGCCGCCGCCGGCTCCTTCAGAAACTCGACGATGAACTGGTGAAAACCCAGACGCCCGGCGAAGAGCGGGCCCACATGCCAGTCGCGCATCGTTGCGCCCGTCGCCGCCGCTGCCTCCGCGATCGCGGCCTCGACTTCCTCGTTGATCACATGCTCGCCGAAGGCGGAGAGCGTATCGTTCGTGCGCCCCGTGAACGTGATCAAGGGGGGATCGAGCGACTCGAAACGGATCGTGTCGCCGATCACATGCGCCCACAAGCCCGCGCAGGTCGAAACGACGATCGCATAATTGACGCCGGGCTGTGCGGTCAAGAGCCAATCCCGGGAGGGATGGGACGAGCCGAGCTCTTGGGCGGGAACGAACTCGTAAAAGATCCCGTGGTCGTGCATGAGCCTAAGCAGGCCGGTCGCTGGATCGCCGAACGCGATGAATCCTTCAGAGCTCGCATAACTTTCCTGAAGCCGGATCGCCGGCGACCCCAGGATCGATCGAAACGATTCGCGGTAAGGGTCGAACTTGACGCCTCCGTGGACAACCACCTCCAGGTGCGGCCAGACCTCGACGAGCGTCGACTTGCCGGTCTCGCCGAGCAGGCGCTCGAAGAACAAGAGCAGCCAGCTCGGAACTCCGCCCAACAGCGTGATCCTCTCCGAAGAGCTCGTGATTGCGAGCCGGGCGAGCTTGTGGTCCCAGTCGGCCTCCAGGGCCAGCTCCAGCGATGGAAACGTGTAGGGACGCAACAGTGGGGAGATCTCCCACGCGGCGATTCCACTCAGGTCACCCTGGAAGACACCGGGGGCCGGCTCCGCGAGATCGGTCGATCCTCCCAGAAAACAGAGCCGCCCGTGGAAGAGCCGAGAATCCGGCCGAGACCACATGTGGAAGGCGAGCATCGTTCGGGCGGCCTTCCGGTTCGACGCGGCCATCTCGGCCGAGACGGGGATGTACTTGGTCACCCCGCGTGTCGTCCCGCTCGAGAGCGCCAGGAACGGAATACGGCCAGGCCAGGTGAGGTCTTGAAAGACCGGATAGCGATCGCGCAGGTAGGCATCCCACAGGTCTTCATAGGTTCGGATCGGGACTTCCCGCTGAAAATCGGCCACCGAGCCGATCCGGTCGAAGCGATGGTCCCGGCCGAACTGTGTCTGCCTCGCCTTTCGAACCAAACGGCCCAGCACCCGCTCTTGAATGCGGATCGGCCGGGACCGGGCGAGTTTCCGGCAGCGCAACCTGGCATCAAGCTGAAAACCAAGGTTGACCAGGCGCCGCACCGCCGCTGTTCCGGCCAGCCGGGACCAACCCGTGCTGGAGCCTGCTTTCAAGTCCATCGTCCCTCTGACCTTTGTGATCACTCAGAAATCGGTAAGGGTCGAGGTCTACCGGGATCGTCTTGAGCTGATCGCGGAGATAGCGCGAGACGAGCTGGTTTACCAGAGGGGCCTTCTCGATCTGCGGCGCGTGCCCGCAGTGGGGAATCACCACCTGGCGCACTCTCGAGATGCTCTCGGCCGCCCGAATGGAGCCGCGCACGTCGGAGAGCACGCGGTCGTTCGCGC
This sequence comes from Isosphaerales bacterium, assembly GCA_044450785.1. Taxonomy (GTDB): domain Bacteria; phylum Planctomycetota; class Planctomycetia; order Isosphaerales; family Isosphaeraceae; genus JBIOJM01. The sequence goes on from JBIOJM010000202.1 coordinate 15,797, forward strand.
CCCAGATCACCAAGGTCGGGTGTGGCACCAACGGGAGGAGCGAAGCGACCGAGTGGCCCAACGTGCCTCGGAGCGTTCGCAGGACCCCTCTTTTCCATCTGCGGTCCTCAAACTTGCGGTCGAAAGCGTGCACCAGCGCCGCGGTGGCGAAATGGTCGCGATGAAACGCCGACTTGACCAGGCTGGCGTGATCGCCGCGCCTCACCCCCTCGATCATCGGCAGGTTCTCGGATCCGTGAAGACCCGAAGGGCAGATCAGGACGAGCTTGGCGACGTTTTCTGGGCGTCTGGTGGCATAAGTCAGGATCACCTGAGAACCGAGGCTCGAGCCGACCAAGTGATAAGGAGGCCGCTGCACGAATTCGTCGAGGAAGCGTGCGAGCCGATCCGTCAGGTAACCGACCGATATCTCGCCGCCGGACTCGATCCGCTCGTGGAGTGCATCGCCGTCATAAACCAGGATCTCGGGAACCTTCAGATCGAAATCTCGTGAGAGGTAGGCTCGGTTAGCGAACCAGCTTTCCGGCTGCTCCGCCAAACCATTGACCAGGACCAGCGGTATCGACCGCTTGTCAGGGTGCGGCAGATCAGGCACGTCGAACCGCTCGCGCACGTTCGGAAACATGGGTGCCCTTACCTCCCTGCTCTCGAGCCTAGCTTTCATAGATGTCGGTGTCGAGAAGGGCCTTATTCAACGGTGCTCAGCCACCAAGGCCGCTCCTCTCTAACCTTCATGGCGTGTTCAACGGCCTGGTCGAGCAAATCGGCATCGTCGCGCATGGCTCCGATCGAACCCAGGCCGGGATCGGCTGCGTCGCTTGCCGTTTGCTGCCCTCTTGTCAGCTCGCGGAGCAGCAGGCGGACGGCCTCGGCCATCGCGTCATCGACGGACGCGAAACGGCCGCTGTGGACGGCCGTCTGTACCAAGCTTTCCAAATCATTGGGTAATTGAATGGTCATACGCTGCATCCTCCTGTTTAATCCACCTTACCACAACGGTCGGGCTGTGCCAACCGACGGAGTGCATGCGGCTCGCATACAGAGGGAGGCGGTCGCCATGGATGTTAAGGGGCTTCGAGTTATACCTTAACGTCATGTCAAGCAGCTTAAAAAGGTCCGCTCGTCGGTCCGGGACGCTCGAGCCCGGCTTCTTGACGTCCGCCCACTCGCACTTGAAGATGGATGTTGGAGCGTGGAGATTCCATGAGCAGCGAGAGTCATCGTTGACTCGCCGGCCAGCGCGCGAGAAGCTGCTGGCGGAGCACCGATCCAAGGTGGCAATCATGCGTGTGTTTATTGCGGGGGGTTCGGGTCTGATTGGTCGTAGCCTGGCTCTTGACTTGCTGAATGGAGGCCATGAACCAGTCATCCTTTCTCGGGATGCCGACCACCTCCGCCGTGAGCGCGCGATGTGGCCGTATCAAGTCGTGGCGGGCGATCCGACGACTGCCGGCCGATGGCAGGAGGCCATCGACGGCTGCGACGCGGTCGTCAATTTGGCCGGCCACAACATCTTTGCCAAACGATGGAACTCGGAGATCAAGCGCACGCTTCGCGACAGCCGGGTCCATAGCGCGGAGCAGTTGGTCGCCGCGATCAAGCAGGCGCGATCGCGCCCCCGCGTTTTCGTCCAGGGCTCGGCGATTGGTTTCTACGGTCCGAAGGGCGACGAAGAGCTCGACGAGTCGAGCCCCTCGGGCAGCGATTTCCTCGCGGTGCTCAGCCGGGAGTGCGAGGAGGTGTCGGCAACGATCGAGGCGGCCGGTGTCCGCCGGGCCGTCGTCCGGACGGGAATCGTCCTCGCACCGGGCGCGGGTGCATTACAGATCATGACCCCGATCTTCAAGCTAGCCCCGGGCGCCCCGATCGGCAGCGCCGGGCGCTTCCTGGCCAAGGGCAGCCAGTGGATGAGCTGGATCCACATCGACGACATCGTGGGGATCATCCGCCTGGCCGTTGAAAACGCCGGAGCTTCCGGTCCGTTGAACGGCACGGCGCCCGAGCCGGTCCGCAACGCCGAGTTCGCCAAGACGTTCTCCAGCGTGCTCCGCACACGTCTGACACCGTGGAGGGTCTTTGTTCCATTCGGGCCCCCGGACGGGTTGCTCAATCTTGTGCTCGGCGAGGTGGCCGGCATCATCACGACCGGACAGAAGGTGCTGCCCGCGAAAGCGCTCGCGCTGGGTTATTCCTTCAAATATCCCCGCCTGGCCGGCGCACTGCGCGCCATCGTCACGCACGTCCCTGCCGCCGTGGTGCCGGTTGAAACGACGCATGCGGCCGGAAGCCATGCCCACCACTGACTCGCTTCAAGTACGCTTACTTGAGCACGAGCCCCAGAAATAGACCCGCGCCGAAGGTCGAGATAAGGGTCAGGATGAGGGCGATCAGAGCGATCCGAGGGCGTTGTTCGACGAATCGAGCGGCCGGATCGAACCATTTCGGATAGCCGGGACGAACCTTGGCGACCATCGGGCCTTGAAAAGCGGCCGGCGGTTGTTTGGGTTCGGGTGTACGCTTCGTCTC
>JBIOJM010000203.1:0-18260 GCA_044450785.1 Isosphaerales bacterium
ACATTCGAGCTTGCGCCAATCCAGGTCACCCTGAATCAGCGTCGAATATGACTACGTGGGTAAACAGTCAATTCCCACGACCGGACTTTCACCGGCAAGTTCAGCGGCATTATGGGCTGCAGAATTGGACTTATCCCCTTTCCGGGTATGCCGTGGGCTCGCGGATCGAACCGCTTGCGACGAGCAATTCGCGCTCCTGGACGCGATTGGGGTCGTTGAACCGGAGAAGACGCGATGTGGCGCGGCCCCTGGCTGTGCGCGGTTCGATGCGTCCGCCAACGAGCTGGAAATGGGCGGTCCAGTGGTTCTGACGTGGATGGAACAACGGCTCGATAGCCCCCGTCTGCTCGTCGATCGACACCAGATCGCTTCCCTTCCGGGAATTGCAGAGGGTGCACGCCAACGCCAGGTTCTCGGCAGTAGTGGTGCCGCCGTGCTTCTCGGCGATGATGTGATCGAGGGTGTGTGCGGCCCAGGTTACCGCCTCGGGAATCAGGCAGTATTCGCAACATTTACCAGCTCGCTCGCGGACGAGCCGGCGTAGGGCAGGGGTAACATGGGTCACGCTCATGACCGGTCACCGCAACGACTGACGCTGGATCGCGCGGGCCTTGGCCAACCGGACGATGTGCTCGATGAACTCGTAACGGTTCCATTCTTGCTGTTCATCTGCCGAAAGGCCGCCGGCTCGGCTCTTGGCGAGCAGCTCTTCGATGCGGTTTTGGAGATTCGCCGCAGGTCTCATAGCGAGGACCTCCTGCGGGGACGGCAAACGGGCAAGCGTCTCCAGCAGATCGCTCAGACCGGCATAATCCGGTGGTGTCGAGAGCCATTCCCGCAGTCCGAGTTCGAGGATCTCCGGTAATCGTTCCTCCACGCTGCGGAGGCGTGTCGCGAGCTCATCCGGAATCGTCAGCGTGAGGTCCATTACCGATCTCCCTATAGTCCGAGAGCACTCAGCTCGATTGTAGCGACTCGGGCGGCGTCTGAACATTGGCGGCCAGAAAAGGGTCGGGACCAGGAACGGTCCTTTGTCAGATCAAGGATCGCGGCCCGGGCATCTCCGTTCGAGACCCTTTCGTCGCCCAGCGGCGCCGAGTACCATCGAAATCGTGTTTGACTGAGCCGGACCAATCGGTTTTCACCGGCGCCGGCCGGATACCGAGCTTGTCGGAGGTCGCGTCACCCGCGCACACCCCTCAAGCGATCCGGCCCTCGGGCGAAATTTTTCGCGGGCTTGCACCAGGGAGTTGATCCAGCCATGTCACGGTCAAGGTATTGCTCGCTTCGTATCGGATTGGTGATGTTCGCGGCCTTTGGGCTGGCCTCGATCGATTCCCCTCTGCGAGCCCAGTTCGGAGGGGCGTCTCCTGGCGTCAAGCTCAAGGAGCCGTCAGCCTCACGGGTGTATCAGCGTGACGTCAACGGCAAGGCGGAGATCCCCATTGTCCTGGACGAGTCGCTGAAAGATGCCAAGCTGATCGACGCGGGTTTCACCGTTTCCAACATGGCCACCCAGGGGATCAAGCTGGTTGACGGCAAGCTGGTGGGCGTGCCGGCCGGCGGGCCCTACACGATCAACTGCCAGGTCAAGATGGGCGACAAGACGGCGAACACGTCCGTTGCCAATGTCTACGTTGGAGACCTTTGGGTGCTGGCCGGCCAGTCGAACATGCAGGGGGTCGGTGACCTGATCGACGTCACGCCGCCGCATCCCGGGGTCATGATGCTGGGGATGGACGGCAAATGGGGACAGGCCGAGGAGCCGTTGCACTGGTTGGTCGACTCTCCCGACCCGGTCCACTCGGGTGATCCCACGACCCGCGCCCTGCGGTCAGCGAAGGAGCATAAGACTCGGACGAAGGGAGCAGGCCTCGGCTTGCCGTTCGCCGCGGCGATGGTCGAGTCGACCGGGGTCCCGATCGGTCTGATTGCCTGCGCTCACGGCGGGACCAGCATGGAGCAGTGGAGCCCAGCCAAGAAAGAGGAGGGGGGTAAGAGCCTCTATGGCTCGATGCTGCGGCAGGTCAAGCTCGCGGGCGGAAAGGTCAAGGGGGTGCTCTGGTATCAAGGTGAGAGCGACACGATGGGCCAGGGCGACGCCTGGAAGGTTTTTCCGAGAGTTTTCTCCAATTTCATCGCGGCGGTCCGCTCCGACCTCGGCCAGCCCGAGCTGCCGTTCTACTACGTTCAGATTGGCCGATTCGTGAGTGCGTCGGACCCCAAGGGCTGGAACGCCGTGCAGGACGCCCAGCGGTTGATCCCCGAACGCGTGCCCAACACCGCGGTCGTCTCGGTCATCGACCTGGAGCTGGACGATGGTATTCACGTGGGCACGCAGGGCATGAAGCGGGCCGGGCAACGGCTGGCGAGGATCGCTCTGCGCGAGCTGTTTGGACATGTCGGAGCAACGACCCCCACGCTCGACCGGGTGACCAAGGGCCCGAACAACACGGTGGTTGTCAAATTCAAAGGGGTCAACATGAGCGCGCTCGCCCCTTCCGCGATGGGCGGCATGGGTATGCGCGGAGGTATGGGTGGCATGGGGACAGGCGCCGGCGCCGGCATGAGAAGCGTGGCTCTCACAGGAGGGACGGCTGCCGAGGGTCAGATCTCGGGCATGAGTCTCGGAGATCATTTCGGCCTCGGTCTGAAGCCCGAGCGACACGTCGCCGGTTTCTCGATCCGCAAGGAAGACGGCACGAAAATCCCTCTGATCTATGAAGCCTGTGTGGGCAAGGCGAGGGACACCGTGATCCTCAAGCTCTCTGGCCCGATTCCGGAGAAGGCGTTCCTCTGGTACGGCCATGGCATGGACCCCTACTGCAACCTGACCGACGGCCTGGACATGGCCGTCCCGGTCTTCGGCCCGATCGCCCTGGGCGAGGTCGCCGGTCCCGGATCCTCGGTCGCGGACGGTCAGCCCCAAGTGGCGCCGATCAAGCTGCTGATCATCACCGGTGACCATGGACATGCGTGGAAGGACACGACCAAGGTCCTGGGCGACGTCCTCGGAGCACACGGCCGAGTCAAGGTCGACGTGACCACGAGCCCGTCGAAAGACCTGACCGACCTTAACCTGGCCAAATATGATGTGTTACTCTTGAACTATAAAGATACTCCTAAAGGCGCGCCCGAGACGCGCTGGTCGGAGGCGAACAAGGAAGCATTCCTCAAGGCGGTCCGGGAGGGGAAAGGGCTGGTCGTGTTCCACCACGCCTCGAGCGCCTTCACGAATCCCAACTGGGACGAGTTTGAGAAGGCGATCGCCGGCGGCTGGCGATCGAAGGGTTTTCACGGACCCAAGCATGTTTTCACCGTCAAGAAGACCGACGCCAAGCACCCGATCTCCGAGGGATTGCACGCCGAGTTCGTCCATGCGATCGACGAGCTGTATCAGAATTCGGTGATGGTGCCGGGCAGCGTCGTGCTGGCGACGGCCTACTCCGACCCCAACAAGCCGAGGGGAACCGGCAAGGATGAGCCGGTCATCTGGGTCAACAGCTACGGCAAGGGGCGCGTGTATGAGAACGTGCTGGGCCACGACGCCGAAGCGATGGCCGACCCCACGTTTCAGGACTGGATGCGCCGGGGCGTGATCTGGGCCGCCACGGGCAAGGTGGATTGAACGATCCCGCGAATGCGAGACGGCGATGGCCCCTCCTGGACAGCGCGACTACAGTTCCCTGCGTCTGTCGCGGCACGCGCTCGAGCGGTTCGTGGAACGCTTCGCGGTGGAACCGGAGGTGGCGGCGGATGAATTCCGGTGCGTCCTGGCTCGGATGCGCCGGCTGGGGCGGAATCCCGAGAACGGGGCCATCGCCGTGCTGGGAATCTACCGCAACCAGGTGCTCGTGGCCATCATCCAGGAGGCGACCTGCCTGACGGTCCTGACCTGGAACCAATTCTTGCCGCACCTGGCCGAATTTGGCCGGTGGAAGCTGCCGCGCAAGTGGGGGCGGGTGCTGCGCCGACTCACCGGCGGGGTGTGAGACGCGTGCCGGAGTCGTTCTGGGTCTCATGGCTTCGGCTGGCTGCCGGTGGGAGGAGTGGGGATCGACTTGGGGGCGAAACCGAGGATGACGCGGCACGGGGCGTGCTCGAGCACGTAGCGGGTGTTGGAGGCGACAGCGGAGGTGTCGCCCCGTCGATAGACGCCGCGCAGGCTCATGAAGATGGCGTCGAACTTTCCTTCGACGGCGGCCCGGACGATTTCCGGTCCTGGTTCGCCGTGGGCGACCCGCCAGTCGACGTTCCTTCCCAAAGCGCGTGCCCGTTCCATCCCGCGCTCGGCCACGAGCTTGGCATCCTCGGTCGGGTCGGGGCCCTCCTGCTCCGACCCGTCCTCGGCGACGTCGATCAAGGTCACCGTGACCGCCGGGTCGAGGAAGCTCACAACGGTGTCCAGGAAGTCGGCGCTCAAGGGGCTGCCATCGTACGCCAGCAGGAGCCGCTCGACGCCGTGCCAGCTCTTGCGCAGCTCGGATAGGAGTTGAGCGGCCGCGGCGGCCGCGGCGCCTGGCTTGGGGATCTGGCTGCCCCCGGCGATGTCCAGCCGCACGTCGCGGTCCTTGCCTAGCACGCGGATCGACAGCGGCTCCGGCTCGGTGCCACATACATTCAGCCAGTAAAGCGCCACTTGGTCGAGCTGGTCCTCTTCGCGGAACTTGTTCGACGGCCCCATGATCAGTTCTTGAGCGCCGATGGTCTTGGCGGTGCGGGTCAGGGCAAAAAAAGGTTCGTTGGTTGGCACGATCACCGGCTTGACCGGTTTGCCGGCATGCTCGGCCAGGTTGACCACCGCCGTCAGGAGCTGGCGGTCGTGGACGGTGATCGTGGGCGAGAGATCGGCTGAGGCCTGGGGCAGGACTGTCGCCGTCATCACCACGACCTCGGTGGTCTCGGGATCGGTCTCGGCCAGGCATCGCTCCAGCATTGCAAGGTTGTGGGGTGAGCGGATCGCCACCAGCTTGCGGTAGGGCTTGGTGATGTTCAGGGATTGCACGCTGAGCTGCTCGGACTGTTGTTGGTTGAAATGCTCGAGGTGTTCGTGGAGCTCGGCGGTGGCGCCCTGGCGACGGTGATGTGCATGCTCGCTCAGCCAGAAGACAGTGTAGAAGACCGCCGTGAAGGCGACGCCGGTGATCGTGGCCACTTCCTTGGTGAGCAGGTTGGCGATCGCCGCGACGGCCAGCGTCAGGAAGATCAAGGTCATTCCCACCGGCAAGTCGAAGCGGCCAAACCGTATGTTCAGCGGCACCTCGTATTCGCGGTGTTGCGGGCGCGTGAAGCGGAGAACCAGCATCGACATCGCCTTGAAGACAAAGCTCCAGACGACGCCGAAGGCGTAGGCCTCTCCCAGTGTCAACACGTTGCCCCGGCTGACCACGATCGTGGTAATCTGGAGGATCACGACCAGGTTGATCAGCCGCGAGCTGGTCCCGAACTTGGGATGGGGCTTGAGGAACCAATCGGGGAGAACGCCGTCTTCGGAGACGCGGTTCAAGACGCCGTTGGACCCGACGATGGCCGTGTTGACGGCGCCCGAGAGGATCAGGGAGCCCACGATGACAACAAAGCCGTTGAGGATCAGCCGCGCCCACTGCGGCCCCACGACGTTCATGGCGAGGCCGCCGATCAGATTGCCGCTATAGCGCGACATCCGAACACCGTCGGGAATGATCATCACGGCGAAGAAACTGATGAGCGACGTGAACAGAAGGCTATAGAGGAATACGACAAAAGCCGCGCGCTTGAAGTTCTTGAGCTTCGGGCTTTCGACCTCGCGATAGACTTGCGCCAGAGTCTCCTCGCCGCTCATCGCCAGGATCGAGTGTCCGAAGGACAGCAGGATGCCGATCACGCCGATCAAGCTCCACCAGTGGCCGGTCACGCGCTCCGGCCGCAGCGCCTCGCCCAGGGAACCCTCGCCGATAAAGCCCAGGGGATCGACCTGTTTGCCGAACGGGTCGAGCATCGGCTTTCCCTGGGCATCCACCTTTTTGGAAAGGTCGGGCATCGAGGGGGGCAGGTGCCGGGTCTCCGGGCGGACGGCCACCGTGACCAGGCACCAGACGATCATGACGACTCCCATGACGGTCGTCGCCCCCATGATCTTCAACGCCTGGTCGCTCGATTCATGGATGCCCTTGATGTTCACTCGCCAGAAGTAGACCGTCACACCGATCGCGATCGCCGCCGAGAGGCCGTTTTGGTGGACCATCAAGGTGCTGTCGGGACCCAGCCCGAACAGGTCGTTGAGCAGGCCGATGAAGTACTGTCCGGCCGTGACGGCGCTGATCGGGCCGGTCAGGATGTAGTCGAACAACAGCGCCGAAACCGCGAGCCTGGCCAGCGGACCCCCCATCGCCTCCTTGACGACGCGGTAGACCCCGCCGCGCACGAACATGGAGCAGCTCTCGATGTAGACGCTTCGCACGGCGTAGCTGAAGAGCATCACGGCCAGGATGAACCACGGTGCCGCCTTGCCGATCTGCGATTCGACAATGCCGCCGATGTAGTAGGCCGTGCTGGCCAGGTCGCAAAGGACGAGGGCCGCCGTCCGCCAGAACGAGATGAACGTGAACATCACGCTCGTGACGACCAGAACCTGGCCGGCGGTCGGGCCTCGTCGCTTCGGTTGTGGTGTGGTGATGGTCCCGGATGAGGCCGCGTCGGCAGGATTCGAGGGGAGATCGTCGGCGGCCATCAGCAGTCGGTTCCGGTGGGGAATCGATCAGGTCGACCTGACCAAGTGGATGATTACACTGGAGTTGGAGCGTGATCGTCAAGAGTAGGATCGACCGGTCGCGCGGCCGCGGGCGCCGCAGCAATTGCTCGAGCATGCTCCTGAAGACGGATCCCCGGGCTAGATTACGCCGGTTTCAAGCCGGGGCTGGTGTTGCGGCGCGAGCCGCCGCGCGACTAGGGCGGCGACGGCCTCGGTAAAGCTATCGGTCGATTCCTGGCCTCCGAGGTCGCGGGTGCGGACGCCCTGGCGCAAGAGGTCGAGCGTGGCGTTCTTGACGGCCTGGCCGATGCTGATCTCGCCGAGCTGGTAGAGCAAGAGTGACAGTGCCAGAAAGATCGCCGTTGGGTTGGCCAGGTTCTTGCCGGCGATGTCGGGCGCCGTGCCATGGGCGGCGTCGAAAAGCGCGACGCGCACCACCGCCGCCAGGTCAAAGCCCAGGTTGGCGCTGGCGCCCAAGCCCAGCGAGCCGGCCAGGCCACAGGCCATGTCGGACAGGAAATCGCCGTACTCGTTCAGGACGAGCACGATCTGAAACTTCTCGGGCGCCATGATGACCTTGCCGAGGAGCGCGTCGAACAGCTCGACGGAGTGGGGCACTTCGGGGAACTGGCCCGCGACCTCGAGGGCGACCTGTTCGAACAGACCGTCGGTCGCCTTTTGGATCGTGTACTTGGAGGAGCTGGTGACTTTTTTCCCGGTCTTGCGGGCCAGGTTGAACGCGTAGCGGGCCGCCTCGCGCACGGGCCCGCGCTCGACGATCCGCAGGCTGACCGCCCCATCCTTGCCGATCATCCTGCCGGGGTCGTCATACGTCCCGCCCGTGGCGATCCGCACGATGTCCAGGTCCAGCTCGCGGCGGAAGTTGGTCGGCACGCCGGGAATCGTGTAGACAGGCCGGTGGATGACGGATAGCTCGAGCCGCCGCCGCAGGATCGCGTTGGGGCTCTCCTCGGCCGTGGTGGTCGGATGCTTCAACGCCACCTTGGTCGCGGTGATCATCTCGACGGCCTGGTCGTAAACAACGTTGCCGCAGGCCCTTCGGTTCTCGAGACGGAAATCGACGGCCACGAAGTCCAGTTGGATCGGCAGCGCGTCAGCCAATCGATGGATCGCCCGCGACAGCTCCGAGCCGATTCCGTCGCCCAGGAGTTCCGTCACGGCGTAGGTGGGGCGCATCAGCGGCAAGGTCTCCACAGGGATTTCCGATTGTACGGGGCCGTCCGCAAAGTCGTCAAACCTGATGCGGAATGACACGAACTCGGCCCGACCGCTTGGCAGCAGGTCGCAACGGGAGGTATATTAAGTTAAATCGCGCGGAATCAGGTTTCACGCAACGTGCTCGATCGGTTTGAGTGTCCTACCCTTTCCGTCTCCTGACGGAGACGGCGGGTAAAGCGTAACGGCTCGCGCCACCCCAGCGCGGAGCGGTTGTCGAGGTCTTCGATCTCGGCCGGGAGAGATCCGATGTCCACAGCGGGAAAAGTTCTTGCCGTCTTGTTCTTGCTCGTGTCCTTGATCTGGCTCGTCCTGACGGCGGGGGTCGCTCAGCTCAACACCAATGGTAACACCAAGCTCCACAACTTGACGGTCGAAGTGGAGAAGCTGGGGGCGAATCTCGAGGAGACCCAGCACGACATCGTTTCACTGCTCGATCAGACGTCCCAGACTCAGGAGCAAATGGACCGCGATTTTACTCTGCTCCGCACAGCCCAGTCTGAAATCGAGAAGTCCCGCTCTCAAATCCAAGAAACTCTGTTGCGCCTTCAATATCAGCTTGCGACCGTCGAGGAGACCATCAAGAGCGCACAGACCGCTCTCGAGCACCGCATCACCGAGCAGCAAGAGGAAACCAAGGCGCTGGCCGAGGCGAAAACGGAGGTCCAAACCCTCATGGATGATAGCGCCAAGCTGATGGCCCGGCTCACAACGCTCCGTAAGGACTTTCAGACAACGTACCAGGCGAACATCGAGATGCTCGGTAAGCTAGGCCGATCGCAAGAGGGCCGGCGCGAGAGGGCGAACTGACGGGAGCCGTGCAGAGCCATCAGATTCCTCCTGCAGATCCGGGTCGACCCGCGCCGGCGGGCGCGAGCGAGCGCGATCAGAGCCTGTGGGGTTGGGTTGGGATCGCGGCCAACCGAAACTCGGGGATCGGCCGTGGCTTGCGTTCGGTGCACCGGCTGGTCGCCGCATTGCGGCGAGTCGGACTGGGCGCGGAGATCGCCTGGACTCCCGAGGCGCGAGCGGCACTGGTGAGCCACTCCGCCGCCGACCCTCGCTGCCGGTGCCTGATCGCGGTGGGGGGTGATGGCACGGTCTCGGCCCTGATCAACGAAGGGCCCAGCGTGCCGTTGACCGTCCTGCCGGCGGGTACGGAGAATCTGGTGGCCCAGCATTTCAGCTTGGGCCGCGACCCGAAGGTCTTGGCCGGCCTGATCGCCGCGGGCCGGCCTGTCCGGGTCGACTTGGGCCGGGCCGCGGAACGGCGGTTCTTGCTCATGGTTGGATTCGGCTTCGATGCTGACATCGTGACCCGCCACCATCAGGCGCGCGTTTCACGCCTGGGGTTGATCCGGCCGACCAGCCGTCTGGCCTATGTCCGGCCGATCTTGCAATCGAGTCTATCTTACCGGTTCCCGAGGATCTCCGTACGGATCGCCGACCCCGGGACCCAAGAGGTCATGACCGGCACGACCGTATTCATCTTCAACATGCCACGCTATGCCTTGGGCCTACCGTTCGCACCCACGGCGCGTGAGGACGATGGTTGGCTTGACCTGGTGGTCTTTCGCGACCCCGGACCGCTCCAGGCGTTGTATTACCTCTGGAAGGTCTTCCGGGGAACCCACCTCGACCAGCCTGGCGTGTTTCATCGGCGGGTCAAGAAACTGGTGGTCACCGCGGACGAGCCGATACCCGTTCAAATCGACGGTGACCCGGGGGGTTACGTGCTTCCGGCCGATCTAGCGCCGCGGGAATCACCGATCGATGCAGCCGGCGAATCGCAACCTGGCGATTCGGGCGGCATCGGCCATGCCGCCGATTCGGCCGCCGGCTGGACCGTCGAGGTCCTTCCCGCCGCGCTGGACGTGATTGCCCCGACAGACTGTCGCACGCGGCCGACTCGAGTTCCGCTCGCCAGCGAGGGTCTTGCGCGATAATATTTAGGGATGGTTCCTCCCAACCCCGTCACGGTCGGCCCGATTCAGATCGGTCGGGATCGGCCCCTGGCCTTGATCGCCGGTCCCTGCGTGATGGAACCGGGTGACATGTCGTTGCGGATCGCGCGGCACCTGGTCGAGATCTGCGGGGCGGCAGGCGTTCCCCTGATCTTCAAGGCATCGTTCGACAAAGCCAACCGGACGTCCGGATCGAGCTATCGCGGGCCGGGGCTGGTTGAGGGGATGAAGGTCTTCGCGCGGGTCAAGGCCGAGACCGGCTTGCCGGTGACAACAGACCTGCATGAAACGAGCCAGGCGATGGCGATGGGTGAGATGGTGGACTTGATCCAGGTGCCGGCGTTCCTGGCGCGTCAGACGGATCTGCTGGAAGCAGCGGCGCGGACGGGCCGGCCGGTGAACGTCAAGAAGGGGCAGTTCATGGCCCCGTGGGACATGACGAACGTGGTGACCAAGCTGACCGCCTCGGGGGCCTCAGGGGTGCTCTTGACCGAGCGTGGCACGACATTCGGCTATGGCCGGCTTGTCAACGACTTCCGCGCCATCCCGCAGATGCAGTCGACCGGCGCGCCGGTCGTCTTCGACGCAACGCATTCGGTGCAGCTTCCCAGCGCAGGGGCGGGGGGCACAGCCTCTTCGGGCCAGCGTGAAATGATCCCCACCTTGTGCCGCGCGGCGGTCGCTGCCGGCTGCGACGCCCTCTTTCTCGAAGTGCACCCGGACCCGGACCACGCCCTGTCCGACGGTCCTAATTCTCTTCAAATAAATGACTTAGCTGACTTACTTCGCACCTGTCTCCGGATTCGCGATGCGATCACGGCGGATTCGTAGAGCCAGAGCTCATCCGCGGGTTGGAATCGACTGCTGACCCGGAGCGACCGGCCTGAGGCTGCTGCGCAGCCTCCGGTGAGTGATCGTCCCGCGCTGATCATAGAGGGTCGGAGGTGCCGGCCGAACCTTGACGGCCTGTCGGTCGTAAAATAGAGGAAAAATAGGGCAGAGGACGACAAGGACTCTCGCCGCGCGCGCATCGATACCTCACAATACAAGGGCGTGAGTCGCCGGCCGCCCGGAACGTCCCGGAATCCGCGGCGGCGATCGATCACCATAGGAGTCTTCCAGGTTGAATCGTCGAATTCCTCGATGGAGCGGACTGGCGGCCACCGCTTCAGTCCTTGTGCTGCTCTTCGGCTGTGATTACTCGCCTCCCGCATCCTTGGCTCCGACCGGCGGCAGCCTGGGCCCCAGCTCGCTTCCCGCGTTGGATTCCTCAGTCCCGGATTCGGTAGCCGGCTCTTTTCCCGTCCAGCGCGGGCAGGAGGAACGAACAGCGATCCTGGAGAGCTCGATCATGCTGATCCAGCGGGCGGCCCTTCAGCCCGGCGGAGAGAACTTCAAGGAAGCGGTCAAGAAACTGAACCAATACTTCGAGGGGACCAGGCATTCCGAGTACCAGTTGGATTCCGCGGCCCGAGAGTACCTGAAGACCCAGTTGCCGCCGAACTCGCTCAAGGATCTGGAAAACAGGAACTGGTCGCTACGCGACACGCGGCACCTCGAAGACTGCATGATGTACTACAAGGTAGCGAGCCGGGTGGCGGGGACGGGCGAGGACCTGGAGAAGGTTCGCCGGGTCTTTGACTGGGTGATGCGGCAGATTCAGTTGGTGCCGCCCGGATCGTTGCGATCAGCCCAGTTGCCCCACGTTTTCGCGCGGCCCTACGACGTGCTCCTTCGAGGAATGGCCACCGAGGCGGACGGTTTCTGGTCGGAGCGCGCGTGGGTGTTCATGGTCTTGTGTCGCCAACTCGGCATCGACACGGGCTTGATCACCTATAGCAAGAGCAACACGCTCGAACCGCCCGTTTCGAATTCTGGATTGAACTTCGAGATCGAGGCGGCCTTATATGGCCTGCGGAGGGGACCGAAGCCGCCCGTCGTCTGGATTTGCGCGGCGCTGATCGATGGCAGGGCATACCTGTTCGACGCGCGCCTCGGGCTCGAAATCCCCGGTCCAGACGGCACGGGTGTGGCAACGCTCGAGCAAGCCCTGGCTGACCCGGCGATCCTTGAGCGGATGAACCTCCCGGGGCTCTCACCCTACGGCACGAGCCGGGCCTCGCTGCTGGGCAGCCGGACGAAGATCGGCATTCTGATCGACTCCAGCACGGGTTATTTCTCGCCCAAGATGAAGCTGCTGGAGCGCGAGCTGGTGGGTAAAGACCGATCGATCCTCTATCGCGATCCAGCCGAACAGCGCGACCATTTCGCGCAGGTCCTGGGCGACAGGAGCGGTGGAGTGTTGCTTTGGGGGTTGCCGCTCGAGGTCGAGACTCGGCTCTTCAAGGACCAGCAGTACGTCGCATCGATCCAGTGGTCTCTGTTTCTGTTCCGGCCCGAGTTCCCCCTGGTTTACGCGCGTGTCAAGCAGCTTCGCGGAGAGCAAGAGCTCGATGAAGCGATCGAGGAGTACGTGAGATTCCGCTTCGCGGAGAATCCGCGTTTGGTCAACAACAAGAAAGTGCCGATACCTCAGGACATTCAGGACGGATTGGATGTCTACGCGACGTACTACCTCGCACTGGCCCACCTGGAGCGGGGGCAACCTGGACCAGGCCGAGCTGATGTTCCGCAACACACTCGAGCTCTTGCCCGAGCCTGGGCCGAACCAGCCCTACTACAACATGTTTCGCTGGGGTGCCAACGCCAACCTGGGCCGGATCTATGAATCCAAGAAGGACAATCGCCGCGCCATCGCCCACTGGACCCAGCACGATCCGACCGCGCAATACGTCGGCAACCTGCTGCGCGCGCGCGAGCTACTCTGGCGCGACCCGATGGTCGGGGCCGTCTCGCTTCCGTCCGCTCCCCAGCCCAAGCCGAGGGCCCCGAGGCCGGCCGAGCCGCCGAAAGCTCCGCGCGCCAGAGCCGGACCTTGACCGGCTGCCGTTTCACGAAACGCCTGGATGGCGCTTGACAAACCGCCGCGGCGGGCCGAGACCACTCGAGCGCCGTGTCAGGCCACGAGTTGCTTGTCCTCGATCAGTTTCAGGCAAAGCGCCCGCATGACGGACAACCCGTGCAGGAAGAGGTTGACCATCGCGAAAATGGCAAGGCGATCCGCCGCGTCCTCACCGGTCGCGGAGAGTAGACTCTTGAGATGAACCGGAGGTTTCACGATAGCCTCTTGTCAGCTTGAAATCCGAGAACTGCACGGCCCGGACCGATAGCCCGGTGTCGGAAGCGGTCAGGACGGAGTGGGATGCCGGCAGGTCCCACGAGCCGACGCGCTGCCAGCGATCGAGATAGGTCTCGATCGAATTGAGCTTGCAGGTCGCGGTCTCCCAGTAGTGGACGACGTAACTGTGCGGCAAGAACCGTCCCTCGGGGTTCCGATCGTTGTCCAGGACGGTGATCGTCATGTTTTGGTTGCCCATCCGGCGATTGACGACCATGATCTGGCGGTCCTTGATGCGGTAGCTCGAGGCCATCTGCCCCCCTTCGACCGCAACCAGCCTGCCCAGGGGATGGTCTTCGTCCAGATCGGCGAACCGCAGCCGTGGCCCCTGCGAGCCGGACGAGTCGTCCGGTGGCGGTGGCAGTCGATGCATGACCAACGACTCGAGCTGGTCCTTGAGCCAGGGTTTGGCGATCGAGTCGTCGGTCTGAACGTCGACCGAGCCGTCGCCCCGGACCGCGATCTTGCCGCTATAGGGCCGACCGTCGATCTGGCCGCTGATCGTGGCCGAGAATCCGGGGAAATCCCGCCACTGGACGCGCTGGGCGATCGCTTCCTTGAAGAGCGCGACCGCTTCGGGGTCCCCCTCTCGGCTCTCGAGCGGCCAGTTGAAGGCCAGGGTGGCGAATTCGCGAATCTCGTCGTACTTCTTACCGTCGAGCTCGCCGGCTTGCTTGAGCGTCTGCCGAACATAAATCGAGTACCGGCCGGGTGCGGTCGGGGTCCAGCCGGCCGTGCCGTCCGGGCCAGCCTTGATGGTTTCCTCGCTCAAGTCGGAATCGATCGCGGTGAAGACCGCGCCGGCGATCGGCTTACCGTGCCGCAGAGCCACCAGGCGGATGCGGCCTCTGAGTGAGCTCTTCTGGTCCTTGTCGTGGTCATCATCCTCGAAGGTCGGTTGGATCTCGAAGGGAATTTCTGCCCTGGGCGTCATCCGGTTCAGTTCAAGGGCGACGCCGGCCGCTGCCTTGGGATAATAACGGAGCAAGAACGGAGTCTGGTTGGGGCGGGCCAAAACGCCGTACTCGCATTCCCCCACAACCACCAGGCTGCGGTCCGCCGGCAGCGGGGCCCTGAGCCGGTCGGCGGCTTGGAGCACTCGCAGCTCGTGAAACTCGCCCGGCCTTGTCTCCACCCAGAGCTTGGTGTGTGCCACCTTGGTGATGAACCGAGGGTCACCGGCCTCGGCCTGCTCGCTGAAATAGACTTCAGCCGACCGGCCCGCTTCGGCTTGCGTGCCGAGCCGGATGAACAGGAAGTGGGCGCGGACTTGGGCGGCAAACCCCAGCACGACGAT
This sequence comes from Isosphaerales bacterium, assembly GCA_044450785.1. Lineage (GTDB taxonomy): Bacteria > Planctomycetota > Planctomycetia > Isosphaerales > Isosphaeraceae > JBIOJM01. The sequence continues at coordinate 14,466 of JBIOJM010000203.1, forward strand.
TACCGCGATCCCCCCGCCGACGCACCGACCCAGCCGACCGTGACGGTTCATTGGGAAGTCTCTCCGTTTTGTGTGTCCTTGAGCGCTCACCCCACGCGCGAGCGATGTCTCGCCCGTCTTGTACGCCGGGGCCGTTGCACGGGTTCACCCCAGCGGGACATGGGATCAACACCCGTTGACTCTACCCATCCCCCTGGTTGTACGTCTACCCAGGTGGGGCGCGGGAGTCGGCCGGGGGGAAAGCCCATTCGATCGAGGGCCCTCGCGCCTGGATTTCGGAGGCCAAGATCGCTATGGACGGGATCACGAATCTGTTAGGCTGAGGCCTGGGATCGCCACGCGCTCTTGGGATGGAGCCTGAGCCCATGCGGATCTTGATGGTCACCTCGTTTCCGATCCCCGGCGACTACGACGGCACGGCGATGCTGCCGATCAAGATCATGCGCGCGCTCAAGCCGCGCGGGGTTGACGTGGTCGTGGCCTATTTGCACGCCCGGCCGCCGTGGGGCGCGACCTCGAAGGCCGGCGATTTCGAGGGGACGCCGATCCATCGGCTCCCCCCGTTGGCCTGGGCCAGCGGTCTTGGCCTGAAGCGGATCGCCCGCGAGCAACCCTTCGACCTGGTTCACGCCCAGCACTACGGTGGGGCGACGCGGGCCTACCCGGCCTGTCGCCGGTACGGCTGGCCCATGGTGTACGAGATCCACTCACTCTTGGGCGACGAGGTGGAGCGGGACCACCTGGGTCGAGGACTCGTCTTCCGAACTTACCGGGCGCTGGAGCGGCGTGTCTTTCGCCATGCAGCCGCAGTCATCGCCCTGGGTGAGCCGGTCAAAGAGGTCGTGATCGCGGAGAAAGGGGTACCGGCCGATCGGGTGAGGGTGATTTATCCCGGCATCGACCTGGGCGAATACGGCGCACCGGGTGAGCCGGCGTCGATCTCGGGGGTCGGTCCCGAGCACAAGGTCGTGATGTATGTGGGCAGCATCGTCCATCCCAACCAGGGGGTTCCGATTCTGGTCGAAGCCTTGCCTCGGGTGTTCGCCGCCGTGCCCGAGGCACGTTGCGTCCTGGTCGGCGGTCCCGCCGAGGTGGGGGCGACCTACCGGGCCCAGCTCGGTGCCTACGGCGACCGGCTGATCGTGCTGACCGGCCAGACACCGCGGCAGGTCGTCGCGCTGACGCGCCGTGCCGACGTCCTGGTGCATTCCAGGCTCGCCTGCCGCGAGAATTACTCGGTCCAGAGCAAGATCGCCGTATACCTGGCCGCGGGCCGGCCCATCGTGGCGACGGACTTCGGCGATTATCAGCACCTCCTTGGGACCTCAGGCGCGGGCCTCCTGACGCCAGTCGCCTCCGGCCCCCTGGCCGAAGCCGTCATCAGGGTCCTCGGCGACCCCGCGCTCGCGGCTCGCCTGGCCGCCGCCACGGGCCCCGTCGCCCGGGAGTACTTCGCGATGGACCGCAACATCGACCGCTACATCGATGTCTACCAGCGAGCGATCGCCGCGGGGCCTCGCTGACTTCATCTGACAATTCCTGCAAGCTTGAGTAACTCGGGGCTGTTTAGCACAAGGCATCGGCCTCGATGGCGGGCTTGGAAACGGGCCTGTGTGCAGCCTCCGCAGGTGACCTCACCGCGAGGATTGTGCCGCAGATCATGCCGGTCACGCCAATGGCCCCGGCTGACGAGGCGATGGCGATGGCGATCGCATGGTTCACCCAGCCCCCCTGACTGGCGGCCAGGAAACCCCAGAACGCCACCCAGAGGGCCGTCGAGTAGCACTTGCGACTGAGCGACCCGCTTTCTTCCTCTTTGTCACCGCCTGAGAGGGTGCCGAATGCCGCCTTGATCCGCGCGGTTGCCGCGTGGTCGGGCATTTCGCGGCCCAGATCCAGGGCCTTCATCCGCTCTTGGTGGCTGAGGTATCGTTCCCGGCGGTAGTGCAAGAATCCCCCTATGATCGCCACCAAGGCGATCAGAAACGTGCCGCCGAGGAGGCTGTAGATTACGTTTGTTGTATCTGGGTTCATATCGAAGATGCCTCCCGCGAAGCCGGGTGATGCGCGTTTTGAGGATTGGGCCTCAGATCGAGACGGCCTCAAACGGAGTTTTATGGGAAAGCGCCGGTGAGGGCGGAGGTTATTCGGGTGCGAAGACGGTTTATTCTAGCCCCTTACCGCATCGCTTGGGAGGCCCTCTCAGTGTGTCGGTGGCGAGCGGGACGCGGACCTGTTTCTTGCCCTCCCGCCAGCAGGTGTACGATGTGGCGCTCTTCTCGCGGACTCTGGCGGCCCCCGGCGTGTTCAGCGGGACGCGTTCGCCTTGTGCATCCACTCAGTGGGTGATTAGAATCTTCTGCAGGCTCGCCATGATGGCGGCTCCTGGCCAGAGACCGTTGCAAACCGCACCTTTTGGTTGTAACACTGGTTGTAACAATTCCCGGCCTGGAGCGGCTTTACAAGGCCAGCAATGACTCGGTTCGAGGGCGGCAAGACAATCGGCGAAAGAAGTCTCAAGTACTATGAAACAAGGGCGTTGACGCGGTTTGTCTCGACGTGACTCGATATGACGCCACCGTAGCTCAATCGGTAGAGCACCGCTTTCGTAAAGCGGGGGTTGAGGGTTCGAGTCCCCCCGGTGGCTCTTGACGAAAACGCCGCAAGCACCATAGCTTGCGGCGTTTTCGTTTTCAGCGAATCGCGCTACGTGACGGCTGTTTTGTAGCCATTTTGTAGCCAATCTCACCCGAACATTCGATCGAGGCCATCGGCGAGCAAGGCGTCGTCGGTCGGCAGAACGTGGGCGTAGACTCGCAAGGTAAGTTCGATCGAGGCGTGGCCCAAACGCTGGGAAACCGCCTTAATTGAGTGGCCCTGCGCCAGCAGGCTCGTGGCGTGTGTGTGCCTCATGTCGTGGAACCGGATATTCGGCAGCAACGCGGCTTGAGTGCCTCTCTCATCCGCCAGCGTGACAGCTCTTTCGTTTGCTCTCTTGAGGACTGGCTTGAACACTTGACGGATCAGATTCGACTTTCCGATGAACCGGCCCGGTTTGGTGCAGAAGACCGGCCCGGCGATGTTGCCTTCCTTGAGCATCGCATGGCGGTGCTCTTGCAGCGCGTCGAGAACGAATCTCGGCAGCTTGATCGTGCGCCGACTACGCTTTGATTTCGGTTCTTTCAGGATGAATTCGCCCTTGACCTGCGCCAACGACCGACGCACGCTGAGCGTCCCTCCGTCGAGGTCGATGTCTGGCCATTGCAGGCCCAACAACTCACCCTGGCGCATCCCGGACCCGATCGCCAGAGCGAACAGAGCATAGAGGCGGTAGCCCTGCGCCGCGTCGAGAAACTGCTTGACCTGGGGCTCGATTAGAAACAGCATCTCTTTCTCGTCCGGTCTGGCTTTGACCACATCCGCCGCGGGGTTGAAGGCGATCAGCTTCAACCGAACAGCATGGCGCAGGGCGTTGGTTAGCACGGTGCCAGCCATTTTGCGAGTCCAAGCGGTGGCTTCCCTGCGCTCCATCTCCGCGTAAAACCCTTCAACGTGGAGCGCTGCCAGCTTGCCGAGCTGAACAGCCCCGAGGATTGGGTTGATGTGTAGCCGGACAAGCTGTTCGTATCTCGCGTGCGTCGTGGGGCGTACCTTGTTCTTCGCTGTGTTGTCGAGCCAACGCTGAAGGTAATCTCCCACCGTCAAGCGTGCGACGTCGGAGAGCGTCCCATTCGTCGCTTCGACTTGGAGCTGGCGCAGCTTCTCCTGAACCTCTTGCTTCGTGGCGCCGTACAC
>JBIOJM010000204.1:0-17926 GCA_044450785.1 Isosphaerales bacterium
GCCCTGGGCTGATATGTTGCTGCCCCTGCGGGGCGAAGACGCAAAGGCGCAACTTCAAAACGCGGAAACCGGGATCGCACAAGAACTCGCGCTGACCCGGCTTCGGGTTCGACACAGTTCCCAGGGCGTCGCACTGGGCTGATATGTTGCTGCCCCTGCGGGGCGAAGACGCAAAGGCGCAACTTCAAAACGCGGAAACCGGGATCGCACAAGAACTCGCGCTGACCCGGCTTCGGTTTCGACACAGCAGCTTCTCTGTCTTTCGCTCTGCGATCTCCGCGGTCTCCGCGGTGAATCTCTTCTCGGCCCTGCCAGCGATCTCCGCAGTGAAGTCACCAGAACTTCCAATCGCCAGTGACGATCACATAGATTCCGAGAGCGAGGTTGGCCGTGGCGTGGCTGACGAAGCACGCACCCAACGACCTGGTCCGCCAGAGCAGCCCTGCCCAGAGTAAGCCGGTCAAGAGCGCAGGCAGCCACTCGGGATGGACGAGTGCAAACAACACTGCCGTCGTGGCCGCCGCCATGGGCGTGACCCGGCCGATCGGCACCCGGAAAAAGTCCTGGTCGATCAACCAACGCATCAAGAACGACCGCCAGAACAGCTCCTCCATCAAGGGAACGATGAGGGCCAGTCCCAGCATCCGCACGATGATGAACGCCCATCGCGCGACGGGAGCCAGTCGATCCGCGTGGAACCCCACTCGACCGCCCAGGAATGGGAACATCGGATACAGACCGTCCAGCCCGATCCAGAGTGCCCACACGAGCAGCCCGATGACGACCGCCAGGCCCAGAGAGCGGTATGTCGGAGCCGGCCGGAAGTCTCGCCAGGTCGAGCGATACCACCAGACGAGAAGCATCACGATCACGAGCTTTACCGTGTAAAAAAGCGGATACCAGGCTGGGCTGGGCCCGCCGTCGACCCGAGGTAGATAACTCTCAATTCCGCTCAAGCCGACGTAGGCGAACATCGGCACGAGATAGGGAAGGATGTCCGCGCTTGCCGCTGGCGATTGTTCATCCGGCGCGGACCCTGCCCGCGGTTGTTCCGCGGGGTCCATCCGAGGCATGGCACCGCGATCGGTGCGCGCGGATTCAGGGTTGGGGCTCATCGGGGCCTCTCTCCCGGCCTTCGCCTTCGATCAAGTGGAGCAGCGCGGGATCATCGAGATCGAACACGACCGCGCGGATCATCACCTGGGCCTCCGCGCCCGCTGGCTCTCGGGGAAGAGTCGCTCCTGCTCGAGGTTGCCCCGAAGATCGAACGGGATCTCGAGGAACTCGGTCTCGATGCTCAGCTCGGCGTGAGCCGCGACCTCGGCCGCCAGCGGCGCTGTCACCCATAATGAGGTGAGCTCGAGCGTGTTCGGGATAAGGACCATGCGGGCGTCGTCAGACTCGATTCGCCAGCAGGTGTCGAGAGACGCGGCGATCACGTCCCGGTCGGACGGCAGCGCGAGGGGGACTCGCGCACGCGTCAGGAAGTTGCTCGTCAGGCTGTTGACTCGCATCGGTGTCGGGTCGATGCCGCGCACCAGCCGGTCAGTCGTCAGATCGGCCAGGCCGATCCCCAGTGCGTTTCCCCGCGTCTCGACCGACAGGTCGAGCACGGCCAGGCGCGTGACGACCGGACGGGGCAAATCGGGCATCGTTTCGACCCGTTGCCGGCCGATCACGTTCGGGTCCAGTCCCGTCCCGCTGTAGTTCTTGCCGAGCTCTCCCACGACCAGCACGTCGATCTGGTCGAATGGAAGCCGTGCCATCAGATCGCGCGCTTCGTCGAGAAGCTGCGGCTCGACGTCCAGCAGGTCCTCGGGCTCGACGCCGACGATCCGGGCCGTGTGTTCCCGCGCATTCTCGAGGATTGCGATCCCGAGCTTCACCGGTGTCTTCTCGAGCAGGAATGCGCCGACTTCGGGGATCAAGGCCAGGAGGCCCGGCAGGCCGAGCTTGTGGACCTGGGCCGCCCCTTGACGTTTCCCCAGGCCGACGCACAGCATCTTGAGGAGCCCGCTCTCATATCGTCCCGTGAAGGACGTGTGCGGCTTGATCCGGTTGAGGAGAACGATGCCGTCGGCCTCGAACGCGTTTCGGTCGAAATGGATCGGCAAGCCGAATGAGTTCGTGCCCAGCACGACGGTGTCCATCTCGGATCGGATCGGGCAGCCGAGCGCGGACTCGGTGAGGCCCAGCTCCGACAGCAGGGCGAGCTGCCCTGCCGCGGTGCCGCCGCCATGGCTCCCCATCGCGGCCACCACGAAGGGCTCGAACCCGAGCGAGCGAACGGCTGCGACCGTCGCGCGGACGATCGGGGCAATTCCGTGGATGCCACGGCTGCCGGCGGTGATCGCAACGCGGCTGCCGCGCTTCAGGCGCGTGGCCAGCCGGCTCTGATTGACGGCCTCCGTGGTTGCGGCGGTGATGTCGGCGACCTCGGGCTGTCGAAGAGAGCGGCGCACGCGAGCGATTGTGGGCAGGCTCATCAGGATGTCGCCCGAAAGGGTACGTCGTGCAGAGGTCCCAGGGTCGGGCCGGTCAAGCGACGCGTGGCGGGATCAGCGGCCCACCCGCCGGATCGACCCGGGTAAGATGTCCCGCGCGTCGGATGATTATCCTAACCGACTGCCTCAAAACGACAAAGACCCTCGCGACCATGTTCGGTGATGGCATCGTTCCGCCTGGATCGATTCCGGTCAGGCCGTCTTGTGCTTGCGGCGGAAGCGGTACCGCACCGCCAGACCGGCGATCACACCGGTCCACGCCAGGATCGTCGCGGGCTCCGGTACCGGCACCGCTATGGGCAGCGAGCCGTCCGCGGGAGCGTACGCTTTGGGGTTGATCGTCTGCGGCTCTGGATTTTGGAGGCTCACGAACTGCAGGGTGAACGGGTTCACGGAAAGCTCGACGATCGTGCCGCTCGTGGCGCCGGCCGCGAGCGGGCCCGTATTCGTGGTCGGATTCAGGTACTGGAACGTCAACGTCCCGGCCGTGCCCGACTGCGACGGTACCCAGGCGATCGAGGACGGCGTCTGGACGACGCTGCCGGGCGCGGCCTGCGGCAGGTTGAGCCCGCCGACTTGACCATTTGTGATCACATAGCCGAATGTCAACGTCCCTGGAGGAATGAGGTCGCTGCCAACGGGAGTCGCGTTGAACAGCATCGAAGCGCTGTTGACGCCGGCCGGCGGGTTGCCCGACTTGTCGGTCACGTTGTTGACGCTGAACTGGTACGCGTAGGCATATAAGCCTGCCTCCGGGCCTGTCCCCGCGAAGACCTGCGACTCGACGACACCCGCATTCGGGGTATTCAAGAAACCGTAGTTCGAGGTCAACACCGTCGTGATTGGCGTGAAAAGGCTGTTGAACTGCGCGGCAGACATCTCAGCAGGGGTGAGCGTCTGGACAAGCGGGTCGGCTTGAGCATTCGGGGCGGCCACGCTGAGCACGAGACCAGCCCCAAGGGCGAGAGCGCGAGTGATCTTGAACATGCTGGAAATCGTCCAAACGAGAAAGCCCCTGGCGACCGCAGTCGGCGATCGCCAGGGGCGGATTCTGGTCTTCCTATACCGGCGGCGATCGCAATGCCCTGTCGAGGAGGCATCGGGCCGCCCGGATCGATTCCGGTCAGGCCGTCTTGTGCTTGCGGCGGAAGCGGTGGCCCACCGCGAGGCCGGCGATCACGCTGGTCCAGCCCAGGATCGTTGCGGGCTCGGGCGCGGGGATCCCGCCGATCTGACCGGCCGTGGGGGAGTACGCCCACGGGTAGAGCGTCTGCGGCTCCGGATTCTGGAGGCTGACATAGTGTTCAGTGAACGGCTGCGTCGACATCACGACGATCGTGCCGCTCATCGCGCCGGCACCGAGCGGCCCCGTGCTCGTCGTCGGATTGAGATACTGGAACGTCAGCGATCCGGTCGTCGACGACGGCAGCCAGGCGATCGAGGAAGGCGTCTGAACCACGCTGCCGGGCGCGGCCTGCGGCAGGTTGATCCCGCCGACTTGACCGTTCGTGATCACATAGGCATAGGTCATGCCTGTGCCGGTGAGGTTGCTGCCGGCCGGAGTCGCATTGAACAGCTCGGACGCGCTGTTGACGCTCGTCGGCTGGTTGATCGACGTGTCTTGAACGTTGTTGACGCCGAACTGATAAGCGTAGGCATACAAGCCTGCCGCCGCGCCTGTCCCCGTGAACACCTGCGATTCCACGACACCCGCGTTGGGAGTGTTCATGAAAGCGTAATTGGAGGTCAAGACGGCTGTGCTCGGCGTGAACAGACTGTTGAACGTCGACGCAGACATCTGAGTCGGCGTGAGCGTGTCGACCATCGGGTCGGCTTGAGCATTCGGGGCGGCCACGCTCAGCACGAGACCAGCCCCCAGAGTGAGAGCGTACGTGATCTTGTTCATTCTAGCGATCTTCCAGGGTTGATCGGAAAGGTTCGTTGCAGCAACGAACCCAGGGAGCGAGTCATTCCATAACTCGCCGGCCGGAGAACGTCTCCGGACGGGCCCCGCAGGCCATGGTCGCATCGAGCGCGGGTCGGAGGGAAATCGGGCATTCCGCTCGGGACACGGCCCGAGTCATCGATTCCCCCCTGGAGACGTCATCCCTATTTCGCCGTCGCCGGCTCGGGACCACCCCCACCCTTCATCCTGTCATGAGTTGGAGCGCCCTCGACTGTCGACCAGTCGCGGTCGCAAGGGATGCGACTCGTTCTCTTTCACTCGCCTTGGACCCCACGCTGGTCTCGCCAAGGCGTCCGGACCCTATCAGGAACGGAAAAAAGGGTCAACACGACTTCGGGCCGGATTCGGGCCGTTGGCGTGGCCAACTCGATCAGCCTTTCCCACATCCGCTCATCGGGATGGCGACTCGAGCCTTGGCTGGGACCGGCTGGCCTCGACCGCGACGGGGTCGTATGAACACCGCGGCGGAGCCGCTGGTTGGGGAGACATCCCCGGTTCAGCCCGGCCGGGCGGCCCGTCGGATGCCGCGCCGGCCGCCGTCGTGGACGTCTCGCCCTCAATTGCCGTCGTCTCGGCCGCCCTCACGCCCGGATCGAGGCCGGGTTCGATCGTGGCCGCCGGCCGAGCCAAAGGGGCCCGGAGATCGGCGGATGGCAAGGGTATGTCGTCGCTCTCCAGTACGGGCGGACCGACCGGAAGCCCGGCGCGGCGGCGGGCCTTGTAATAGCGAAAGAGCAACCAGATCGCCACGCCCAAGGCCACCACGATCGTGACCCAGAGCTGGACCTCCCGGATCCGGATGCCTTTATGGACCTGGTCGGCGGAGGCATACCCCAGCCCGAACATGAACGACGTACTCAAGGAGGCCGCCACCAGGTCGGTCAAGAGTAGCTTCAGTGTCGGCAGCTTCAGAATACCCGCGGTCAGATACGCGGCCGTGCGAAATCCCGGGACGAAGCGGCCCGAGACCAGGATCTTGAACCCGTGCCGATGGAAGTATCCCTTGATCTGAGCCTCCCATTGCCGGGTCAGCACCCGGCGGGTCAGGGGTAGGCTGAGCACCTTCTCACCGTAGAAAAAACCCAGGAAATACACGACCATATCGCCGAGCAGGACGCCGATCAGACAGCTCGCCATGGCCAGCGGGCCCCACAACTGCTCGTTACGGGTCAGGACGCCCGCGAGGATGATCGGCGCTTCCTCCGGGATCGGCAGCCCCAGCCCACCCAGGATCAGGATCAGGGTGATCCCCACATAACCAAGCTGTCCGACCAGGTGCTCTGTCAACCTCGAATCCCCATCGCCGTGGATAGTCGTCAGCGGTCAGCCGAAAACCGGACCTCGTTGTCTCGACTCGCAACTGGCAACCAGCAACCAGCAACTGCCTGCCGGTATCATACACACGCAACGGCTCCTCGGGCAGCGCTCCAGCGAGTCTGATGGCTCCGTCCAGACGGTATTGACCAATTCTCAAGCGAGAGCTAAGGTCTGCAAAACCCCAAGGACGGGTTGAAGCGGAAGAACGCGCCGGAGCATCGGGCCGACGGCACAACCGTCTGCGTGCGTTCGCGATGGCGGTCGGTGCCAGCGACAGGGCCCGCCCGGACCAACCGCGTGTTCCGCGATCTCAAGGAGGAGACCTATCTCATGCCGTCCCAAGACCGCCGGGCCGCTGGACGTCGCCGTGCCTGGGGGCGCGGACCGATCATCCTCAAATTTGAATGCCTGGAGAGGCGATCGCTGCTCACCATGACTCCGGGCTTGCCCGATCTGGTGAACTCCTCGCTGATCACCTCGACGAACGTGTCGTACTGGAGCGACAATGTCGAGGTCGAGGGCGTGGTCCTCAACCAGGGAGGGAGCACGACCGCCGCGCCGTTCGAGGTGGCCATCTACGCCTCGCCCGTCAGGGGGATCGACAAATACTCTGTCCAGATCGGCCAGGTGACGATCCCGGCCGGCCTGGTGCCCGGCCAAAGCATCCCGTACCAGACCTCCCTCAATCTCCCCTCGACACCAATCCCCGATGTGAGCAGCGCGGGTGGGACCCTCTACGTCGCCGCGGTGGTCAACCCGACCCGTACGGTTGCCGAGAGCAATTACCACAATAACGAAGACATCGGTCCTCCGCACGACGCGGCGCCCATCCTGATCGAAGCACCGGCTCCCGCAGTGTTGGCCGGCACGACGTTCGCGGTGACACCGACTGACCCGACCTGGGGCAGCACGATCACGGTCACGGCTCAGATCACCAACCAGGGCACCGGAGCATCGCCTCAGACTCGCGCGCTCATCACGCTGACGCCCCAGGGACTGAACTACGGAGGCACGACAACGGTCGGGATCGGCAACATCATCGTGCCGCCGCTGGCCCCTTATCAAACGATCAACCTCGTTCAGAACATCACCCTACCCGCGGTTGCGCCCGCGTCCCTCACCAATTACACGAATTTTGGCCTGACGATGACGCAGGATGCGGACTACGTCACGAACGATGTCTATCCTCACGAGCCCGACCAGGGAGTCGGCTACGACCAGACCGCGATATCGATCACCACCAGCCCGACCTCCACGGCCACTCTCGGTCCGCTCGCCGACCTGGCCGCATCCTCCGTCTTGCTTTCAAAGTCCACGCTGACCTGGGGCTCCAGCTTCCCGGTGACAACCGAGGTTCAAAACCTGGGACTGGCCGATGCCGGTCCGTTCCTGGTGCGCTTCCTGCTGACCGGGCAGGGCGGCTCGCTCACCGATGCAATCTTCCTCGGCGACGCGACGATCCCGGGCCTCGCGGCCGGTTACAATCAACAACTCACCCAGACACTTCAGCTCCCCAACCGACTGCCTGCCGGCATGTCGCTCAACAACGTGGGCTATGCCCGGATCGCGGTCATCGTCGATCCGGAGTACGTCATCAACGAGTCGCTCTACAGCAACAACGTCTCACTCTCCGCTCCCTTCATTGTGCGGCTCCCCGGCAACGCGACCACGGTACCGACCACCGCGACGGCTGCGCTTCCCTCGTTGCAGACCTTGGCCCAGCAAAGCCAGCAACAGGCGAAGATCGCCGCCGCCGCCAGCCGGGCGGCCAGGATCCAGGCGCGAGCCGCCACCAACGCACAAAAGAAGCTCCACCGAAAACGTCCCAAGAGTGGCCAGAACATCGCCAAGGTTACCGTGAACGTGGCCAAGGAAATCTACAAACTTCCCAGTCAAGCCTTCAATGCGATCAAGCGGTCCCTCTGATCCTGAGCAGGGTTGCCGGTCGCCTTCAATCGCGACCAGGGCGCAAAACTCCGGTTCCCACGTTGACGTGGATCGTCATCCCAACGACCCACCTCGTACTTCGGGTTCATTCCATCGTATCTTCGGAGCACGCGCAACCCGCAAAATCCAAGCATCTTCCGTCGATTTGTTCGACTTTCGGGTTTCATCGCCGGAAACTTGAGACAAAATTGAAAATAATGAGCGGGTTTATTGAAGGGCGGGCTCGACGAAGCTATGCTTGGCACGACTCTGGCGGCCCGCCCTAGCAAGTTGCACAAACGAGTCGAAGTTGGGCCACGCCTGCCGTTTGCTGAAGATCGGCTCGGTTGCTCAAGATCAGTCGGTCAGGCTTTTCAGCCTGACACCATCGCTCCCGGAGGTTCATGAGAGATGACTTTCGACCGGCTCCACGCACCGTTGAACCCGACGACGTCGCAGTCCAGCCCGCTGGTGGAAGCGCGGTTCATCCCCCGGCAGTATGAGCCGAACTATGCTTATCCCTTACTGGTGATGTTCCACGCCCGGGGGGGAGACGAGGAGCAGTTCGTCCGGGCCATGCCCGCATTGAGCTGGCGGAACTATGTTGGGTTGGGGCTGCGCGGTCCCGAGCCGGTCACGAAGCGCGACCGCCTGGCCGGCTTCGGTTGGGGCACCGAGTTCGAGCAGCCGGAGCACCTCAGGGCACGGGGCAACCCGTCCGTCTCCGAAGCCGAGGTGGTGCGACGCGCCTTGTTCAACGCGGAGCCCGACGCCATCGACCGCCTGGAGGAAGCCGTCTTCACCGCAATCCTCCAAACGCGCCGGCTGCTGCACGTCCACTCCGAACGGATTTTCTTGGTCGGCTGCGGAGAAGGCGCCGCGGTCGCCTACTGGCTTGGCCTGCGGTTCCCGGAGCGGTTCGCCGGCGTGGTCGCCATCAACGGCTGGCTGCCGGTCGGGCTGCGGCCGCTGGGTCGCCTCAAAGCCTGTCGCGAGTTGTCCGTCCTCGTCGTCCACGGCGCCTGGAACGCCAAGGTCCCCCTCCACGAGGCGCGCCAGAACGTCGGAATCCTTCGCGCCGGCGGGCTTCGCGTCGCCTTTCAGTCCTATCCCAGTGCCCATCGCCTGACCAATCCCATGCTCTCCGACGTCGACACCTGGCTGATGGGTCATTGCACCGCCGATGCCGGCATCTGAACAGGAGGTTCCTGCCCAGGGAGACTTGGAGCATGGATGGGTCGTTCGCCTGTCCAGAATGCGGCAGCGAAGTGGAGGTGCGGGGACTTGCGCCCGGCCGCCAGGTGCGATGCGGGTTCTGCCACAGACTCCTGGAGGTTCCCTACCTTCCCCGTGCGGCCGACCCACTCTGGAAGCGCCGGCGGTTCGTTCGGCCCAGATGGGTCACCTGGGCATGGGCGGCGCTGGCTTTGGTCGCCACGGCTGTTCTCTTGGGCGGCTCCTGGCGATTGTTGAAGCGGCAGTACAATTCCTACCAGGAGCGGTCGGTCAACCAGCTCCTCGTATCCTCACGGCGCCACGAAGCCGGCGGCCGGCTCGGCCAGGCGTTGATCGACCTCGACGCCGCACTCGATCTGGCTGGAAAGGCTGGCCCGGGCGTTCTCAACCGGCTCAGGCGCGAGCAAAAAAACCGGCCGGACCTGGCCCGGCGCGATGCCGGCGACATCCTGAATCGGTTGAACGGCCGCGAACCTTCTTCCTTCGCCCTGGGGGAGTGGCTGAACTTGAGGGCCCGGGCCGCCAAGGACCCCGACCTGGGACCCTTGATCGACCCGATCGACGCCCAGTTCCAGAAAGCGCTCGAAAGACAGGTTGATTTCGACCTGAACGCTGCGCGACGTGCATACGAGTCGGTCGACGTCGTCGCTTCACTGGCTTATTGCGATCAAGTCGCCGGGCTGATCGGACATCTCGCCCAGAAGGTCCGGCCGGCCGTGCGGAGCGAGACCGAAGGACTCGTCACCCAGCTCGTCTCCACCCACGGTGTCAAGATTGAAGTGCCCCAAGGGCACTTCCTCTTCGGCTCGAATTCCTACGTTTCCGACATGCGGCCCGTCCTGGCGAAAGCGCTCGAAGCCAGGGCCTACCTCCCCAACCATGATTCATCGCCGTGGAGCGGACTATGGGAGCACGCATTGTATCATCTGCGATTGGATGTGTCTGAGATTCAGGAGGGCAGCTACCTGTCGTCGCAGAACCGGCTGACCCGAATCGAAGTCGCTCTCACGTTGACGTCGCGTGGCGTGGTGATTTTCCGGACCACGCCGACGGCTCGTAGCAAGGTCCCTCTGCCGAATTTGCCCGCGTATCTCGCAAGCCGAGCTGCCATCAGCACGGAACGTTCGGAGGACTTCGAGCACCTCCTGTACCACAGCGCGCGGGACCAGGTCGACGAGAAGTTTCGTATTTCCCTCTCGAACATGCCGGCTTGCCCGACGGGCGCGCCCGCCAAGAAACCTTGAACGGCGGCGTCCGCGCGAAACCCGGTGCGCCAGTTTTAAAGAAAGCGCAACTTCAAACGCGCCAGCGAGGAATCCTCTCTCCGGAAGGGGCGCCGTACCCGATTCTGTGGTTGCAGTGCGGCCGCCTCTGGGGTTAGGCTGGCGAAACGCGGGTTGGCGCTGGACTGAGAATGCTGAGGGAAGAGCCCGGCGCCGTGTTGACGACCTGGACGGAACGCGGAGTCTTGTCGATGCCGGTCGGCGAGCAGCCACCGAATGGGGAAGGCGAGCTGTCCGATTTCCTGAAGCGGATCCAGTCCGGGGACGATGGGGCTGCGCGCGAGCTTTTGCAGCGTTTCGAGGCCGAGGTTCGGCTGGTGGTGCGGCGTCAGTTGCCCCGGTTGCTGCGTTCGCGGTTCGACTCGCTCGATTTCCTGCAGAGCGTCTGGGGCAGCTTCTTCCGACGGATGCGTACTTCGCCGACGGAATTCGAAGATTCGCGCCATCTTGTCGCCTTTCTGGCGCGGGCTGCGAAGAATAAGGTAATCGATGAGTATCGCCGCGCCGCCAGCCGCAAGCACGACATGCACCGCGAGGAGCCCCTGTGGGACGGCGGCCTTCGTCCCCGCGACCTGCCCGATTCGACCGACTCACCGAGCGAGGTTGCCCAGGCACATGAGGTCCTCAGCCGGCTGCGAGAGCTGGTTCCGGAGGAGAAGCGATCCATCCTGGAGATGAAAGCGGAGGGCCTTTCCAGCAAGGACATCAGCGAACGACTCGGGATCAGCGAACGGACCGTTCAGCGCGTTCTGGAGGACTTGCGTCGACGCATGGAGACGGAGTGGGAGAGTCCGCAATGAACCTGTCCGCCGGTCGGCGGACGTGGGAAGATGCATCTTCGCCGGCCGCCATCCACCTTGCCCGCAAATACGAGCAGGCCTGGCGCGATTCGAACAGCGCGGCAAGACGGCCGGATCTCCGCGCATTCCTGGGCCAGGCCGGCACGGCGATGGACGAGCCCGGGGCCCGGCTGGCTTTGCTTCGTGCCGACATGGCGTTGCGGTGGGAAACCGGCGAGAAAGTCGGTGCCCGCTGGTATCTCGACCGCTATGCCGACCTCGGCGAAGACACGGTCGTCGCGCTCATCTACGAAGAGTTCTGTCTCCGCGAGGAAGATCGGGAGAATCCCGATCCGGCGGACTACCTGTCGCGTTTCGCCGAGGTGGCGGGACCTCTCGGACGCGTCCTGGGGATCCACGAGCTGGTCGGGTCGGGCACGACCGAGACGGTACTCCCCTTGTCGTCGGCGAACGGCGGGGCCAGCGGTTCCGCCCAAGCGTTTCCCGAGACCGGCCAGACGATCGCCGGCTTTTTCCTGGTCGAGGAACTGGGGCGCGGGGCGTTTGCTCGCGTTTTCTTGGCCAGGGAACGCCAGCTTGCCGATCGCCCGGTGGCGCTCAAGGTGGCGCGGCGAGGCTCGCACGAGCCGCAGACCCTGGCGCGACTTCAGCACACCCACATCGTGCCGGTGCATTCACACGGAATCGACGCAGCGACCGGCCTGCATCTCCTCTGCATGCCCTACTTCGGCCGCATCACCCTGGCGCGCATCCTGGCCGACCCCGAGGTCCAGAACGCCGCAACGGGCGCCGCCCTGGTCGAGGCCCTCGATCGACTCGAGCCGGCCGGCGGGCTGCCGGCGGGCCGCTCCGCCGGCCGGGCAGCACTCGAGCGCCGGTCCTACGCTCAGGCAATCGCCTGGTGGGGGGCGCGACTGGCCGAGGCCCTCGACCACGCTCACGACCGCGGTGTGCTCCACCGCGACATCAAGCCGTCCAACGTGCTGGTCACCTCGGACGGCATGCCCATGCTCCTGGACTTCAACCTGGCTGGCGAGCCGGTGTTAGGGGACGAAACGGCCGCCTCGGCCTCGCTGGGCGGGACGATCGACTACATGTCGCCCGAGCATCTCAACGCCCTCGCCCTTGGCACGACCGAGGGGTTGGACGGACGTGGCGATATCTACGGGCTCGGCGTCGTGCTCTTCGAGGCCGTCATCGGCAAGCGGCCCTTCAGCACGCTCCGCCGCGGCGCCTCGGTCCTCGACGTCCTGGCCCGCGCCGCCGATGAGCGGCTGCGCCCTCTGCCTCGGCTGCGCGCTCGTCACCCCGAAATCCCCCCCGCCCTGGAAGCCGTGATCCGGCACGCACTCGAGCCCGACCCCGGCGACCGCTACCAATCGGCGGCCGATCTCTCGGCCGACCTTCAGGCCGTCGCCGACGATCTGCCTCTCTGCCACGCGCGCGAGCCCTGGCCCAGCCGCGCGACAGGCTGGATCCGACGACGACGACGCCTGCTCGCCACCGCCGTCGCCCTCCTGCTGGCCCTCACGGTCGGTCTGGCCACCGCACTCAGCGTGCTGCTCGATCGATCCAAGGAGTACAAGCTGCTCAAGCATGAGTTCGAGATGGGTCTCGATGCATCAGACAACGGCGATTATGACACCGCGAAACTGCACTTCGACGCCACCAAGGACCGCGCCAATCGCCTCGAGCTGAGCCCGTGGGCCTACCTGGCGAAACTGAGGAACTTCCGCCATTTCGGCAGCCAGTTGACCGAGAGGTTTCAGGAGCTCCCATCCCAGCACGATCTCGAAGAGTACAAGGGCTGGGCCGAGGCGAAATCAAACCTGGCGGAGCGGAGCGGTTCCGCCCGGAACCAGGCCGATGCAGTCGAACAGGCGGCCGACGGTCTTCGGTTCCGGTTGCTGCTGGGAGTAGGAAGCGAGCTGACCCGGGCCTCACGGGACCTTCAAAATGTGCTCGCGCCGTTCTACGTTCTGGAGAATTCCGACTGGACCAAGCTCGCCCATCCCTTCGGGCTCCTCGATAAGAAGCGCCAAAACCTGCTCCTGGCCGAAGTCAACGAGCTCTTGTTCCTCTGGATGGCGGCGATCGACGAGTCGCTAGCTTCGAACCCGGATGCGGCTGAACAGCCGCGCGAACGGGTGGATCGAAAGGCCATCGCGCGTGCACTGTCGATCTGCGAGCGGGCGCTCGTGTGGGTCGAGCCCAAGGGACCCTGGCTGGCCCTGGAGGCGCGACTGGAGGCCCATCAGGACGTCAGGGCGAGCGGCCCCGCTGCACAGAACGGGCAGGCGAGCTTCCTTCCATTGCCCGGCGAGCCGCGCACGGTGAAAGAGGAGAGCTCGGCCCTCGCCTGCTATCAGTGGGGCCTGCTTTCTTACCGTGAGCGCCGGCGTGCCCGCGCGATCGATTGGCTGCAACGCGCCGCCTGGCTCCGGGATGACAATTACTGGTATCAGTTCCTGCTGGCCTACCTGGAGGACGGAGCCGGTTTCGTGGACGACGCCCTCGACCATTACAGCGTGGCCGTGGCGTTGAAACCGGAATCGCCCGGCGTTCGGTTCAGCCGGGCCCGGCTCTATCGGTCGAAAGGACGCTGGGACTGGGCGATCGAAGACCTCACGAGCGTCCTCGAGAAACTGAAAGATCGGCCGGAAGCCCCTCAGGTTCACCTGGAGCTGGGATATCTCTACCAGGAGCTGGGAAACTTCACCGGCGCGCGATCTCAGTACGACGAGGTGATCAAGCTGGACGCCTCGAGCACCTACGCCAGGGCTGCCCGATTGAACCGGGCGAACATCGCCGCTGAATCGGGCGAGGTCGAGCGCGCCCGCCATGAGTACGACGCCTTGCTCGCGCTGGATCGAGACGACACGGCCGCCCGGCACAGCCGCGCCCTGCTGGAGCTGAGGATCGGCCGGGCCGAGAATGCCCTTCCCGACTTGACCGCGCTCCTGGAGCCGAGACTGAGGCTCAAGAACCGCGACGAGATCCTGGCGGCGCGAGCCCTGGCGCTCTTGCTGCTCGCGCGCTCCACCGAGGCCGTCGCCGATGCGACCCTTGCCCAGCAGCTCCGCCCCTGCCCGGGCCACGAGCGGCTTCGCCAACGCACGCTCCTGGCCGCGCGCCGGTCCGATAGCCTTCAGCTCGACCGGCCCGAGGACCTCGCCCTGCTGCCCCTGGGGGGCCGGCGGTTGAGCCAGGACCTGCGCGCAGCGGCCGACGGCCTCGATCGATTGGCCCGCTCTCGCCCCGACGAAACCTACCGGGCGACCCTCTCTCGAGCGGTGATCCTCGCCGCGCTCGGAGACCATGACGCCGCGGTCGCCGCCGCGAAGAAAGCCCTCGACCTCTCACCTTATTCTCCCCGTGCTTACCTGATTCGAGGGCGGGTTCGAGCCTTCCTCGGCGATCGTCAGGGAGCCTGGAACGACGTGGAACGCGGTCTCTTCATCCAGTTCAACGAGCCCGGCCTGCTCGAGCTCCGCGGCGTGCTGCGTGCGGCGGCTGGTGACCTGAGCCGCGCCCTCCAGGACTACAATCAGGCGCTCGTATCCGGGGCCTTCGACCGCATCCATGTTCATAAAGCGCAAGCATTGGTGGCACTCGGCTTCGCCGATGCGGCGGTCCTGGAGTGGTCGCTGGCCCTCAGGCGCGACCCGGAGCTCCCCGAAGCCTACCTCGGCCGCGCCGGAGCCCAGATGCGGCTCGGCCGGTGGGACCTGGCCCTGGCCGACCTGGAACAGGCCGCCTCCTGGGCGCACGCTGATCCCCGGATCGAGCTCGGCATCGTCGCGGCTTATTACCGATGCCTCTCCAGCCGCCCCGACCGGCGGCAGCGCTGGCACGCTCTCGCACATCGCACGGCGTGCGACGTCTGGGGTGCCCTCGCCGCGCGATCCCAGGACCCGGCCCCGCAATGAAAAGGGGATAAGTCCAATAATCGGGATCGCTTCGGCGCATCAAAAAGTAATTGAACTTATCCCCTTTTCGCCGCAGACCCGCGCAGCCAGTCGCGAATCCTGCGGAACCGGTGTTTCGTGGCCGGAGGCGACTCACCGACCTTCGCTCTGGCCCGGAAGCTGAGCATCCACTTCGGCAGGCGCGCCTGCACCGACGCCAGCACGTCAGGAAACAGCGGGCCGGACGTCAGTCCCACCCCAAGGGCCAACCCGCAGGCCGCCTTGACAAAGTCGGGAAAGTCCGGACGGCCGGTCGACGAAGGCGATTCCGCGGCAACGGCGACCCCGGATTCGGCCATCGGAAGATTGGTTGCCTCAAGACCGGCGTTCTGATGTTCCGAGTCGGACATTGCGGGGAGCGATGCCAGGAGCGCGGGCAGGTCGGCGCGCTGGCCGCTCGCCAACCCCGTGACCTTGAGGGGTAGTCCCCCGCTCCGGGTCAAAACGACGACGGGCCCCTCGGTCGGTTCGGCCTCGGACGTCCGCTGGGCGTGCGGGAGCCCGGCGGACGCGTCCACGCTCGCAAGCTCGGACCGCCGCTCGGGCCTGTTCGCCGCGTCATCGTCCTTCAGGCCCTCGATCTCCTGGAACAAGCCCCGCTCATGGCGATCGACGGGCGGAGTCAGGTCTGCGTCCGAGGTCGCCAGGATCGGTCCCAGCGGACCGGCGCTGCGAGATGCGAACGGGCCGGTCGGAACCCTGACGTTGAAGCTGTCGAGGGATTCCGGCACCTGGCCGCCCGCCGCGGAATCCGAGGCCCCGGTCACGAGCACCTGGCCGTCGAGCCCGGCGCTGCCGGTCGCCTCGGCGGAGGGAGCGATTGTCTCGGACGGAGAGGAAAGCCCGGACTGCGAGGATGACGTGAAAAACAGCGTTCCCACCGCAACTTGTCCTTGAGCCGGCGCCGCAACCTGTTGCGCGGGATCCTCCCCTTGCCGTTGCACTCCCAAGACGAATGAGACATTCCAGTTCGCGTCCGGACTCGAAACCGTCGTGGTGCCTGTCTGGGTCGCCAGCGCGCCGTTGAGCGTCGTGATCTGAACCAGCAGACTTCCACCGGCGGGTGCGTTGTGCAGCAACACGTTGACCGACTGGGCTGGAGGCTGCCCTTGTCCCGAATCCGGGGTGTATTGATCGACGGGTTCTCCCTGCGGATCGACGAGCTGCATGTGTTCAATGACCGGCGTTTCGCCCGGGTCGACACTCGCGGTGGAGGAGCGGACTGAGATCCCCAGCGAACTGGTCGTGAGGTCCACCGGAACCTGAATCGTCACCGAGGTACGTCCGGGGTTGAGAGTGCCCGGGACTTCCACATACCGCAGCACCGGAATGATGTGCCAATCCGTCCCGTCACCTGAGGTCGAGGGCATGGCCCAGGTCGTACCCGGCGCAGCCGGGCCAAACCCGGCGCCGCCGGACGGGGAGGTGTTCTGACGATTGCCGATGGGGGCCGAATTGCTCCCCAGGGTGACGACCAGCGGCCAACCTGCCTGTCCGTTCACCGCGGGAGGATTTCCTTCGGCCGCGGAGTAAAGCGGTGATGCCTCCGACGGCACTTGTTGGTCACCAAGGTCCAGCGAGAGTGGGTTCCCCTGACTGAACGACGGGGGCGGCACCTGGACCAGCGCGAAAGGACCCTTCGGGCCCGTCTCAGCGCTGGGGCTCTCGAGAGCGACGACTTGGTGTTGAATGATCGGTGGAGGCGGCGCCACGTAGGAGACGACCGCTCGACTGGGTGCCAGATCCGTTACCAGGAAATGAACGGGCTGGTCGATGTGACCACCGAAGAGCAGGACCCGAGTTTCCAGCTCTTCGAGGGGGCGAGGCACGCGCGGTGCGACCCGGCGCGCACGTTCCCTGCCGCCGCCAGCCCGCTTGCTGCCACCCAGACGATAGCCACTAGGTCGGATCAGTCCCACTCTCGGTCTCCGCTCGCCCGCGGAGGCGATCCCTCTGCCACCTTGTTAATAAAATACACGACACCCCCTAATCGACGATATCGAAAATCGGCGGTAAATCGCGACATGCTGCGTTAATTTTTGTGAATCGCCATCCCCCCACGCAAGAGGAGCGCCTGTCTCCTCCCATCCCTGTGAGGGAGATCATGCACGCTCACAATTATGCGCGATCTTGCCCCGCCTGCCAAGACCCCGGCTGCTGGGGAAAAAAACTCGCTCTCTTGCATTCGATCGCGAGTTTCTGGGAATGATCGGGTTGGGCGTGATCCATCGAAGGTCGTGGCACGGCGCCAGGTATGCGGGTCGTCATCGCTCCTAAGAAAGTGAACCCGCGAACGTTATCATCCATGTGAGACCCGTTCGCGGACGGGTTGTTGCTCGCACAGCCGCCCGGGCGGTCCGTCGCTTGGGCTGGATAGAGAATTCCCTATCCTGATTCCTACGAGCAACTTCACGATCGTGGGCCACCGTCCCACCACGTTTCGTAACGAATTGTAACCAGATGCCCGGGCAATCGGAACGAATTCGTTGCACCGATCATCAAAACTTGCGAGGTCGTGCCGGGTCCGCCTCGCTAAAATGAAGATCGATCGGATCGGCGGGCGCGTTGGGGCCGTTCGATCGTCCCGTCTTGACATCCAGCCGGTCAACCATCTTCGTGAGGAGGCCGTGTCGTGAAACCAAGAACTGGCGCATGGGTCGTGACGAGCGCTGCCTGGGTCGTGATGGTTGGCTTACTGAGTGTGTCGGCGACCCTGTGGGCCGGCGGCGCCGACCCGGCGGTACCGGCCCCGTCGGCCACGGCGAAGGAGGCGATCGAGCCGGCCGCGCCCCTCGTCCCGGCCGAGGTGGTCGCGGCGATGCAAGGCGGTCAGTACGAGCCCGCGATCCGCGCGCTCGCTTCGCTGGGTGAGAAGGCGAAGGCCGGCGACGACAAGGCGTACTTCGCTCTTCTTAAGGCGATCGCC
>JBIOJM010000205.1:0-17900 GCA_044450785.1 Isosphaerales bacterium
GGCCTCTTCCCGGTCAATAGCTCGTAGAAGACAACGCCCAGGCTGAAGATGTCGGAGCGCCCATCGAGCCGGTGTCCCTCGCCCCGTGCCTGCTCCGGGCTCATGTAGGCGGGCGTCCCGGCGAAGCCCGGCCCCTTGCCGAAGTCCTCGTCTCTGAGCGCGAGCCCGAAGTCCGCGACACACGGCTTGCCCGAAGCATCGATCAGGATGTTGGCGGGTTTGATATCCCGATGGACCAGCCCCCTGGTGTGGGCGTAGTGAAGAGCCTCCGCGACCAGGACGATCAGTTCCGCTGATTCACGGAACCCGGGGCGATCTTGGCAGATTTTCACCGCCAAGTTGCTACCCTCGAGGAACTTGGAAACGACGTAGCAGAGACCATCGACGGTACGGCCCACGTCGTACACAGGCACGATGTTCGGATGTTCGAGCTTGGCGAGGATCTTTGCTTCCCTGAGATAGACTTCCAGGTCTTTGGGCGAGGAGATCCGCTCTGGGTTTGGTACCTTGATCGCCACGGGGCGGTCGAGTTCATCATCATCTGCCAGATAGACTCGACCGAAGCTGCCCTTTCCAAGTAACCTGACCACCCGATAGCGGCCGATTTGCGAGGGATCACCGCAAGCGAACGGGGCGGGCTCGCCGCGGACAAGCGTTGGTGGCAGGGGTTGGTCAGGTCCTTTATTCTGATCCATAACTGAACCGTAATCGTCGTCGATGCTGCTCGGGTTTGACCTGCCGGCGCTATTGTCGCATCGTGACCATCCTATTCAAAGCTCGCGTCCGTCCGAAACAGAGGAGCGTGATGTCATCGCTCTGAGTGCAACCGGCGGCGTGGCGGCCAACGGCATCCAGAATCGACTCACCGATCTTGCCGACGTCGGAAGGCGCGACAGCAAGGGTCTGCTTCAGAAGTTCGACGCCAAACAGCCGCCCACGGTTGTCCATCGCCTCGTTCACGCCATCGAGGTAGAGTACCACAACGTCACCGGGGTTGATTGAAGTATTCACTGCCTCGTACATTCGGTCCTCCATGATGCCCATGGGTGGTCCCGACTGCTCCGTGATTCCTTGACGCTCGGGCTGTCGCCGAAACGATCGTCGGCAGCGATATCCGCGCAGAGGATGGCTTGCCCCTCACTCATCACGTGGTTGAAGATTGTCCGGCTGAAAGCCGGCGAGACGGCATCCTGTTCCCGGAACCTGCTCGCTCTCAGGATCAGGTCGTCGGTTCGCTCGCCCTTGAGCAGGATGAATCCCCGACCGGCTTGCGAAAGGATTCGGAACAACGTCTCCAGGACCCTCCCCAGCACGCGGTCCAGGTCGATGGTGCCGCCCAAGTCCCTGGCAAGCTCCAGGATGGCCTGGAGCTTCTCCTGGGGTCGAACCCCGACGATTTTTCGCTCATCCGTCGATGTGACTTCGAGGACGCTCAGGATCGTCGAGCCGGTCTCGGAAAAGACGAGCTGAGTGTCGCCGATCCCGATCAATTCGTCGCCTTCCAGGCGACGGGCCTCGGTCAAATGCCGGTTTCCGACCCTGGTCCCGTTGGTGCTCTCGAGGTCTTCGATGTGGAAGCCATCGTCCTTGCGAGTGATCTTGGCATGCTGTTTGGAGACCCCGTGATCGCTCAGGACGATCTCGCAAGCGGGATCCCGCCCGAGGACCGTGACCTCTTTGTTCAGAGGAAACGCTCTGCCCGGCGTCTCGCCCTCAAGCATCTTCAGCCACGGCACGAGGACCGACCTCTCATGCCTGGCGGTAGTCCCCTGTTACCTGGAGAATGAGGGGCGCTGCCGGCACGGTGGGAAGATTGGAAGGGGGGTTTTTCGACACGTCCATCCATCCCGTTCTCTGACCACCGCACTGAGGTGATGAAAAGTAGGTCTTGCACAGCCTGCGCGTGGGCTGATGAAAAGTTGGTGTTGACCGTACTGGAGGGACGGTTTCGAGACGCGTGTTTTTGTTGCGCCTCCGCCAGACCAACTTTTCATCACCCCAGGCTGCGCGTTCATCGCGATTTCGTGGCGCGGTTTTTCCCCCCTTAACTTTTCATCACCTCTTGTTCAGCAAGACATCCCCGGCGACCACACCATCGCCGAGCAGGATCAGCAGCGCCGTCCCGAGGAACTCCCCCATCAGCGCGGAACGGAGCGGGGGCCTCGCCATTGCACTCGACCCGTTCGCCATGTGCGTACCCGTCGGGTGGATGATTCCGAACCCGAAATGGCTCTTTGCTTATTTCTTCTTGGATTTGGACGTTGTTGCCGAGTCAGGGGCCTCCTCGGGTTCCACCACCTCGGGTTCTTCCTCGACCACTTCAGGTGGGGTGCCCTTGCCGGCGCGCGCGGTTGGGACAGCCAGATACATCTGGTGCTCCCACTGCCCGGACCAGAACTGGCCCGCCCAGCGCTGCAACGAGATCGCACGAACCGTCGGACGATCCTCATCCCGAATCACCTCGCCCCACGCTCCGGTATACGCCGCGCGAACCTGCGACGAGCTCTCGCCCACGCAGAGTAACCGCTCGCCGTTGGGAGACAAGCACGCCACGGCTCTCCAATCTTGAGCACCAGTCGTTCCACTGCTCATCGTCTGTTCACTCCCAGCCGGCGCGCCGGCATCCGCACAGCCGAATCAACGTTTTCGGCACAAATGAAATCGTAGCGCCGGGACTTGGCCTCTGAAGCATCCTCAAAAAATGTCCCGAAACGAAGCGGCCCTCCTCCGCGTTGCGGCGGATGCCGGTCCGGACTCATCCTTCTTCATTAACTCTATAGGATTCTACCGCGATCAGGACCCGACCGCGAATGAATTCTAAGAATCCGAGTGGAAATCACCGAGCCGCTTCCATTGCCCGGACATGGACTTTCGGCGACCGGCCGGTGATAAGATAGGACAAAGGGGCAGTTTGATGAATCATGTCCGCTGATTGAGTCTCAAGAGGACTTTCCCTTGCCGGCCGATCATTCCGGCCTGCTCCGTCGCTGATTTGATATCGTCAAGTGGAAAGGTCTGACCGATTTTTGAGCGAAGGACTCCCTGGCGGATGAGTGCGGCGATCTGGCGGAACAGGAGGAGATTCGAGGGGATGGAGCGATCTAACATCCAGTGGCCGAGGTAGAATCCCTCGATGACGCGCCGGCCTGAAATCACCAGGCGCGGCTCGACCTGGATCGGTTGATCGGACAACGTTCCATAAAGCAGGAGCCGGCCGCGCTCGGCCAGCGATCGGAAGACCCCGGTCCCGGTCTCACCGCCGACGGGGTCGATGGCGTAACGGACACCCTCGCCTCCCGTGATGCGCCGCACCTGTTCGTCGATGGCGCCGGCGGACGAGGAGATCACGGCGTCACCGCCCAAGGATTTGAGCTCGTCGACGGCTTCGCGGCGGCGGACGATGTTGAGGGTCTTGAAACCATCGTGCCGGCCGAGGAGGATGATCATCCGCCCGAGGGTTGAGCCCGCCGCCGATTGGAGCAGCCAGTCCCCCTTGGGCACGGCCAGGACGTGACGGACAATGCCGAGCGCGGTGGCCGGGTTGACGAAAAACGTGGCGGCCTGCTCGTCGGGGATGTCGTCCGGGACGGGACGGGCCAGTCGCGCCGGGATGACGGCGAGCTCGGCCCAGTTGCCCCCCTGGGAGTTGATCACGACCACTCGCTTGCCCTTGACGAAACGGCCGAGCAGGCCCGGCCCGACCTCATCCACGATTCCGACGCCCTCGAAGCCGGGCGTCGACGGCAAAGTCGGGAGGACTCCGTACCGACCCTGGACCACCAGCAAGTCGGATGGGTTGATCGGACTGAGAATCATCCGCACGCGGACCTGACCGGGCCCCGGCTTGGGGTCCGGGACCTCGCGGACGCGCAGCGCCTCGGACGGCTCGCCAAAGGCTTCAAAAACGGCGGCTTTCATGCAGACATCCTCATGGGATCGAGACGCTCCCCGATCGACCTACCGGGTCGGAACCGGCCACACGCGGCGAGCGAACTCTTGGGATCTCACGACACGACGGATATCTTACGATAGGACGGCTTCGGAATCCTCAAGGAAAACACAGATGGGCGGAGAGCTTCCATGGAGAACAAACTTGATCCACGTCGAGGACTTCCATAAATCGTATCGCGAGACGGTCGCGGTCGCCGGCCTGAGCTTTCACGTTCCCGCCGGTGCGATCCTGGGGCTGGTCGGGCCCAACGGCGCGGGCAAGACGACGACGTTCCGCGCGCTGGCCGGGATCATCCGGCCCACCAGCGGAACGCTTTTGATCGCGGGACACGACGTCGTCAACGACTCCTTGGCCGCCAAGCGTGAGCTGGCCTACATACCGGACGACCCCAGGCTGTTCGACGCGCTCTCGATCTGGGAACACCTGGAGTTCATCGCCTCGGCCTATCGCGTGGCCGATTTCGCCCCCCGGGCGGAAGCCCTCTTGCAACAGTTCGAGCTGGTGGAGAAGCGCAACACGATGGCGCAGGAACTGTCGCGCGGCATGCGACAAAAGGTGGCGATCTGCTGCGCCTATCTGCACGATCCCAAGGCCATTCTCTTCGACGAACCCCTGACCGGCCTGGACCCGTACGCGATTCGAGCTCTCAAAGGAACGATCACCGAGCGAGCCGCCGCCGGTGCCGCGATCGTCGTCAGCTCTCACCTGCTGGCCCTGGTGGAAGACCTGTGCACTCACCTGTTGATCCTTCACAAGGGCCGGCGCCTGTTCTATGGGTCGCTCGACCAAGCCCGCGCACAGTATGCCGGCTTGCAGGGTGAGGCATCGTTGGAAGAGGTCTTCTTTCGAGCGACCGAACAGCCGGCGAAATCGTGATCGGCACGGGATAGGAGCCCGTGTCCCCAACGCGGCAGTGCCGCAACGCAAGACCCCTCGCTGGCGCGTTTTGAAGTTAAGTTACGCCCTTTCAGGGCTCTGCTGATTCATGTCGTCTGTCTGTTCCCAGGGCGTTGCCATGGGCTGATATGTTACGGCCCCTACGGGGCGAAGACGAAAAGGCGCAACTTCAAACCAGACCGTCCCGAGATTCCTCATGCATCCGGCCCTTTTCAAATTGATGGTGCTGTCGGCCAAGGGCGTCCTCAGGCGTACGTTTCGGGGCGCGAGGACGTTTCGGGGTGCGTTCTTGCTGCTGTTCACAATTGGCGTGGTCGTGATGTTTCTGGGACCGTCGCTGGTCGCGGCCACGATGGGGAGGCATGCGCTCCCACCGCAGTTCGCCGGCGCGGTCGAACCGTATCTGCCCTTGATCATCCTGGGCTTCTGTCTGCTTCTCGTCTTCGGGCCCGCGGGTGAGCTGGCGTTCTCGTTCCGGCCGGCCGAAGTCGATTTTCTGTTTCCCGCGCCGTTTCACCGCCGCGAGTTATTGATCTACAAGCTGGCGAAGATGCTCTTGGGCACGGTGTTCATGGCCTTGATCTTCTCGGTGTCGTTCGTGATCTATCTTCACTCGTGGCTCTCGGCGTTCGTGGGCATCTTGTTGACGTTGGCATTCACGCAACTGGTTGCCCTGGTGACGGCGCTCGCCAGGCAAATCGTGGCGGAATACGCGTATACACTCACACGCAAGCTGATCTGGATGGCGGTGGCCGGGCTCGCCGCGGCGGGGCTGGCCCAATTGGTCTGGCAGACGCCGGTGCAAAGCGTTGCCGAGCTGGCTCACGGTTTCCGCTCGACCTGGACCGGGATGGTACTCCTGGCGCCGTTCGAGGTGTTCAGCCACACGATCCTGGCCGACCTATGGTTTCCGGATCTGGTCTGCTGGGGCGCGGCTGCCGCCGCAATCGACCTGGGATTGCTGGCCCTGATCCTCAAGCTGGACGCGGACTATCTCGAGGCGGCGGCGGCGGTCAGCCAGCGGGTCTACGAACGCTTGCAGCGAGCGAGACAAGGGGGAGGGTTTGCGCTGCCGACCTCAAAAAACGCATCGCGTTTCCGGGTGCCGCCGCTGCCCTGGATGGGGGGCGCCGGGCCGGTGGCGTGGCGGCAACTGCTGCTGGCGATGCGCACGTTCCGG
The DNA here is from genome assembly GCA_044450785.1 of Isosphaerales bacterium. Taxonomy (GTDB): domain Bacteria; phylum Planctomycetota; class Planctomycetia; order Isosphaerales; family Isosphaeraceae; genus JBIOJM01. Next base: position 6,030 of record JBIOJM010000205.1, read on the forward strand.
TACGTGATCGTCTTCTTTCTGTGCGCCGGCGTCGTGCTGCTCGTCGGGGCGGCCGCGCTGGGACGAGCACGCCTGGGACCCGAAGTGATGGCGGGGATCGGCGTCGCATTGCTGGCGTACACCACGTTCATCTTCACCTTGCAGCTTCCATGGGCGTTCCGCGGCGACATCGATCACATGGACTCGCTCAAGACGCTGCCGGTGGCTCCGCTCGCCCTGGCGACTGGGGAGCTGGTCGGCGGCGCCCTGGTGCTGGCGGCGATCCAGCTCGTCCTGCTCGCCGGCCTGCTCGTCACGGGGGCGAGTCCGGCGATCATCCTGGTCGCCGCGGCATTCGTCGTGCCCTTCGACGTGCTGATGCTTGCCATGAACAACGTGCTGTTCTTGATTTACCCCGTGCGCATCGCGCCGTCGACCTCCGCCGACCTTCAGTTGATCGGCCGCGCGATGCTGTTCATGTTGCTCGATTTCCTGATCCTGATTCCCACCCTGGGCATTCCCGCGGGCGCCGGGGGGATCGCCTTCTTCGTCAGCGGCTCTTACTGGCCCGCGTTCGCCGTCACGTCGTGGCTCGTGCTCGTGGCCGAATTACCGTTGATGTTGATCCTGCTCGCCTGGACCTTCCAGCGGTTCGATCCCAGCACGGAGACGCCTGCGTGAACGGGAGCGGCGTTCGGAAGGACCGGGTTTGGCGGGGAGAAAAAAGCAACACCTGGGTCTTGCCGCCGCGCGCGGCGAGGCGTACCTTGGTTGTTTTGACCCGGGAGCGCGAGTCGAAGGTCCGGGAGCGCGAGTCGAAGTCGGCCCCTTCAGGACCGGCGAGAATGCGAAGTGGATGCAACGTGGCGGGAGCAAGCGACCGAGTCGCCTTTCTAGCGAAGTGAAACGGGAGATTCGCTCGATGCGAGAACATGATCCCAAAAAACCCGGCGTGGCGAGTGGTCACAGCCGGCGCGACTTCCTGCGGGGCTCGAGCGTGGCGGCGGCCACGGCCGTATTGACCGGCCAGGCCACCCTCGCGCTCGATGAAGCCCAGGCCGCCCAAGGCGAGCCGAAGGTCCTCGCCGGCACGGTCGACATCACACTCAAGGTCAACGGTCAGGATCGCTCGTGCGCGGTCGAGCCTCGCAGCACTCTGCTCGACGTGCTCCGCCACCGGCTGGACGTGACGGGGCCCAAGCGGGTCTGCGATCGCGGCAGTTGCGGCGCCTGCACCGCGATCATCGACGGCGATCCGGTGTACTCCTGTACGACACTCGCCGTCTCGTGCCAGGGCAAGACGATCGAGACCCTGGAGAGCTTCGACACCGGCGAGCATGGCGTGCCATACGCCTTCCACCAAAACGACGCGCTCCAGTGCGGCTACTGCACCCCTGGTTTCGTCACCGCGTGCAAAGCGTTCCTGGACAAGAACCCAAACCCGACCCTTGACGAAGTGCGCAAGGGGCTCGATGGCAACATCTGCCGCTGCGGCACTTACATCGGCGTCCTGCAAGCGGCGCTCGCCGCGGCCAAAGCCATGAAAGGAGCCTGAGCCATGGCAAGCTGGCCTGAAACCCCCCGGCTGATCGGCACGAGGATCGCGCGACTCGACGGCATGGCCAAGGCGTCGGGACGGGCCAAGTATCCGTCCGATGTCCGGCCCGAGGGGACGCTGTTCGGTGTGATGCTTTACAGCCCATACGCCCACGCCAAGGTCAAGTCGATCGACACCTCGGCCGCCGAGAAGATGCCCGGCGTCAAGGCCGTGATCGTGATCGCCAATCCGGGCAAGCCTCTCCGCTATCATGGTGACGACATCGCCGCCCTTGCCGCCGAGACAGAGGAGCAGGCCCGAGACGCGGTCCGCGCCATCAAGGTCGAGTACGAAGTCCTGCCCCATGTCGCGACCGAAGCCCTGTCCATGGCCCCGGGCGCGCCTGTGGTTTTCGAAGGCGGGAACGTCCGCAAGGGCCGCAGCCAATCCCGAGGCAAGCCCGAAGAGGTCATGGCCGCCGCCGAAGTGACGATCGAGGGCACCTACTCGGTCCCTCTCATTACCCACGTCTGCCTCGAACCCCACGGATTGACCGTGAAGTGGGAATTCAACGACAAGATTGTCGCCTGGGCAAGCACTCAGAACGTCAGTGGCGTCGCCGGCGACCTCGCCGGTCTGTTTCACATCCCCGCGGCAAACGTGACGGTTCACACCGACTTCATGGGCGGCGGGTACGGCTCCAAGTTCGGCGCCGATCTGTGGGGCAAGACGGCGGCCGAGCTTTCCAAGAAGGCTGGCGGCTTGCCCGTCAAGATGTTCCTCGACCGTGTCCAGGAGCACCTGGCGGCTGGCAATCGTCCCAGCGGGTGGGCTCATATCAAGCTGGGCGCGAGCCGGGATGGCAAGCTCGTCGCCCTGATCGCCGACGCGCGCGGCACCGGCGGCGTCGGCGGCGGCGCCGACGTGGTGTTGCCGTACGTCTACAGCGTTCCCAACACGCAGGTCACGCAATCCACCGTCTTGACCAACTTCGGCAGCCAACGAGCCATGAGGGCCCCGCGTCATCCTCAGAGCTGCACCCTCACCGAAGCGGCCATGGATGATCTTGCCGACAAGCTGGGAATGGATCCGATCGAGTTCCGGCTCAAGAACCTTCCCCAGGGCGATTTCCATACGCCGATCTACGAGGCCGAGCTCAAGATGGGCGCCGAGCTGATCGGCTGGCGCGAGAAGCGCAAGCCGCGCGGCCAGAACGGCGCCGGCCCCATCAAACACGGACTCGGCGTCGCCCTGCACCAGTGGGGCGGCGGCGGCTCCCCCGACAAGAAAGTCTCGTGTACGATCAACGCCGATGGGTCGGTCGAGCTACGGAGCGCAACCCAGGATATCGGCACCGGCGCGCGGACGGTCCTGGCGATCATCGCCGCCGAGGTCCTCGGGCTTCAGCCGACCGACATCATCTCGAACATCGGCAATTCGACGTTCCCGCCCGGCCAGGCGTCGGGAGGCTCGACCACAACGCCGTCGATGTCCCCGCCGACCCTCGACGCAGTCACGAAGGCGAGGGACGCTTTCTTCCAGAAGATCGCCGGGGCCGTCAAGGCCGCGCCGGAAGACCTCGCCCTCAAGAGCAACCAGCTCTGGGTGTCGGGCGAGCCCGTGATGTCATGGAAAGACGCCTGCCGCAAACTGGGCATGGCCACAATTTCCGAGACAGGCTCGTTTCAACGGGGGCTCTCCAGCACCGGCGTCGGCGGCTGCCAGTTCGCCCTAGTCGCCGTCGACGTCGAGACCGGCATGGTGAAGGTCAAGAAGATCGTCGCCATCCAGGACTCGGGGCTGATCATCGACCGGCTGACCTGGGAAAGCCAGGTCTACGGCGGCGTGATCATGGGACTGAACTACGGCCTGTTCGAGGAGCGGCTCGTGGACCCGACCACGGGCACGATGCTCAACCCCGACATGGAGTGGTACAAGCTGGCCGGCGCGTCCGACATCCCCGAGATCGTCGTGCGGGCCTACGAGCCGCCCGAGCAGAAGGCGCGCGGCGTGATCGGAGTGGGCGAGCCCCCGACGATCTCGACCGCGGCCGCCATCGGCAACGCGGTGGCCAACGCCATCGGCGTGCGAGTGCCCGAGTGGCCGATGACCCCCCGAAACGTGTTGAATGCCCTGGCCTCGGCTTCCAAAGAAGGGAAGGCGTAAATCTATGAAAGCCTTTGAGTACGCTGCCCCGACCAGCATCGATGATGCGGTCAAGCTCCTGGGCGCCCCGAACGCGGCGGCCCTTTCGGGAGGGACCGACCTGATCAGCCGCATGAAAGACTACGTGACGTCCCCCGATCGCGTGGTCTACCTCAAGGACATCAAGGCCCTCTCGGGCATCGCCGGCGACGCGAAGTTGAGCGGCTTGACGATCGGCGCCGGCACCCGGCTCGCCGAGATTGTTGCAAACGAAGGGGTCCGCGAGTCGTACCCCGCCCTCTGGCAGGCGACGCGTGAAGTCGGCTCGCCTCAAATCCGGAACATGGCCACGCTCGGCGGCAACTTGCTCCAGCGCCCGCGGTGCTGGTACTTCCGCGCCGGGCACGGCCTGCTGGCCATGAAGGACGGCAAGAGCCTGGTCCGGGCCGGCGACAACCGCTACCACGCGATCTTCATGACCGACGGCGACGCACTGTTCGTCAACCCCTCAAGCCTGGCCGTGGCCTTGAGCGCGCTCGACGCCCAGGCGACGATCACAGGCCCCAAGGGCGAACGCACCTTCAAGATCGAGGAGCTCTACCAGGTCCCCAAGCGCGAGACCGACAGCGAGTTCTTGATCGGGCCTGGCGAAGTCCTCACCAAGGTCATGATCCCAGCGGCCAAGGGGAAGAACGCCTCGTACGAGGCACGGCACAAGCAGGCGCAAGACTGGCCGCTCGTGCTGGCCTCGGTCAACCTCACGATGGACGGAGATTCAGTCTCCACCGCCAAGATCGTCCTCTGCGGCGTGGCACCCATCCCGTGGCGGAGCGCCGCCGCGGAGCGCGCGATCACGGGCAAGCGCCTCACGGTTGAAACCGCGTCAATGGCCGGCGAAGCCGCCGCCCAAGGCGCCGCCCCCCTGTCGATGAACGGTTACAAAGTTCCCCTGACCAGGACCGTGGTCAAGCGGGCCTTGCTCGCGGCCATCGGCAACCGCTACTGGGAGGAGGCCTGAGTTCCATGGCCGATATCCAACCCAACGACCTTCCGGTCATCGAGCAGCCGGCCTCACCCTGCCGTCATCTCCGCAACAAGGGAATGTATGTTTATGCCGACGGACAGGAAAACGAGACGGAGGACGACTACGATCGCACGAATTACTGGTGTTTCGAGACCATGAAAACCTTTGGCCCGGACGACCAGTTCGTCGGCGGTCGTGAGTGCCGCAGCTCATCGCGGCCCTGCTACCAACCAATCTGATCGACGGCCAATGTGATCTCCTGGATGAGTGCCAGGTCGATCATGTGCACGCCGGCTTCGTCATACAACACGATGTCCCGCTTCCGCGGCGGCGGCAGCGCCACGAAGTCCGGGTGGCTGACCAGGAACGACCGTCCATCCAGCAGCCGGATCTCGAAGACCCTGAACGGCTGCTGATGGAGGGCCTCCCGCACTCGCTCCAGTTGCGCCATCGCAATCACCCGCTCCCTTTCTTCTTCGGGCGCTTCCCCGGCCCATCCCCGTCCGACGTCACCGGTTCCATCACCGCGACCAGAAGCATCTCGACCAGATGCACGCCGGCGTCATCGTACACCGTCATTTCCCGGCCGTTGACCGAGCACGCCACCAGCCCGGGATGCCGAACCGTGAACGACTGACCGCCGGCCAGCTTGACCGCGAACAGCCGAAACGGCTGGGTCGTCACCAGTTGACGGAGCCGGTCGCGCGTGGCCATTGGTCATGTCCCTCCCTTGGGCTTTCGCCCTCTCCCCGGGATTGCCGGTTGGAGCTCGACCACCAGATTGAGGTCAATCCAGTGCGGACCGTCCTCGTCGTGGACCGTGAGGTCCCGGCCGCGGGGAGGGGCCGGCAGGGCGATGAAGTCCGGGTGCTTCACCAGGTACGAACGGCCGTCGACGAGATGGACAGTGAACGGTTGGAAGGGCACCGCATGCGTCGCGTTGCGGAGCTGCTCGATCGTGGCCATTGGTCATGTCCCTCCTCGCTTGCCAGGGGCGCCATTTTACCTGCCGGTACCAGTACGTTCCGTTCTCTGGATGCTACGGGGTGGTTACATGAGTGTCAACGAACGATCAATCGATCGAAGATCCGACGGAGTCCGACTCGATTTCATGAGAACGCGACGGAACACCAGATTCCTTCACAATCTCTCTTGATAGTTGCGAGACGGAATGGCATTCTAAGACGCGTCGTTCTTCTTGCGGGAAGAGACGACAGGCTCAATGCGTTTATGGACTCTCGCACAACGTTCACGAGGAGACTTGAGCAATGGGCGACGCGCGTGATACCGCCAAGAAGAAGAAGGCCGTCGAGAAGAAGGGCGCGAAGAGCAAGCCTGCCCCAGTCGCCGCCGCCGCGGCCAAGGCGCCGGCCAAGCCGGCCAAGCCGGCCAAGAAGTAACGGTCTTCCCGGATTCGTTTGACAGCCCTGGATCTGGAGTCGCGTCGCTCGTCGAATTGACGCGGCTTCGGATCCGGGCTTTTTTTACGCCGGTCGCGGATGCGTCGCCTCACAATCACAGGGCTGCTTATGCCCCGCCGCGATGCGACCGCCAAGCCTTGGTTCCGAGACGGACCTGCGCCGCCTTGAGGCTTCGGGTCGTGAGCTCCACGGTGAATGGGTGCGACGGCACGGCGTATTGCTCATCCGAGAGTTGAGCGGCCAAAGCCCACGCCGATTTCGACAGTTCCACCTGGCCCGAGCACTTCCAGAGCCAGGCCATCCACAAGAGCATGCGCCGGTACAACTCGAGTCGATGAATGAGCCGGTGCTCGAAAAGAAACCGGTAGGCGCCGGCGTCACGGTCGGGGTCGGCGGCCGGCCTCCCCTCACGGAGACGGATTTCCTCCGCGAGCTCGAAGGTGAGCGGCGAGGCATCCAGCCAGGAGGGGCACGCGTCGAGCAGGGCGTGGGCTCGTTCCGGAATCTCCTCGGGGGGAATCGACGAACAGCTCAGGCCGGGGACCGTCGCCGGGAACCCGGCGGGCTGGAACTCACGGCCGAGCGTTCCATCAAGCCAGTCGCGCACCGCGGCGGGAACGGCCGTACCGCAGAGCATCAAGCTCCCCGCCAGCAATCCGAGAGCCAGCTCGGGGACGTCACCGACGCAGTCAGCCCCCGTCTGCTGGTTCACGTCATCGAGCAGACGACCGGCGCGGGGCGACTCGGGTTCCACCTCTCCGAAAACGTCGCGGATGCCTCGTTGCACGTCGCACAAGAACGCGGCGGTCCGGCGCTGGGCCTTCTGGTTGACGGAGATGACGATCGAGCTGCGACCCCGGCCGTTGACCGGCGCGACCAGGCAGCGCGCCAACCGTGCCTCCGTTCGTTCCGGAGCCGACATCCCGTTTTCGGACTGCTCCAGGCCGGCGCGTTCGGTCCGGCAGGGGGCGTGTGTCTCCTGGCTCACCAAGGTCGCCCGCGCGGGCACGTCGTGTCCGTGACCCGGGCATGCCTCGGCATCAGCCCGCGGGATGGCCCTCGAGGCCGCCTCTCGGGTCCGTGCGTCGCGTGCAGTGGACAAGAGCCGGAGCAACGTAAGAACGCCAGGCCTGTTGCGATAATGAGATAACTCGTCGATGATCGAGAGGCGAACCTCCAGCTCGACCGACGCCAGACCCTCGAGCGCATGCCAGCACTCCTGGGAATCGTGTCCCAGTTGCTCGACGATTTCCCGGAGCGTAGGATTCTCGCTCGACGCGCCGTCGCGATCATCTGTCGGGCGCAGGCCCTCCGAGCCATCCCAGCCGGCAACGGGCAATTCATCAGACTCGGACGCGTCTGAGCTCATCTACAGTGTTCACCAAAGCCGGAGACGCGCCGGGTTCCGCCAGACGCGGCCGAGCACCTTGGATCTCCAACGCACGCGTCCGTTCGGGCCCCGGGCGTCGACGGAGTAGAATCGTCCGTCGCCCCCTTCTTCCTGGTATTCATGCAAGGGGACTGTCGCCGCGGTGTAGTCCTTGATGTCGGCCGGCAGAAGGAAAAACAGCGGCCGGGTGCCGGCACCATCCGGCGAACGGTCGCCCGTTCCAACCCGCAGGGTCTGGCCGTGCTTCGCGTCGTAGTCCTCATAAACCGGCAGCGAAGCGATCCCGTCCCGGTCCGGCGCGAAGAAGGCGATGCGCCGCGGCGGTATCGATTCACGATCGCTTGGTGTGCCCTTCCTGATCAGGCGAGCCGCGAGGCCCGGGCCCGGCGGATCCTCGTAGATCGCGACCGGGAGAGCCAGACGTCGATCGGACAGGTCGAGCTGATACATGATCTGGTTGTAGTCGTAACGGGGCGTCGGGTCGGGATTTCCCGAGAAGGTCGTGGTGTAGGTACCCTCGAAGAAGATGATCCGTCCGTTGTCCTTGTCGAACATCGGGTGGTGCTTCGGATTGTAAAAGCTGTACTTGTCGTGCGTCACGATCTTGCGGGCGTAGACCCAGGGGCCCAGCGGCGTGTCGGCCTCGGCATACCACACCTCACCGAGATAGGACGTGCTCCCGTAAGACTCCACGGCGATCATCACCCAGCGCTGACGATATCCGTTCCAGTAGACTGACCCGCCATGGGCAAGCACCGCCTTGCCGGAGTCGATGTCGCGCAAGTTCAGGAGCGACTCCTCGGGCGTGATCCGGCGGGCTGCGATCAGCTTGATCTCCTGCTCCTGCCGGACCAGTTGGGTGTTCGTCTTCCAGCCGTGGCGCAACCCACCTTCCCGACCGCGGTCGAACTGCTGCTGGGCCAGCCCGGTGCCTGGCTTCAAGCACGAATACGCCTCGCAGGACTCGATCTGTTTCAATTGTTCCGGGTCGGCCGGCACGCGGACCAACGGATAAGGGCTGGCATAATAGAGGTACTCGACGCCGTGGTCCTGGTAGAGGAACGGATGACCGTCGGGATACTCGCCGTGATAGGCGGAGGCCCCGGGAAACTGGACCACCTTGTCGAACCGCTGCGTTTGAGGATTGAATTCGGCAAGCCCGCGTTCGTAGACCTCGAGCATCTTGCGGACCTTGGCGTAGCCTGCGAACATGCGCTCCCGCCCATCGCGACCCTTGAGGACGGCCAGGCCCGAGATCCAGGTCGGGCCCTCGCCGGGCATGGGGGCCGTGGGCCGGGCGAAGCCGCGATCGTCGACGAAGTAGCTCAGGTTCACACCGGCCTCGGGCTCGAGGCCGCCTTGGCCCGGCCGCTCGGATATGGCGCCCGGCACATGGAAATTACCCAGGGGATAGTCCGGGCGATTGGTGTCGCCCCAGAACCAGTAGATCTTCCCTTGATACAACGCGTTCACCACGCTGTCCTGGCCGAAGACCTGGCCGTTCAAGAGGGGCTCGCGGATCGGTACGTCGTCGCCCGTCAGCACGCTGTCGCGATAGATCCCCGCGCCGGTGACCCGGTAAAGCCGTCGGGCGATATTGATCCGGCGGATGACGATCTGAACCGACCCTCCCTCCGTGACGAGGAGGGCCTTGCCGCGGTAGCCGAAGCCGTCCTTCTCGAACTCATAGCCGTGGCCGCGGATCGAGAAGAAGACCTTGCGGTTGAAAAGGCCAGGCTCGTCGAACGCCACGATGCCGTTACTGTCGGTAATATAGCGAATCTGGTTGGTCGTCTTCAGCTCGACCAAGGGCACGCCGCGTCCGGTCCCCTCCTCGACGACCTGGATGCGAAAGGGGCGTGGGCGGGGAGCTGCCGCATCCTCGAACCCAAGGGCGCGCGGGCCGGACGAGGCCACGATGAACAGAAGAGATCCGACCAGCAGGGACCCGGCGAATCGAAGCGGCATGATGTGGGATCCTCCTCCGGGGTCATTCCGGGGACCAAAATCCTGGTTCTCTCCGTCGTCCTGGACGGCTCGCGAAGCTCGACCACGGGTCGTCAAGAGCGGTGTCCGTCTCGATTTCTCCCTGTTCGACCAGGCCCTTGTCCATCTCGGTGAGGAAGCGGCTGGGTGCGGTGAAGACGGTCGGACCGCGGCCGCCGCGGGCGATGGTGAGGGGGTAGGTCAGCGTCAGCTCGTTCATGGCCCGAGTCACTGCCACGTAGAAGATGCGCCGCTCTTCGTCTTCACCGCCCGGCTCGTCGAGGGCGCGACGATGAGGAAAGCCGTCCTCGACCAGCCGGGGAACGAAGACGTGTGACCATTCGAGGCCCTTGGCCTGGTGGACCGTGGAGAGGACGAGGACATCGCCCGCCTCGTCGCTGGCGACCGAGTCCATTCCGTAAACATCTCCGGCCAAGAGCAAGTCGGCGATCAGACGTTCGAGGCTGTCATACTTCGCGGCCAGGAGCGCGAACTGCTCGATGTCGGCAATGCGGTTGTCGGGCCGCTCGTACTTGAGCCGGACGGTGTCCGGGTATCCTCCCTTGAGGATGGCGCTGACCGCGGCGGCGGGGTTGCGTTCCGGGTGGGTTGCCCGCAGCTTCTTGAGGTCGCTCACGAACCCCGCGAAGAAGCCCTTGCTCTTGGCCGGTAGAAGTGCCATGGCCTCCGCCGATTCAAGGGCCTCGAGAGGCCGTCCGCTCTTCGACAGGTGCTGAAAGATCGCCCCGGCCTTGGCCGGACCGATTCCGGGCAACAGCAAGAGCAAGCGGCGCCACGAGGCTTCGTCACGCGGGTTCTGGACCACCCGAAGATGGGCCAGCACGTCCTTGATGTGGGCCTGCTCGAAGAAGCGGAGTCCGCTGCGGACCGTATAAGGAATGCCGCGCGTCAGCAGCTCGCCTTGCAGCAGGATGCTATCGTGGTGGTTGCGATAGAGCACGGCAATCTGCCCGAGCGCCACCTCTTTCTCGCGCGCTTCGAGGATCTGCTGGCAGATGAGCGCTGCCTCTAGGTAGGCATCCGCCGTCGGAACCACGAGTGGAAGCGTCCCATCGGGCCGGGCGGAGGTCATCTCCTTGGCGAACCCCAGTTTGTTGTGGGCGATCGACGCCTTGGTGAACGCGACGATCTGGGGCGTCGAACGATAATTGACCTCGAGCGGGAAGATCCGGGCGCCGGCATGCCGTTCGGGGAACCGGAGAATGTTGTCGTAGTCGGCCCCGCGGAACCGGTAGATCGACTGGGCGTCATCGCCGACCGCCGTGAGGTTGCCCGCGCCGGCGGCCGCGATCGCCTCGACCACCTCGACCTGGACGGCGTTGGTGTCTTGCATCTCGTCGATCAGGACGTGCCGGAACATGCGCGCCTGGGCGGCGCGCTCTTCGGGAAACTCGCGGATCAGCCGGCCCCAGAGCAGAAGCAGGTCGTCGTAGTCCATGCAGTTGGCCCCGCGCTTGCGCTCGGCGTAGGCCGCGGCGACCGCCTCGATCTGTGGCTGCCACTGCACGAGCTCGGGTCCTCGCTCGGAGATCACCTGGGCCAGCGGACGATTGACGTTGGCGCTGAAGCTGATCACGTGCCGCACTGAGGCGGCCTTGGGGGCCAGCTTGCCGGCCCCGCTCAGTCCGGCGTCATCCATGGCCAGACGGACGAAGTCGAGCTGGTCCTCGCTGTCGAGGATCGTGAAATTCGGTTCATAGCCCAGGAGCGCCGCCGCGCGACGCAGCAGGCGATTGCCGATATGGTGGAACGTCCCGGCACAGACCTTGCCTGCCTGCTGCCCGATCAGCGAGTCCATCCGCCGCACCATCTCCCGCGCCGCGCGGCGAGTGAAAGTGACCAGCATGATCGACCCGGCTGGAACGCCGGTCGCGATCAAGTAGGCCACGCGGTAGGTGATGACCCGCGTCTTGCCCGAGCCCGGCCCCGCCAGGATCAGGTTGTAGCCATCCGGCGCCATCGCCGCCGCTCGCTGTGAATCATTCAACTCGCGCTGAAATTGATCGGACAGGCGAGCGTTCAAAGGCGACTTGAGGCGAATCTTTCGCATGCGAGGGCCCCGACCCGGAGAGCAGGCCTTTCTCGTTGTCTTCCACCGAACGAGGCCCGATTATACCAGGATCGCTCAGGACTTTCCGGCCACGACGTCGCTGACGTGCGCAGCCACTTCGAGTAGACTGAGTCGATGAGCAAGGACCATCTTAAGACCGCGAACGATGCACCCTTAAGGAACAGGCCCGAAATAACTTCCCGACTTCGTATTTGTGTGCCACTGGCTCTGCCAGTGTCCCCATGCTTGGGCGGGCACTGGCAGAGCCAGTGGCACCCGGAAAACCAGAGAAGCTAAATCGGGAAGCTATTTCCGACC
>JBIOJM010000206.1:0-17872 GCA_044450785.1 Isosphaerales bacterium
CTTCGGTTTCGGGGCCGGTCAGGAACTCTCGGAGCACACCTCGACGATGCCTGCCATCCTCGAGTTCCTCTCCGGTGAGGCGAGGTTGACCTTGGGCGACGACACCCTCGATGCTCGGCCCGGCACGTTCGTCCACATGCCCGCCGGGCTACGGCACGGGATCCGGGCAATGACGCCGACCGTGCTCTTACTCTTGTTACTGAAACCCGAGCAAGCTCCTGGGTAAAGATGTTTTCCACACCGGCAATGACCCCAGGAGCATCACCCGCGGACGTAGCGTAGGGGCACAACACATGTACTATCTTTACGGTTCTAGACCTGGGGTGTCGACAAGGTTCGTGGCGACCTTCGGCACCGATGAGCAACTGTTGGCCTACGTGCGTTGGGCGACTTTGTCCGAGCACGATGGCGTCCGCCAGTTTGAAAAGGGAAGCTCGCTGGCCGGTTACCACGAATACAGCTTTTCCAGCAACCCCCTTACGAACGATGATCCCGCGACGGTTGACCATAACCCGTCGCCGAGCATGCTCTGATCGGTTTGTCACACCCACACTATCCATGCCCTTCGGCGGGATAGCAACCTGTCTCATTCTTCCTGGCGCGGACCATTTAAAGAGACTTCCAATGGCAACAACACACGTACAGTCTGGTGAAGTGAAGGGGCCAACCTCGCATGAAAAGACTGCTGCAGCTTGATTGGGACGTCATTGCGGGAATTACGGCAGCAGTCGTGGCACTCGTGCTGCACCTCCTGCACATTGCTGACGTCGAAGTCGTCTTGACGATCGTCCTCGTTTTGTTGGCCGTGCTGCTCGTGCGTGATCTTCGCAGCGAATCCAGAGCCGAACACTTAGCAGAGGTTCTCGAGCACACCGGGGCTGCTGTGCAGCAAGTGCAACTTTCTCTCACGCCGGCCGAAGCGATCCTCATTGGGCCGCACCGTCTACGCTCGGAGAGCGAGCGGTTCGCCCAGGCTGCTCGGGGCGAGATGGTCTGGTTCAACGTCTGTTTCCTGATGTTCAAGCCTCAAGAACTGTTCGACGTACTGCTCCGACCCGCCCTCGAAAACACCCGTGTCACGGCGATTCAGTTCATTGCGGACGAAGGCGAGCGACAGCTTTGGGAGCTGGATGTTTTGCCCAAGATCAAGCAATGCCTCGGCCAGGAAAAGGTGAAAGAACCACGCTGGTCGAAGCTGCCTGAAACCGTCTCGTTCATCCTCGCTGATACCGAGCCGAAGGGCAGCCCCGAAGCACTACTGAGTTTTTGGGGCGAACCGTTCATGGCACGCACGACAGGCAAGAATGTGCCGCGATACATCTTCTGGATACAGAGCCATTCGGAACTTGTCTCCCGGCTGTCCGAACTCGCCCGGCACGTCCGCATGAGTGGCTGACATATCTGCCCGGGCGCAATGCACTCTTGACTATTAAGGCCGCGTGAGTGAGCCGAGACAATCCCAATCCTCCCGAAGCGGTGGATTTGAACACACTCGGAGCAAGGGCATGGCCGCTTCGAGAATGATCCTCGGCGCCGGGGCATCGAGCCGATTCGTCCTTGACGAAGGAGGAGCCCGGATGGCGGAGATTCGCTTGAAGCGGGCATACGAGAAGCCCGCTCCTGATGACGGCCTGCGTGTCTTGGTGGAACGGCTCTGGCCGCGCGGGCTGAGCAAGGAGCGCGCCGCCGTGGACCTCTGGGTCAAAGACGTGGCCCCCAGCCCCGAGCTACGTCGTTGGTTCAACCACGACCCGGCCCGGTGGGATGAATTCCAGAGGCGCTACCGTGCTGAACTCCGGCAGAAGAAAGACGTGGTCGACGAACTCTGGCAGAAGTGCCGGGGCGGGATCGTCACCTTCGTCTACGCCGCGCGCGACGAAGAGCACAACGGCGCCCTCGTGCTGAAAGACTATCTCGAACATCACGTTTCCTGACTGACGGGCGAGCCGCTCTGCGGGTTGGCTCCCCAGTTCGATCATCCGCCCCGGGGTCTCTGATGCTGGCGAGGGGGGACAGCCGGCTCGTTTGAGATATCGAACGCCAGGATTTTATTTGGATTGACTTATGGACGAGAGGGAGATCGAGCGGCTGGCAGTGGCACCTGGGCGGCGTCCGCCGATCCGCCCGGAGATGACGGTCCGGCAGGTGGCTGCGGACTATCCGGCCTCCCGCGAGGTGTTCCGCCGCCACGGCGAGCCCGAAAGAAGCTCGTCCAAGGAAAGCACGACGGATCGGATGCCGTGGTCTCAAGTTGATCCTGATCGTGATTCGTCCCATTTCGGGCCACGTTCGCGGTAGAATGTGAGCGTCGAATACCTCGAACACCACAGCACGATTCGTTCCGCCTTCACGTCTGTGTGAGGGGCGCGGCGACCTGGAGGAAACAACGATGAATCAACGTCGCCTGGCGCCCTCGATCTGGCTCTCGACGGCCGTTTTCGCCCTGAGTTTCTCCTCCTCGCCGGGGATCGCCGCCCTCGAGCGAGGCCCTGCGGCGAAGAAACTGAAGGTCGTGGTATTCGGCGGCCATCCCGACGACCCGGAATCAGGGGCCGGCGGCCTGATCGCCACCCTGACCGGGCTGGGACATGAGGTCATACTGGCTTATGGGACGGCCTTTCGAGGCGACCGGCAACTCTTCGGCCGGCCGGAGGCCGAGGTCCGGCGCGCGGAGGCGTCGGCCGCTTGCAAGGTCCTGGGTGCAACCCCGAAGTTCTTCCCGTATGCTCATGAAACGCTCGTGGCCGACCAGGCAACCGCGCGGGCTGTTTCCGCGTGGCTCGACGAGGTGAAGCCCGACATCGTCGTGACGCACTGGCCGCTGGACTCCCACGAGAATCACCACTCGGTCAGCTCGCTCGTCTGGCAATGTTACCAGCGGAAGGGAGGCTGGAACCTGTACTTCTTCGAGGTGATGACTGACCAGCAGACCATTGCTTTCAAGCCCGAGCTTTACCTCGACATCAAACCGGTGCGGGATATCAAGCGGCGTTCACTCGAAGAGCACAAGAGCCAGGACCCGGCGAGGATCTGGGCGTTCCACGAGCGCATGCACCGCCGCCGCGGGGCCGAGTGCGGCACGGAGTTCGCCGAGGCATACTCCCTCGTCGAGGCCAAGCCAGGCTGCCCGCTGCTGCCTGTCATGTTTTGTGAGAAGAAAAGGTGACACATGACCAACGACCAGCTCGATCAATTATCGATCAATACCATCCGCACCCTCTCGATGGATGCGGTCCAGGAGGCAAAGTCCGGACACCCGGGCACGCCGATGGCGCTCGCGCCTTTGGTCTACACGATCTGGAACCGCGTCATGCAGTTCGATCCGAATGACCCGATCTGGCCCAACCGCGATCGGTTCGTGCTCTCCAACGGACATGCCTCGATGTTACTTTGGTCGGTGCTCCACCTCACCGGGACCAAGGCCGTGAACGCTGACTACGAGCGGCTTGGGCAGCCCTCGGTTTCGCTCGAGGACATCCGCCGTTTCCGCCAGCTCGACAGCAAGGCGCCCGGGCACCCTGAGTACCACTGGGTTTCGGGCGTCGAGACCACCAGCGGCCCGCTCGGACAGGGCGTCGCCACCAGCGTGGGCATGTCCATCGGCCAGAAGTGGCTTGCCCACCAATTCAATCGGCCGGGCTTCGACATCTTCGACTACAACATCTATGCCATCTGCGGCGATGGCTGCATGATGGAGGGGGTCGCGTCCGAGGCGGCGTCCCTCGCGGGCCACCTCGGCCTGGACAACCTCTGCTGGATCTACGACAACAACCACATCACCATTGAGGGAACCACCCGTATCACATTCACGGAGGACGTCGCGGCCCGGTTCCAGGGTTACGGCTGGAACGTCCTGCGGGTCGGCGACGCCAATGACATCGATCGCATCGAGGATGCTCTGAAGGTCTTCCGGCAGACGAAGGGTCGCCCCACCTTCATCATCCTGGACAGCCACATCGGCTACGGTTCCCCGAAGAAGCAGGACACCCCGGAGGCCCATGGCGAGCCGCTCGGCGACGAGGAGGTCCGCCTGACCAAGCGAGCCTACGGCTGGCCCGAGGATGCAGAATTCCTCGTGCCCGATGGGGTTCGCGAGCACTTCACCGCCGGGGTGGGCACGCGCGGCGCGATCGCCCGCCGAAGGTGGATGGAACTCTTCGCTGCCTATCAGGCCAAGTATCCCGAGCTCGCGACCGAGATCGACCTGATGCAGCGGCGTCAGTTGCCCGCCGGGTGGGACCGTAACCTCCCCGTGTTTCCGGCCGACGCGAAAGGCATCGCTGGGCGGGACGCCTCGGGCAAGGTGCTCAACGTGCTGGCGGAGAACATCCCCTGGTTCCTGGGTGGCTCGGCCGATCTGGGACCGTCGAACAAGACCACCCTGAAGTTCGAGGGCGCGGGCGATTTCCAGGCCGGCAGTCCGGGCGGGAGGAACCTGCACTTCGGCATCCGCGAGCACGCGATGGCGGCGACTGTGAACGGGCTTTCGCTGTCAAAGCTCCGGGCCTTCGGCGCGACCTTCTTCATCTTCAGCGACTACGCGCGCCCCGCCATCCGGCTATCGGCCCTGATGGAGCTGCCGACCATCTTCGTGTTCACACACGACGCCATGGGCGACGGCGAGGACGGCCCAACCCACCAGCCGGTGGAGCAGCTTGTGTCGTTGCGCGCCATCCCCGGGCTGGTGGTCCTGCGGCCGGGCGATGCAAACGAGGTCGTCGAGGCATACCGTTACATCATGCCGTTGCGCCATCAGCCGGCTGTGCTGGCGCTGTCGCGGCAACCCTTGCCCACGCTGGATCGGACGAAGTACGCACCGGCGTCCGGGGCCGCGCGAGGCGCTTATGTACTCGCCGACGCGCCCGGCGGGGATCCGGAGGTGATCCTGATCGCCTCGGGCAGTGAAGTCATTCTCGTCGTGCAGGCTCATGAGAAACTGCTCGCCGAGGGAATCCGCTCGCGCGTGGTCTCGATGCCATCGTGGGACATCTACGAGCACCAGACGCGGGAGTACCGCGACAGCGTGCTGCCGCCCAGTGTGAAAGCCCGCGTCGCCGTGGAACAGGCCTCGACCCTGGGCTGGGAACGATACGTCGGCCCGTCGGGCCACATCATTGGCATGAAGACCTTCGGAGCCTCGGCGCCGCTCAAGGAGCTGCAGACGAAGTTCGGGTTCGAGCCGGACCGGGTGGCGGCGGTGGCGAGGGAGCTTCTGGGCCGGAAATGAGCCATCAGAGCGATGCGTCGCCGAACGGTGGCTCTTCCACGATCCGCGGGCACTCGGGCAGCGAGTTCAAGAACGTGCGGCCGTAGGGCTTGGTCATGATGCGGGGGTCGAGGATCACGACGATCCCGCGGTCGGTCTTGGTGCGGATCAAGCGGCCGAAGCCCTGCTTGAGCTTGATGACGGCTTCGGGGACCTGGTACTCGACGAAGGGGTTGCCGCCGCGACTTCGGATGAACTCGAGCCGCGCCTCCAGGAGAGGATGGCTGGGGACGGAGAACGGCAGCCGCGTGATGATGACGTTCGAGAGCGCGTCGCCGGGCACGTCGACTCCTTGCCAGAAGCTGTCGGCTCCGAAGATGACGCTGTTGATGTCGGCCTTGAACGCGTCGACCATCTTCGACCGGGGCATGCCGTCGCTCTGCGCGAACAAGGCGATGTTCCGCCGCGCCAGCCAGGGAGAGAGTGCCCGGGCGGCCGCGTCGAGCATCTTGTATGAGGTGAACAAGACGAACGCCTTGCCCTGCGTCTTCTCGAGGTAATGGGCGATCGCCCGGATCGCCCCGCGCTCGAACGAATCCGGCTGATCGGACGGGTCCGGGAGGTTTTTCGGCAAGTGGACGGTCACCTGGCGGGGAAAGTCGAACGGGCTGCCGACGGCGAGGGTCTCAGCCTTCGTCAGCCCGACTCGCGACTGGATGAAATCGAACTTCGGTGGCGAGCCGACGCAGAGCGTCGCCGAGGTGAGGATGCACGTCGGGACCTCGTCGAACAGCAGGGTCCGCAGCCTGGGCCCCACGTCCAGGGGGGAGGAAGCGAGCCGCACCCGGCGCCTGGTCCTGTTCTCGACCTCGACCCAGTGGACGGTCTCGGGCGCCGACTGGGAAAGCCAGCCCGAGATCTCGCTCGCCAGCCCTCGGCATCGCAGCTCGGCCGCGGTCAGCTCGATGCGCTCCGTCGGGTTCTCGATCCGTTTCGCGGCTTCGCCGATCGCCGTGGCGAGCTTGTGCAGCTCCTCGGAGAGGGTCTCGGGGCAGCCGATCGGCGTTCGGACCCGGCCGTTGAAGCCCGGCGGCTGGCGCTCGAACCAGTCGGCGATCCGATCGAAGAAGTTGTCGGCCGCCATGCGGGCCGACTGGACCTTCCTGGTCGCATCGTCAAGCTTGTGAAAGGTGAGCAAGCCCTTCCCCGACCGCTCGTTGTACAGCCGCGCCAGCGTGAAATCGACCCCGAGGCTGGAAAGTTGCAAGCCCAGGTGCTTGCCGGCAACCGCCTCGAGCGTATGGGCCTCGTCGATGATGGCCACGTCGTACTTGGGTAAGAGCGAGACACCTGATGCTCTCAAGGCCAGGTCGCTGACGAAGAGGGCGTGATTGACCACCAGCAAGTTTGCATTGTGGACTCTGCGCCGCGCCTGATAAAAGAAGCACTCCTTGTGCCGCGGGCAGTCGCGGCCCAGGCAGTTGCCGTTCTCGCTCTGGACGGCCTCCCAGACGCTGGGGAAAGGACGAAAGTCGATGTCGGAGCGGCTGCCGTCGCTGGTGCGACCGGCCCACATCCGGATCGTGGCGAGCTGGTCGAACTCCTCGGCCCGCTGAAAGATCGCGCCCTGCCGCTGGACCGCCACGTCCAGCCGCCGCAGGCTGATGTAGTTCGACCGCCCCTTGACCAGAACAGCCGAGAATTCCTGTCCCATCACCGAGCGAAGGAACGGGATGTCCTTGCCGAGCAACTGCTCCTGAAGCGCGATCGTGTGGGTGGACACGACGACTTTTTTCTTGAGCGAGACCGCCGCCTGGATCGCCGGGACCAGGTAGGCAAAGCTCTTGCCCACGCCCGTCCCCGCCTCGACGATCAAGTGGCCGGGCCGCTCGATCGCGCGGACGACCGCCCCGGCCATTTCGAGCTGCTCCATCCGGTGTTCGTACGAGGGCAGCCGTCGCGCGATCACGCCATCGGGACCGAGGATCGAAGCTGGGTCCAGAGTTGCCATGCTTGCCTTCAATTGGGCAGTATCACAAAGGATCCGCGCACGCAGCACCACTACCGAGACGAAGACAGGGTGAAATGCTCAGCCGTTGGGTGGCCATCGACGTGGGCCTCTTCATCTCGGATCAAGCGTATCGAATTCGGCCGGCGTCAGAGCGGCGATCCCCAAAATCTGACGACGTTCGGCCTTGGACAGCTTGACGGAGGAATTGCGAATGGCCTTATCAATCAGCATCTGTCGATCGAGTGCCGACATGCCCCGAAACTCCGGCGAAACGACAAATCCGGAGATCCCATCATCATCCTCTAATCGAATGCGAGCATCAGCGACAGCCCCTTTGAGAGAAAGGGCTACTTTTTCTTTAAGGTCCACAGTGTTCCCCCTCGGTCAACGATCATTTGCGCCGCGTTCAACAGGTCTGCGGAGTTTTTCTTGAGAGCGTTCCCTTTGACTCCTTGAAAGCGGCCGATGCTGTTCACGAACGCACGTAAGCTGGCCTCCGGGGCGAAGCGGAGATTGTTATTCCAAAGAACGACGACCTCGTTCATTGCAGCATGCAGGGCAATCGAGGATTGTCGTCTCTCATTCTCAGCGACACCCCTTTTCCGGGATGGCTCCTCATTGATCCTGAGAAGATCGCTGGCTTTAAGCAAATCCTTCAGGTCGTGCCGTCCTTCAAAGGACCTGTCTTTGTTCCAGCGAAAGGCACGGAGGATACACTCCACAGCGAGTCCACCGGTGTACATGGCCAGCGCATAACCTGCGCCGGAGTCGTGAATCTCCCTGGCTTGTCGCATGCGCTCGATGCTCGCCCGATAGTACTCCTCACCGGTGAACTTCATTCTCAGGACCTCTTACACCTCCCCAATGCGGCCCTGGGTCGGGCTGGAGGCGGTCGCGTACAATTTGCGGGCGATGCGGCCCGCGCCGGCGGCCAGCAGGCCGGCCTCGAGTGCCAGCCTCATCGCGCGCGCCATCCGCAGCGGGTCGCTCGCACCGGCGATCCCGGTGTTCAAGAGCACACCGTCGCATCCGAGCTCCATCGCGATCGCCACGTCGCTCGCCGTTCCCACCCCCGCGTCGACGATCACCGGATAAGCCGGATCTCCGCCTTTCAAGTCCTCGAGGATCATCCGGATGTTGTTGGGATTGAGCACTCCCTGCCCGCTGCCGATCGGGCTGCCGGCCGGCATGACGCTGGTTGCCCCGGCCTCCTTGAGCCGGCGGGCCATCACCGGATCGTCGCTGGTGTAACAGAGGACCTGAAAACCCTCGTCGACCAAGATCTTGGTCGCCTCGAGAGTGGCGACCGGGTCGGGCAAGAGCGTCCGCGAGTCAGCCAGCACCTCGAGTTTGACCCAGTCGGCGCCGCGATTGCCCAGCCCGTCGAGCAGCTCGCGGCCCAACCGCGCTGTCCGCAAGGCGTCTCCGGCGGAAAAACAACCGGCCGTGTTGGGCAGAATCGTGTACTTGCGCGGATCGATGTATTCCAGCAGGTTACGCCCCTCGCGGTCGAACAGCCGCTCGCGGCGAACGGCCACGGTGACCACCTCCGCGCCGCTGGCCTCCAGGCAATCACGCATCAACTCCAAGGTGGCATACTTACCCGTACCGACGAACAGCCGGCTCAAGACGACGTGCGTCCCGATCCGGAGCGGCTCGCTCTCGACCGTCGCGGCCGCCCCGCCGCCCACCAGCGTGACGACCTCGAGCACATCGCCCGGCGCGATCATCGTGCCGGCATGCCGGGACCGGGTAATCAGGCCCTTGTTGACCTCGACGGCCACGTATTCCGGCCTGAGACCCAGGTGCCGCACGAGCTCGGCCACCGAGAGCGGCCCGGGCAGCTCTCGACATTCCCCGTTCAACGTGATCCGCACAATCGAGTCCAACGCTCTTCTCCGGCCCCTCTCAGTGCGGACGGTTAACCCCACCCCGGGCCTGGGACCCGAGACTAGACCAACCGCCGCCGCGTCATCCTGCGTCGAAACGACGGTATCAAATCCGGCCCGGCCGTCGTCATTCTCCGACGTCATCGTATCGCCGATTCCGCAGCCGGGTCAAGCCGCCCTGACGTGAACCGCGGCGGCGCAACCAACCCGATCAAGAGCGTCCAGGGCCGGCGAGGAATGCACTTCCGAATCCCTGGAGCGCCGCGAGGTCATTGTGGGGGGAGAAAAGGTGGGGACCGAGCAACCCCATGAGCCGATCAACTGACAACCGAACGGTTGGTGAACAGGGCAACGGCCCCGGAACAAGGCGATATGGAGAAAAGCCGGCGCGCGCCGCCATCTTCGACAGCCGCCTTGTGCGCGGAACGAGCGAAGGGCGGTATCGGGCCGCTCAGTCAGCTTGTGTCATCGGCGGAACGGGCGTCTGCACCCCGACCCTGCCACTCGAGCCCGGTGACGCTCAACCCGACTTGGTCGGTCATGCGCGCTCCGGCTACGCGGCAAGCGGAAATGCAGCCTACGGGCCAAAATCTGAGAACTTTCTAAAAAAGTATAAATTACTCTTGCTTATCAGATGTCCTCTCTCATAAACTATGAGTTAGTCATCGGAATGGCGAGGCCGCGATGGACCGTGCTTTGCCAGCTCGACCAGAGCCTCCGACCCTCCCCAGGGCATCAACTCCAATCCCGCCGGCGAGCCGTCCGTCAGCTCGCGATCATCACCTCCTAAAAAACGAGTCACGGCCCTCCCTCAAAACGCGCCGCCGTGGAGCCGCGCGGCGAAACGAGGCGTGGTGAGGGCCTGGCGCGGTCCGCATCCTTGACTTCGTCCTCTATGATTCACTGAGATGAGGAACTCAACATGAGCGAATCCATGATCCGCCGCCGGCAAAATGCCGGCTTCACCCTGATCGAGCTCCTGGTCGTGATCGCCGTTATCGCGGTCTTGATCGCCCTTTTATTGCCCGCCGTGCAATCGGCGCGCGCGGCCGCCCGCCGTGCCCAGTGCGTCAACAACCTCAAACAACTCGCCCTGGCCGCTCACAATTACGAGTCTGCCATCGGCACCTTCCCGATGGGAAATCAGGGCTTCCTCTTCCCTTCGTGCGGCAGGGCTTTCCCGGCCGATGCCCCGATCCACTCCGCCTTCACGTTCATGCTGTCTTATATCGAGGCGACGAATATCTCCAACGCGTACAACTTCAGCCGGGTCTTCGCGTCCGTTTCCAACATCACCGTCGAGATGACCCAGTTGGCCGCGTTCAACTGCCCGTCGGACATGCAATTCACTCAGGAGCCAGCGGGGTTTATCCCGTATGTCCACAATTCGTACGCGACGAACCGGGGCCGCAACGAGAACATCAACGTCAACTGGGGAAACGTCGCGCCCCCAGACCCGACCGCTCCTTATTATCAGAACTGCAACGGCGACCCTGGTGATGGCATGTTCGGCTGGCAATCGGCATTCAAAATCGCCAGCGTGACCGACGGACTCAGCAACACATTCCTGTTCGGCGAGGTGTCACGGTTCATCGACGAACCGGACTCGCCGTTCTCGATCGGTAACATCACCATCGAGTTCCAGGATGATTTCTCCACCAAGGTGGGTCGCCCGACTTCCGGCGCGTTTGTCATCCCCAGGCTGAATGCACCCCCCGACAAGACCGGGGCGGTGTATGCCGCGTGCTTCGCCACCGTATTCTACCCGCCGGATTGGATCACCATCCCGGCATGCTTGAACCTGGGCCAGTACGGGTTCCGGAGCCTCCACCCGGGCGGCGCGAATTTCGCCATGGCCGACGGGTCGGTCAAGTTCATCAAGAACTCGATCGACGTCAAGACCTACCGCGCTCTCGCGACCCGAGCCGGGGGCGAAGTGTTGAGTGCCGACCAGTATTGATCTCGAACCTCTGCATTTCCGGTCGTCGACCTCCTCGACGCTGTCCCTTTTCGGTTAAAGGAGAATGCCATGCTTGTCCGTGCGACCCGGTTCGTTCTGCTCTTGATCGCCGCGGCGGTGGTGTGCGGGTGCAGCTCGGAAAGTCCTTACAATACTCCCTCCGACCCGTCCAAGGAAGCCGCCGAGATCGGGGCGGGGGCGCCCCAGAAAAAGGTGGGTCTTGGCAAGAGGAAAACCATGAAACCGCCGGGAGGGGCCCCCTTGAAGGATATGGGAAACTTGCAGCCTTCCGATTAGCTCCTCGTCCAGACACCGCGAGACTTCGCATCTGGAGCCCGTTCAATCTTGGATGAGCCCCCGCTGATTCCGGCTGATGTGGAAATGACAGAGGGCGACGGCGCAGGCGTCGGCGACGTCGTGGGGCTCGGGCAGCCGGTCCAGGCCGAGCTCGGTCATGATCGCGTGCTGGATCTGCTCCTTGGGTGCCTGCCCGTTGCCCGTCAACGTCTTCTTGATTCGCGTGGCGGCATAACCGACGATCGGCATCCGTCGTTGTGCCGCCGCCAGCATGATCGCCCCCCGTGCATGCGCCATCAGGATCGCGGTGCGCGGATGGCTCACGTGGCTGTGGAGCTGCTCGATCGCGACCGAGCCGGGAGGGTGCTGCTCGAGCACTTCGACGATGCCTCGGTAGATCCACTCGATGCGCTGCCCGAGCTCTCCGCCGCGGCAGCGTGGGCGGATCACGCCCGCCTCGAGGATGAACGGACCGTGCGGCGACGGCTCGACCACGGCGTATCCCGTCACATTCAAACCGGGGTCGATCCCCACGACTCGCTCGGGAACGGGAACACGCCGCGATTCATCCGTTACGGCAGCGATCTTGGCCATCCGAGGCGATCCTCCCTCGTAGGTCAGGCTTTCCAGCCTGACGTCAGGCTGGAAAGCCTGACCTACCGTCGATGCGCCACCTCGTGCCGTCGGCACGGTCCTCGAGCGCCACGCCCAGCTCCGACAGCCGGTTGCGGATCTGATCGGCCAGCCCGAAATTCTTCTCCTTGCGGAGCCGGTTGCGGAGGTCGATCAGAAGATCGATCAGTGGGGCGGTCAGGACATCGCTCGCGGGTTGACCGGCGGCGATCGGCCGGCGGAACAGGCCCAGGACCTGGCTCAGCTCCTTGAGCACGACCATGCCCGCGCGATACTCGCCGAGCCGGCCCGCCATCTCGGGGCCGGGATCAGTGCTCAGTTGGTTGGCGAACCGGTTGAGGACATGCACGATCTCGAACAGCTCGCCGATGGCCCCGCCGGTGTTGAAGTCGTCGTCCATCGCGTCGAGGAACCGCTGGCGGTGTTCGGCGATCTCCTGGAGCAGGGGGGATACGGCGGGGTCGAGCTCGCCGCGACGGACCGGGGCGGCCAGCGAATCGAATTGCTCGCCGGTCAGCTCCGCGAACCGCTCGAACGCCCGATAAAACGTTTGCAGCGCACGCTCGATCTCATCGAGCCGATGCGGTCCGAAATCGATCGGCCGGCGATAGTGGCTGGACAGGAGCAGCGCGCGGAGGGTGTCCGGTCGATGCACCTTCAGCAGGTCGCTCATCAAGACGATCGTGTCGGGGTCGGACTTGGAGATCTTCCGGCCTCCCTTGGTCAGGAGGCCGTTGTGCATCCAGTACGTGGCGAACGGCAGACCGGTGTACGACTCGGATTGAACCAGCTCATTCTCATGGTGGGGAAAGACCAGGTCGAGGCCGCCGCCATGCATGTCGAAGTGCCGCCCCAGATACTTCATGCTCATCGCCGAGCACTCGATGTGCCAGCCCGGCCGGCCTGGCCCCCAGGGGCTGGGCCACGACGGCTCACCCGGATTCGAGCGTTTCCAGAGCGCGAAGTCGCCGGGATGATGCTTCAGCATCGAGGGCTCGACCCGCGCGCCGGCGAGGAGCTCTTCCGGATCGCGGTGACTGAGCTTGCCGTATTCCGCCGCTTTGCCCACGTCGAAGTAGACGTCGCCACCTGACTCGTACGCGAATCCCTTGTCGATCAAGGCCTCGTTGATCGTGATGATCTCGCTGATGTGCTCGGTCGCGCGCGGCATGTGGTCGATCCCATCGACCCCCAATGACTCGAGGCAATCGAGGTAATCCTTGGTCACCCGCTCGGCCAGCTCCTGCACGGTCGTGCCGTCTTTCTGAGCTTGCACGATCAGCTTGTCGTCGACGTCGGTGATGTTCACCACCCAGGTCGTCTCGTAGCCGAGGTAGACGAGATAACGTTTGATCGTGTCGAAGATCACCGGGCCGACCATGTGGCCGATGTGGCTGGGCGAGTAAACCGTCGGCCCGCAGACGTACATGCCGGCCTTGCCGGGATGAACCGTCTCGAAGGGCTCTTTGGTCTGAGTCAGTGTGTTATAGACGCGCAATGGCATGGTAAGGACATCACCCAGGTCTGCGGATCAACCCGCCCGGCATACGTACCGACCTCGGAATAATCGAGGTCTTGGATTTCGATCGAAATCAGAAAGCGAGGAGCCTCCGTCCCCCGATCTTTTCACAGCCTACTGCCCGCCGCGGCCGGCTCGACGAGCACGACGGCCTGGCAGACGATGGCTTCGCCTCGACCGACGGGCCCGACGTGCTCGCCGGTCTTGGCCTTGACGTTCACGGCCGCCTCGCCGAGTCGGAGCAATCGTGCGAGGTTGGCGCGGATGGCCTGCTTGTGCGCGCCGAGCTTGGGTTCCTGGGCGTGGATCACGACGTCGCAATTGACGGCGCGCCACCCGGCCTGCTCGACTCGGTCGACAACCTCCGCCAACAGCCGGGTGCTGTCCAGACCGCTCCACCGCGGATCCGTGTCAGGGTAGTGGTCCCCGATATCGCCCAGGCCGGCGGCCCCCAGCAGAGCGTCGGCCACCGCATGACAGACCACATCCGCGTCGGAGTGACCCACCAGTCCCCGCGTGTGCTCGATCCGGAGCCCGCCCAGGATCAGAGGTCGACTCTCGCTCAGCCGATGCGTGTCGTGCCCGATCCCTACTCGCACGTCGAAGCTCCGCCTGAGTGAGTGAGGGACCGCCGCTCCAACAGAACCATCCCGTCTTCCAGCCAGGATCGTAGCGTTTTCCAGGCGACCTGGCTATCCCGCCGCACGGCCTTTCCGTCCGTTCCGCTTGACGAGTCAACGCTCTGTCATTTTGAGAAGAAAACTTTCAAGATCCACCAAAAGATCACACCCATACCCTGATGGAGTTAAGTCCACTCTCAAAGAATAAGCGAAATCCGCCAAACGGGTTCGGTCAATTCCTTCCGTCTCTGAGGCCCGCTGGCATTCGGAATGCAAGATGGGAAGCCAACAATCACGGCCGGAGCAAGAATGTCCCGTTGATGAGCTGGATTCCGGGTGAAATCAGAATTGCGAGGGATCGTGGCTCTAAGAGGTGGAACCTCGAGCCAAGATTCCAGAATTAAGGAGGCTGCCATGTTGGTATTGAGCCGCAAGCTGAACGAGAAGATCGTGATCGACGGTGGCATCGTGGTGACGGTGGTGAAGATTGACCGCAACCAGATCCGGCTGGGGGTCCAGGCGCCGGCTCATGTGGGAGTGTTCCGCGAAGAGATCGCGGGGACCGCGCGGCGCGGGTCGTCGAACAAGGCGATGGCGGCGGCAATTTGAGGTCTCAAAGGGCGCCCTGGCCAAGAGGCGCCGCAGGTCCTGGACAAAGCAAAAAAGGTTGATGGAGACACTTTCTCCTCGACAACGCGGGCGAGGTCGATTAGGTTGAATGAAGAGTTTCGTGATCATCCAGCACAGCCGTGAGACGTCGCCTCGCACCGTTGAAAGAGGAGAAGCCCTCATGCAGGACCAAGCTCCGCACGTGGCCAGCTCGATCAATCGCCGTGGCTTCCTGGGAACGGGAGCAGCCGCCCTGGCCGCCGCGTCGTCGCTCGGGAATGGCCACGATGCCCTCGCCCAGACGACTTCCAAGACGACCCAATCAGCCGTATTACCCAAGCGCATTCTCGGCCGCACGGGCGTTGAGGTGAGCATGCTCAACCTCGGCACCTGGAAGAGCGTGGGGCTCGATCGAATCCTCCGTTTCGCCTGGGCCAATGGCATCCGCTACGTCGATACGGCCAGGAGCTACGGCTCCGAGCCGGCCATCGGACGCTGGCTCCAGGCGATGCCCGAGGTTCGCAAGCAATTGTTCCTGGTCACGAAGGACACCCCCTCGACGCCTCGGCAACTGATCAAGCAACTGGACGACCGGCTCAAGGCACTCAAGACCGATTACGTTGATCTGATCTTCATTCACGCCTTGGGCGACCACGACATCAATCACGCCGTGGGGTGGCCCAAGAGCAAGGAGTTCAAGGAGACCGCCGAAGCGATCCGCAAGTCGGGCAAGGCAAAGTTCGTCGGGTTTTCCTCGCACAACCCGCGCCGGCCCGAGATTCTCCAGGCCGCCGCGGAAGGGGGGTTCGTGGACGCCATCATGGTCCAGAACAACCCCTGGATCGCCGAGGAAGACGCGATGAATCGCGCCTTGGACGCCGTCCACAAGGCGGGGATCGGCCTCATCTCGATGAAGCAAGTCGCCGGCCACACGGATCTGGAGCAGATCGGCAAACGGGTCCCGGACCTGAAGGAGAAGGGCCTCAAGCCGTATCAAGCGCTGCTGCACGCGATCTGGACCGACGAGCGTTTTTCGTCCTGCTGCGTCTCGATGCGGAATACGGACCAGGTCCGCGAGAACGCCGAGGCGGCGCGGGTCTTCAAGCCGATGACCAGGGCGGAAATCCATCAGTTGCGCGACGCCTGCATCGCCGCCGGCCCCACGCTCTGCGCCGACTGCGACGGCCGGTGCAGCCAGGCCGCCGGCACCTCGGCCGAGCTGGGCAACCTGACGCGACTGCTCACCTATCACGACCATCACGGCTATCGCGGCGAGGCACGGCGGCTCTACGCCGAGCTTCCCGGCGCCGCGCGTGACTGGGCCGGCGCCGACCTCGAAGCCGCCCGGCAAGCCTGCCCGAACAAGCTCGACTTCGCCAAGCTCCTGCCGCGGACCGATCAGGTCCTCGGTTGAGCCTGGCTTCAGCGGTTCCCTTGACGAGCGTAGGTCAAGCCATACTCCCCGCGGCTGGTCCCGCCCTTTTGGTGGACGTAGCTGAGGAAGGCATAGCTCAAAAGAGCCTGGGCGACCACCAGGCCCAAAAGAACCCGGCGCCACGGGAGCAGGCACACCGCGATCAAGACGAACAGGAACGGGCACAGTACAAAATAGTAATGGTAAAAGTAAACGTTGGTTGTCATGACAAAGATGACGCCTGGGATCGCCATGGTGGACCAGAGGTAAAACGCCGTGGACGCGCATTCCCCGCCGGCCTGGGCCGGCTCGCTGGATGCGGATGCATCCTCATCAGGGCGCCTGCCGGCACCGTGGGCGATCAATCGCCAAGCGCGTCGAAGGCCAGGCGCGACGATTGCGACGATCAGCCGCACCACGATCCTGAGGGCGACCGCCAGGACGATCAACAGGCGCAGCAGCTCGGGGATGTGGGTCCGTACGCCATCGATGATCGGATGAACCTCAAAGTCTCGTGCATCGTGACCCAGCCCCAGAACCGAGTAAGGAAGCACGCTCGACGCGGTCACCGCTAATCCATAGAGATATCCGGGAATCCTCTTCATGGTCATGATCCCGGTGAGCGCTGTGGGCAGCGTCGACGTGGGCAGGGCGCGTGCCCAGGGGAGGGCACTGATCAGCCCCAGAACACTGCCGAAAAGCCACCAGTGCCAGTAGCGCGATCGGGGCACGCTGCTCCGGCATTCGGCGACCAACGTGCCGAGGGCCAAGCCCGTCGCCACGAACCAACCGCTCAGGTGCACCTGGCCAATCACGGCACCGACAAGTCCCCACGCAAAGGCTCCCCAGCGGGCCCGTCGGTGCTGATGGCTGATCCAGAGCAGCAGCAGGAATGGCGTCAAAATCGACGGCGGCCAGATCTTCCTCGACAGGCGGATGGCGAAGGGACTGACCGCTTGCAGCGCGATCCCCCAGAGCCAGGGCTCTCTCTCCCTCAACGGGACGTAGGCGCGGACCGCCCCGGCAAACCCGATCAGGGCAACCATGTTCAGTAACACAACCACGCGCGCCATCGACGTCGGTGTGTTAACCATTCGACCGATCGCCACGAACATCCACACGCTCAGCCCGGGATTCGCGAATCCCAAGCTCGTCGGCATCCCCACCCATGGCCAGGGCCGCGTCCGGCCCACCTCCTGGCTCATCCGGTAGGACCATCGCTCATCTTCCTTCCATTCCATGTCCTCGATCCAGACCGACCGCAGGAGTCCGCCACAGATCAGGGCGATTGCCAGCGTCCACCACGCCAGGCGGCACCGCCCGTCCTGGCTGCCGGATGTTGTGCTCGTCGTCATCGGGCGCGACTCCCTCATCTCTTGGAGAAATCCCTTGAACCACGGAAAGCGCGGAAAGACACGGAAATGGAAGAGCGACTCGATGCCCAGAAGTCATTCGCCATACGCGAGGCCATTTTCGAAGTTTATCGAGAAATGGGTAGCCGGTCCTTGGAGGAGGTTCATTAGAATGTCTCGATAACGCGTCGAGCGCGGGAAACGACCCTACCTTCCGCGCTGGGCGCGGGTCTCCTGACCCCGCCCCCTGTCCGCGCGCAGGGCGCGCGCAGGGCGCGCGCTGGGCGCGGGTCTCCTGACCCCGCCCCCCCCTGTCCGCGCGCTGGGCGCGGGTCTCCGGGCACCCGAAGGGTCGCCGCCAC
>JBIOJM010000207.1:0-17805 GCA_044450785.1 Isosphaerales bacterium
GGCGGCGGAGGAGGCACGGGCGGCGGTGGTGGTACCGGCGGCGACGCCGTCGTATCCCGCGGGGTTGGAGGCGGCTTCACTCACGGCGGCGGCGGGGGCATCACTGACGGCGGTTCTGGAGGTGGCATCCTACACGGCGACGGTGCCACCACCGACGGAATTGACAACCTGACATACGGCGGTGGCGGCATCACACACGACGGCGGTGGCGGAGGAAGCTTTTTCATTCCAACCTACGCGATCTCAGCGAGCAACACGGGTTCAGATGCGAGTGGTTCCATTTCGTCCTCGATCACGGACTCGCGGAAGTCTGATCCGCAAATCTCATTGACCGGCGATCCACCGACCCAGCACGATCTGTCGACAGTGGGGAAGGGCGATCCGACCCAGCATGACCTCTCGACAGCGGGGACCGGCGATCCACCAACCCAGCATGATCTCACGACAATAAGGAAGGGCGATCCACCAACCCAGCGCGATCTCCCGACAATAGAGAAGGGCGATCCACCGACCCAGCACGATCTCTCGACGGTGGGGAAGGGCGATCCACCGACCCAGCACGATCTCTCGACGATTGGGAAGGGCGATCCACCAACCCAGCGCGATCTCTCGGCAGAGGGGAAGGGCGATCCCACGACCCAGCACGATCTCTCGACGATTGGGAAGGGCGATCCACCAACCCAGCATGATCTCACGACAATAAGGAAGGGCGATCCACCAACCCAGCGCGATCTCCCGACAATAGAGAAGGGCGATCCACCGACCCAGCACGATCTCTCGACGATTGGGAAGGGCGATCCACCGACCCAGCACGAACTCTCGACAGTGGGAACGGGCGATCCAATGCCCCAGCACGATCCCTCCACCTCGGCGAGCGACGATCCATTGTCCCTCGGCGATCCATTGGCTTCCGTGACGCAACGTACAGCGGCCAGGAGCGATCCACTTGAATCGTCGACGTCGGACAGGGCATTGAGGGAGAATCCCTCCTCCGCGGCGACTATTGTGACCAACTCGGTTGGTCTTCGCAAATAGCAGGGCGAGCGAGCGATCAGAAGAGCGAGACCGTGATTTCGACCAAAGACCTTTTCGCCCAGGCGACGGAACTGCATAAGGCAGGGAAGCTCGATGCCTCCCTTGCGCTGTTCGCGAAGGTTGTGGCACGGGAGCCCAAGAATTCTGCCGCGCTTCACTGGCTGGGTTACATTCACAACCAGCGCAGCGAGTACGACCGCGCCGTCGAGGTCCTCAAACGGGCGATCGTGGAGCGGCCGGGCGCCTCCTTTTTCCACCTCACACTGGCCGAATCCTTCAGGAACCTCGGGCAGTTGAAGCGAGCGGCCGGCTGCTGCCGCACCGCCCTGAAGCTGAACCCCGACTATCCCGAGGCGCTCTGCACTCTCGGCCTGGTCCTCCAGGCGTTGGGCTGTCCTGCTGAAGCGGTCGATCACTTCCGGCGCGCCGTGGAGTTGCGGCCCAATTTTGCCCAGGCTCACCGGGACCTCGCGATGGCGCTGCGGGAGCTCGGCCAGCACGATGAGGCGTTAGAACACCTGCGTGCCGCCGTCGAGATGGCGCCCAAGTACCCCGCGGCCCGGAGCGGCCTCAGCTTGGTCCTCCTCGAGCAGGGTCAGGTCGAGGAAGCCTTGATGCATGGCCAGGAGGCGGTCCGGCTCCAGCCGGATGTCGCGATCTATCATCATAACTTGGGTAATGCTTTGCAGCGCCTCAACCGTTGGGACGAGGCCCGCGGCGCCTATCTGGAAGCGCTCCGGCTGGATCCCGACCTGGCCCACACGCACCTGCAGATCGGGATGACCCTGAGGGCCGACGGGCAGCTCGCCGAGGCAGAGCCCTGGCTCAAGCAAGCCATCGACCTCGATCCCGAAAACCCATGGTTCTGGGAGCAACTGGCCGAGCTCCAGACGGAGCGCCAGGAGCACGGCGCGGCGATCCCCTGCTGGGAGCGAGCCATCGACCTGTCCGCGAAGGAGAGGCCGGGCCCGTTCATCAGCTTGGGTTGGTCGCTGCAGGAAGAAGGCAGGCTCTCCGAGGCCGTGGAGCAGTACCGAACCGCCTTGCGATTGCAGCCGGAGGCCGTCATGGCCCAGATCAATCTGGGGGGAATCCACGAGGAGCTCGGCGAGATGGCCGAGGCCGAAGCCGCTTACCGGACGGCCGCCGGCATCCAGCCGAAATTCGGCCTCGCCCACGCCAAGCTCGGGACCCTGTTGCGTGCCAATTTGCCCGATGCCGACCTCGCCGCCCTGGTGGAGCGAGTGGCCGACCCGGAGACGAACCCATCGACTCGCGCCCGGTTACTCTTCGCCCTTGGCCTTGTCCTTGACGCCCGCGGGGAGTACGCACGCGCCGCCGAGTGTGCGCGCCAGGCCAACGCTCTGAACATGGAGCTGGCGCGCGGACCGCGCACCTATACGCCGGATCTGCACATCCAGTACGTCGAGAGCGTGATCCGGGGATTCACTAGGGAGCTCTTCGAACAGTTAGCCGGAGCGGGATTGGAGGAAGTCCGCCCCGTGTTCGTGTTCGGCCTGCCGCGCTCGGGCACGACCCTGGTCGAGCAAGTTCTCTCCAGCCACTCGCGGATCTACGGCGCCGGCGAGCTGAGGTTGACCCGAAAATCATTCGACTCGATCCCGAACGCGCTCGATTGTCCCGGCCCGGTGCTGGACTGCATCCCGCGCTTGACTCCGAAGGCGGTACGGCGATTGGCCGAGCAGCATCTCCAGCGACTCGAAAACTTGGCCGACGGCCGCCCCGCCCGTCGGATCGTCGATAAGATGCCCGATAACTACATCTATCTCGGCCTGCTCGCCGCAATGTTTCCCCGGGCCGCCTTTATCCACTGCCGGCGTGACTTGCGCGATATCGCCGTGTCCTGCTGGACCACCGACTTCCGACCCGAGAACATCCCCTGGGCCAGCGACCCCAAGTACATGGGCTCGCGCTTTGAGCAGTATCTGCGCCTGATGGATCACTGGCGATGCGTCATGCCGGCACCGATCCACGAGGTGAGTTATGAGGACACCGTGGCGGATCTCGAAGGGGTCGCGCGATCCTTACTGGCGGCTTGCGGCCTGGAGTATGAGCCGGGCTGCCTCGAGTTTCACCGGACGCAGCGACGGGTCAAGACGGCCAGCATCGGCCAGGTGCGCCAGCCCATCTATTCACGCTCCGTTGCCCGATGGCGGAATTATGAGGCGGAATTGGATGACCTGTTCCGGGCCATCCCATGTAACGGCGTAGGAACCGCGTGATCAAAGCCGAGGTATTGCCCCATGTCTTCGCGATCCCACAACCGGCGGCGTCGGGCCGTTCCTTCCTGTTATCGAATCGAGGAGCTGGAGGGCCGGACCCTGCTCTCGATCACGGCACAAGCCTTCAGCCACAATGTGTTGGAGAAGACGGCCTCCACGATCGATCTAAGCACCTACGTAGAGGACAGTGACTCGACTGCGACGCTGACCTTTGACCTCGTCTCGACAACGACCGCGGACGGCGGTCATGTCAGCGTCGACGCGGGCTCCGGCCTGGTCAGCTACACTCCAGCCGCCAATTCCCCGTCCCAGGACTCATTCTCGTATTTCGCACAGGACACTGACGGCGACACCTCCGCCACCCAGCCCGTGACGGCGAACCTCTCCTCCGTCGCCGCCAACCCCGTCATCATCAATGAGGTCGAAGGACAGTCGACCATCGGTCTGACCATGGAGAACCTGCCTGGAGCCGTCCAGGACGTCTCGAGCAAGCCAAGCTACACCTTCTCGAACCTCCAGGTGGCGAACAATGGAGCAGGCACGGTCAGCCTCACCAATACTCACACCGGCAACTTCACCTACACACCACCCAACTCGACTTTTACCGGCAATGTGATCATCACTTACCAGGTTACCGATGGGACGGGAACGAACAACTCGACAGTGGAGATCGACATTGGACCGATCGCCGCCGACCCCGTCGTCTGGGGTACCCTGGCGAGCACGACTGCGGCGATCCCTTCAACGACCGTTCCCAGCCTGAAGGATCGCATCCATGACGTCAATAAAAACTTATCATACACTTTCTCCAACCCGATCATCGCGTCCGGCGACGGCACCGTCAGCCATTTCAACCCGGCGACCGGCTCCTTCACCTACACCGCGCCCAACTCAACGTTCAACGGTGTGGTTCTCGTGCGATATACGGTAACCGACGGCACGAACTCCACGACCGGGGATGCGACAATCGTGGTCGCGCCGCTCATCACCCAGCCCGTCACCGTGACCGAGCTGGATCACCAGAGCACCGTCTCTCTGACCATCCAGGACCTGCCGTTCGCCGTCCAGGACGTCTCGAGCAACCCGATATACACCTTTTTCAACCTGAGAGTTGCGGACGGCGGGGGCTCGGTCCCGGCCAGTGGGTTCGACGACTCATCAGTGGGGGCCTTCATCTACACTCTGCCCAGCCCGGCGTCCCCGACCGCGGTCCACATTGAATATGCGGTCAGCGACGGCACGAACACCGCCAATGGGGTCGTGACGATCCAGCTTGCGGGGATCGTCGCGAACTCCGCCCACTACAACGTCCTGCAGAACAGCCAGGCGACGCTCCCCGCCCTTGCGGGCCGAATCGATGACGTCATGACCACCCCGACGCTGACTTTCTCCAACCCGTCTGTCCCCACGGGCGACGGCTCGGCCCAGTTCACCGACACGACCATGGGCATCCTCAGCTACACCCCACCCAATCCGACGTTCACCGGTATTGTTCCGGTGCAGTATACGGTCAGCGACGGCACGAACTCCACGATCGGGGTGCTGAACCTCAACGTGGCACCTCTCATCACGAGCCCGTTACTGGTTCCAGTGGCCCTGCAAATCGGGCCGACGATCGTCCCCAGCCTTGTGGCCAGTAAGAATGTCCAGGACGTCTCGAGCAATCCATCGTATACTTTCTCCAGCCTGACGGCCCCGCCTGGCGACGGCACGGCCCAGTTCACCGACACGACGACGGGCGCCCTCACTTACACCCCGCCCTTTTCCTCATTCTTCGGCATCGTCCAGGTCACCTACACCGTTTCTGACGGCACTGGTAACTCCGCAGGTGGAGACGTCTTGATCAATGTCGAACAGACGATCCAGCCAGAAAACGACGGCCCGATCACAGCGGCAGCGGGGAAGCCGCTCGTGATTCCGGGCTCTCGGCTCTTGCGCAACGACATCGCCGCTCCAGATGGCCTGAAACCCTCGATCGGGAGCGTGGGGGACGCGAAGAACGGGACAGTTGTGCTCAATTCCAACGGATCGGTCACGTTCACGCCGACCATCCCGGGACCGGCAAGCTTCGCCTACACGGACACCGACGCGGAGAACGATGCCAGCACCGTGGCGACGGTGACATTGGACGTCAAACGAGCGACGACGATCAACTGGGCCAACCCGGCGGACATCGTTCATGGCACGGCATTGAGCAGCACGCAGCTCGACGCCACCGCCAGCGTGCCCGGAACATTCGCCTACATCCCGGCTGCGGGCAGCGTCCTCGCTGTGGGCAACGGACAGACCCTGACGGTCCGCTTCACCCCCACCGACGCGACCGACTACATCGGAGACTTCGCCACGGCCACCATCAATGTCAAGCCGGCCCCGCCGCCGGGCCTGGTGGTTCAAACCCACTCGTTCTCCGGCCGCGTGAGGCGCAAAGTGGGCGGCGTGATCGCCCAGTTACACACGACTCTGTCGAAGCTGAAGACGACGTATTATTCCGCTCTGGTCAACTGGGATGACGGCGTGGTCCAGACCGGCAAGCTTGCCAAGGCTGGTACTCACCGTTTCACGGTCAACGCGTCTCACAAATACAGGGTGGCAGGGTCCTATGATGTCAGCGTCATGATTTCCGATCCCTTGGGCGATCGCTTGACCAGGTCCTTCGTGGTCCATGTGCGTTGACCTCCACGGACGGCTTACTGTCGGATACGTCAGGAACGGGACTCGGGAACCCGCGCCCTCGAGTCTCACGGCGCGAACGGCTGCGCCGGGAAGGCCAGGTCCATCATCAGTGCCCGGAAGTCGGGCCGGTTGCGGAGCGGGTCGAGGGCTGATTCGGTCCGGTACGCGTTGGGGTTGCGGTAGCCCATCGTGACCGCCTGGCGCAACACGGCCATCGCCTTCTCGGCTTGGTCCGCCCCCTCCGCGGCGGACACCCCCGAGCCCGGTCGGCCCGCGAGTCCCGCCAGGCCGGCGTGGCAGCAGGCTAGAAAGAACGTTGCCTCTTCGCTCAAGGACTTGATCGCGTCGTAGTGCGCGCACGCACGCTTCCAGGCGGCGGCGGCTCCGGCCAGGTTTTCCATGTCGCATCGCACCTGCCCGAGTCGGAGGTACGTCTCCCCGAGGCGCGCGCGGTACTCCGGGAACTCGGGATGAGCCTCGACCAGAGGCTCACGCACCACCCGGGCGCGTTCGCAGGCGGCGAGCGCCGCGTCAAGTCTCCCCGACCGCCGGAGCACGTCCGCCGTGTTGGTCAGGGAGCTCGCCAGGCTGTCGCGGAAGTCGGTGACGGCGGGGTTGTCGTCGGCCAGCTTCTGGAAGATCGCGATCGCCGTGCGGTACTCGGCCTCCGCGTCCGGCGCCTCGCCTGCATCCAGCAGTGCTCCGCCGAGGTGGCTGTGGCCCCACCCCAGTTCTCTCCGGAAGTCGTTGACGGCGGGGTGATCGTCGGCCAGCTTCTGAAAGAGTGCCAGCGCCTTGCGGTGCTCAGTCTTCGCTTCCGATGACCTGCCCGCACTCGACAGCAGCAAGCCGAGGTTGTTGTGGCTCTGTGCCAGCTTGATGCGGAACTCAGGGACAGCCGGATTGTCGTCAGCCAGCTTCTGCCGCAGCGCCTGCGCCTTGCGGTACTCGGCCTCCGCTTCCATTAACCTGACCATATCGTACTCCAGCAAGTGGCCGAGGCTCTGGTGGTGGTTCGCCAGGTACTCGCGGAATTGGGTGACGGCGGGGTTGTCGTCAACCACCTTTTGAGAGATCGCCAGCGCCTTGCGGTACTCGGCCTCTGCTTCCGATGACTTGCCCGTGTCCCTCAGCACCAATCCCATGTTGTGGTGGCTGCCCGCCAGCACGCTTCGGAATTCGGTGACGGCGGGGTTATCATTCGCCAGCCTCCGAAGGATCGCCACCGCCCTGCCGTACGACTCCAGCGCCTCGACACTCTTGCCCGTTTGGCTCAGCAAGCGGCCGAGGTTATTGTGGCTGTACGCCAGATCACTCTGGAATACGATGACGGCAGGGTAATCGTCGGCCAAGCTCTGCTGGATCGCCAGCGTCCTGCGGTATGACTCCTGCGCCGCGCCAGGCTTGCCGGTCTCAGCCTGGAGCATTCCGATAATGTGGTGGGTGTGCGCCAGGCTGCTTCGGAATTGGGTGACGGCGGGGTTGTCGTCGGCCAGCTTCTGAAAGATCTCCAAGGCCCGTTGGATAGACGCCAGCCCCTGGTCCGGCTTGCCGGTTCTCGTCTGCAGCCATCCGATGCTGTTGAGGCTCGTCGCCAGGTCATTTCCGAACTGGGTGACGGCAGGGTTTTCGACTGCCAGCCTCTGCCGGATCGCCAGGGCCTTACCGTACGACTCCAACGCCTCAATCGCGTGACCGGTCTTCGACTGAAGCTCGCCGGTGTTATTGAGGAGATGCGCCAGGACGCGCCGGCTGTCGGTGACGGCCGGGTTGTCGTCGGCCAGCTTTTGCTGGACCGCCAGGGCTCGGCGCAACGACTCCAGCGCCTCGGCCGACTTGCCGGTGTAAAACTGTAGCAAGCCGATGTTATGGTGGCAGCCCGCCAGGTCGTTTCGGAACTGGGCGACGGCGGGGTTGTCATCGACCAGCCGCGTCAGCGTCTCCAGAGAACGCTGATAGGCCGACATCGCCGCGTCCGTCTTCCCGGTGTCCCTGAGCACAACGCCGATGGACATGTCAATCCTGCCGAGCAGGGCGCGGCGCCCCTCGGAACCCGGGCCTGAGAGGGGCAGGCCCTCCAGCAGGTCACGCGCCTCTTCGCAACGGGCGAGGGCTTCGGTCGAATGGCCCGTCTCAGCAAGCAGAGCTGCGGCCGCTGTCAGGCTCTTGGCCACGTCGGCGCGAGCCTCGGCGGCATCGGCCGGCTCCGAAGCCAGCTCGCGCCGGACCGCCAGCCCCTTGAGGTGGGCGTTGAGCGCCGCGGGCTTGTCGCCGATTTTCGCGGTCAGCCCACCGAGCTCGAAGTACGCATTCCCGATCGCTCCGCGCGAGGCCCGGTCGTGCTGATCCTTGAGCAGGTCTTCGAGTTTGCCGTAGAATTCTGCCGCGCCTCGGAGCAACTTGTCGCGCAGCGGCTTGAACTGGTCCGCCTTGAGCACCAGGTCGTCGCCGACTTCGCCGTGAAAGAGCTTGATCGCCTCCAGCGCCAGGTCGAACCGCTGCTTCTCGCGCGCGTTGGCGAGCGCCAGCTCCTTGTTGGCTTGAACGAGTCGGCCTTTGGCCTGAGTCTGCACAGCAAGCACGACGGCGGTTCCGGCCAGAGCGACCAGCACCGCGGCTGCCAGCGAGGTGACCGCCGTGCGGTTTCGCCGCGCCCATCGCCGCGCCCGGCGCGCCAGGGGCTCGCGCCAGGCCGTCACCGGCTCGTCGGCCATCCAGCGATCCAGGTCGTCGGCCAGGGCCCTAGGTGTGGGATAGCGGTCTTCGGGCTCTTTGGCCAAGGCCTTCAGGCAGATGGCCTCCAGTGCCTTGTCGAGCGCATGATCGTGCTGGGACGGCCGTCGGAATTGGCCCTCCTGCACGGCATGCAAGATAGCGCCGACGTCGTCGCCCTCGAACGGCGGCTTGCCGGTAATCAGGCAGTACAGCGTGGCGCCCAGGCTATAAACGTCGGACCGCGGTCCCAGCCGGTTCAGCTCGCCCCGCGCCTGCTCGGGGCTCATGTAGGCCGGAGTGCCTAGCGCGCTGCCGGGCAAGGTCTCCGATGAGCCGCTCGACGACGGCGCGATGGTCTGCTCACCAACTGATGGATCGGCACGGCCGACGGCCTTGGCCAGCCCCCAGTCGACAACCAGCGTTTCGCCGTGCTTGCCCACGATGATGTTGGCCGGCTTCAAGTCGCGGTGGATGACCCCGCGGGAGTGCGCGTAGTCGATTGCGTTGCAGACATCGGTGAAACACCGCAAGAGCTTGCGCAGCTCCAGCGAACGGCGGCCGGGGTCGGCCTCGAGTGTGTCGTCCCCGTGGAACCGCGCGATTGCCTCCTTGAGCGAATCACCCTTGATGAAACGCATGGCGTAGTAAGGGCGCCCGAAGGAATCCGTGCCCAAGCCGTAGACGGGGACGACGCCTGGGTGCTCCAGCCGGCCAGTGATCTCGGCCTCGGCGACGAATCGCTGGCGGCTTTCTGGGTCGTCGGCGTGCTGTTCCAGGATCTGCTTCAGTGCCACCTCGCGATGCAGCTCGCAGTCGAGAGCGACGAAAACGGTTCCGAGGCCACCCTTGGCATGGGGACGCAGGATGCGGAACCGCTGTCCGTCGGAGGTGGCCGAGCCGACGGAAGAGCTGGCGGTGCGGTCGGTGTCTTCATCGTCGTCGTATGTCGAGCCCGGCGCTGAGCGAATGTGTCCCAGGGTCGCCTCGACCTCAGGGCCGCCGGCGCGCGCGAGGCGTTCGCGAGTCGAGCGTCCGACGGCCAGGACGGCCAGACTCTTCTCGGGGTCGCCGCCCAAGGCCTGGACATGCAGCCCGGCGATGGCCTCGACGACGGCGCGGCGAGGGGCATCGAGGTGGCCGAGGTCGATGAGGTGGTCGGCAAGGGATCGGGTCTTGTCGCGCGTCCATGCGGCAAATGCCGCGAACAGCGCCCCCTGGTCAATCAGGCCGTTCTGGAGGGCCAGCAGACCAAAGAGCAGGTCGCGCGACGGGTCGGTCGGTTGGGACATGGTGGTGGCTCGCAATAGATCGAGGGCGGAAGGGTGCCGCTACGGCCGGGTTGGGCCGGTCCGTATCGATTGTAGACCCCAATCGGAATCGGACTCAACCGACCGGGGGGCTGGCGAGCGATCGCTGGTGGTCCCTCAATCAGGGATTGACCTGCAAACTTGACCGGCGAGACAACGGCTGTGACATGTCTCCAAAGAACAGAGTAAGATCAGGAGGAAGATTACGAGTAGGAACAGGATTACGAGCACGATTAAGATTAAGAGGTAGGATCGCACGCACGCGCGTGCGGCGAGTCAAGGCCTGCTCTTAATGCTTAGCGAATCTTGCCTTTCATCGAACCCAAGAGAGTGTGCAGAGAGACGTGATGGCTCGACGCGAGAATCGCGATGCCGTACTCTGTGCCGGACTGAGCCACACGACCAAACACGCCCCGCGGCGGAGGCAAGAACGCCGCACGGTGAACCATGGCCACGACCAAGGACATCCCCAAGGAATTGCTGGAACAACTGCGGCGCGATCGGGAGAGAATCGCAACCGAGTTGCCCGAGTTGATCGAGCGCGGTCGGCTGCTCGACGAGGCGGCTGCTGAAAACTCGCTCTGTGGGCACCTCCGCAGAGCCATTCATCGCAGCGGACGGCCCTTGAAGAACATTGCCGCTGAGGTCGGCCTCGACGTCTTTGTGCTTTGTGACTTTCTTGAGGGCACGCGCACGCTGAGGTCTGACGTGTTGGATCGATTGGCCCAAGCCGTCGTGGCCACGATCCACGTGGAACCGGCACCACCGCAGCGGCCAGAGTCGCCAACGCCCGGTAAAAAGGCGGGAAAGCGGGTGTGGAAAAGTGCAGGAACGAAAAGGCGAAAGCGGGACACGTGAATGTCCGGTCTCACTTTGCGAGCGGCGAGTTCAGGAACACGTCGTCCATCATCAGTGCCCGGAAGTCGGGCCGGTTTCGGAGCGGGTCGAGGGACGATTCGGTCCGCTAAGCGTTGGGGTTGCGTTAAGACGGCCGGAGGGGGACATTGCTCATTCGGGTAGTTGACGGGGCAAGTTGGACCGTTTCTCAGCCTCAGCATCGCTTGCATGCGAGCCCGACTTACGGGTCGCTGCATCGGGACGAGAGGTCGCTCCAGTGCGCCTGATCCGGGATGATGCCGTCTACGAAGTCCCTGCCTGCTCACTTGAACGTGTTGACTGCTCGCGGCTTCGCCTACGAGGTTGTGCCAGTGCGATTGCGCCGGGTGGAGAAGCGGCGCCATGGCACGGCCGATTAGAAACATCGAATTGAACACCCGTTGGAGCGACTTTCCGTGCGTCTCCCTCTTCGCGATTACCGGCTCTCCATCACCGCCGTCGTCGCGGGGCTGCTTACCATCGCCTCCACTGGGCTGGCGATATGGGCCGTCAGGGCGCGCGATGAAGCCAATCGCGCGACCGAGGATCTGAAGACGGCCAGGGCGGCGGCCATGCACGAGCGCGAGGCGGCACGCCTGGCGGCGGTGAACGAGCAGAGGGCGAATTCGAACGAGGACAAGGCAAAAACACAGGTCACGCTTGCCGACTCGCGCCGGATCGCGGCTCTTTCCGAGTCGCAGCGAGACAAACATCTGGACCGCGCGCTCATCCTGGCCGTTGAGGCGATCCATCCCTCCCATCCTATTCCTGTCCGGAATAGACAACGGTCGCCATCACGAGTAAGGTCGAATTGGGTGATCTGCGATCAACTTCCGC
This sequence comes from Isosphaerales bacterium, assembly GCA_044450785.1. GTDB lineage: Bacteria > Planctomycetota > Planctomycetia > Isosphaerales > Isosphaeraceae > JBIOJM01. The sequence goes on from JBIOJM010000207.1 coordinate 11,687, forward strand.
GACACCATGCCGAAAGGGCGGGCGCGGCTCTTCGTGATGCCGGCTGCGATCGACCAGAGAACACAGCAGGGTCGTGATGCCTCATTTTACCCCGTGTCCTTGGTGCAAGATTCTCATCGTGGACTGGTTTCACGAGTGGTACCCCAAACCTCAATATGATCAGATCAAGCTCGGCCAATTGGCCATGGACTGTCCTCATCATCAATGCCGGCAACCCGTCACCTTGAACAAAGGGAAACTCGTTCCAGCCCAAAACGTGGCGACGGCTCAACGGAGTTCACTTCAAGCAGAAGTGTGGGCTATACAAGAACAAGGGTACCCGACTCTCGAAGCTTTTCTGACCCACCCCGACGAACAACCCCGAGCCAAGTACTTTCGCTCTGGGTATTGGCACCAAATCAACGTGTGACCACAGGAGAATCCGATGAGCAACTCTTTCATTCTGACGGCCGCCGAGCTCGATTTCCTGCACCACTTCAACCACGAATCCGTTACTGCTACCCCGGGACCAGCCACTCTCTGGCTCCGACAGCACGAGATTTTTCCGACTGTGATGCAGTCCTTCCAGTACGCCGAGCAGCAATCCAACACCCGCTATATCGATCGAATTACGGAAGATCCGCTACCTCCTTTTCGACCCGCCTGGTCGTCCCGGGAGGAATTCAATGCAAGAGCCTCTGAAATCGTGGCGGTATTTCCAGAACTGAAGCAGTTAGGCTCGGCACTTCCTGATTTCCACCCCAATTTCACCTCCGCGCCGGAAAAGGTTTTGTCTTGAATTGTTTGGTCGGGAACACGAGGTCCATCATCAGCGCACGGAGATTGGGCCGGTTGCGGAGCGGGTCGCGGGCCGATTCGGTCCGCTAAGCGTTGGGGTTGCGGTAGCCCATCGTGACCGCCTTGGCCAGCAGGCCGAAGAGCAGGTCGCGGGACGGGTCGGTCGGTTGGGGCATGATCGTGACTCGCCATGGATCGAGGGCGGAACAGTGCCACGAAATCCCGGCGCCGCTGGCGTGGAATAATTGTGGTAACGAATCGGAATTACTTCAACAGTCCGGGTGGCTGGCGATCGATCGGTCCGGAGGCGATCGTCGGCCGCATGTTTCTTCAACATCGTGACAGTCCTCGGCTAGGTAAACCGCCAGACCAGCCCTGCGGCAGCACAGCATTCAATCGGACTCGCTCCGTTCCCGGTCCGACCCGACCGCGGCACGGGCGCGGATCGTTCGGACGTAGTCGGTGATGGAGTGGCCGTATCGCTCCTCGAGCCAAGGGGCGAGCGAGTCGGTGCCTCGGACGATCCCCCGGCAGGTCGCCGCCCCACAGCGACAGGTGAATTCGGACAGGAACGGGCCGCAAAACGTGGCGTACTCGATGGTGATCGGCTCGCCCTTGGGAATCGGCCGCCGGGCGATGATGTCCAGGCCGGAGAAGACGGCGTTCGGATCGCACGAATGGTTGATCGGCCACCACTCTTCGGGATTCTCGTTCCAGATGCGGAAGACGTTTTCGGAAAAGGGCACCGCTGCCTGCGCAAATACCGCCTTCTCCCAGTCCGGCCAGTGGCGCTCGACGTACTGTCGCGTCACCAACCGGCGGGGCACCTCCTCGTTGATGACGATCCGCTCGCCCGGCTGAAGGTCGCGGGCGGCGACCATGCCGAAGCCGGTCAAGGGGTGATACTTGAGCCGCCAGCGCGGGCGGCGCTGTTCACGCCGGCGCAGGCCACTGTTCAGAATGTGCTGTAAGAACGCGAGATGGCCGCCCGGCGAATGGGAGAGGATGACGTCGGCGCGTCCCAGGTTCCCGGGCGGGTAGAAAACACAAGGGTTCGGGTTGACGTCGAGCATGTGCAGACGGCCCGCGCCGTCCATTCGAAGGTCGTACCGGGCGTAGCCCACCGCCTTGAAGCCCAGGAAAACCTGACGGGCCGCATGTTTGAGCCGCTCGGCGAGCGCGGGTTCGACCACGGGCACGGTCCGCACGAGCTCTTGGTCCCGCCACTTGAGATCGAAGTGCGCGAAGCTCTCACCGGGCGGAAAAACCACCTCCACCGGCGTCCAGGCTTTCGGCTCGCTCTCCCCGTCCGCCGGCTCGGCGACCAGCACGGAAAACTCCTTACCCTCGACGAACTCCTCGATCAGGGCCCCGCCGAACTCGGCGATCTTGAGCGCCACGCGGGACCGCAGGTCCGCGGGGCCCTCGACACGGTCGGCGGCGGCAAGTCCCAAGCTCCCGTAGCTGTTGGGGTGTTTCACCAGCAGCGGGAAGTGCAGGTATTCGGCGGCCAGAGTTGCATCGGCGTCGCTCTCGGCGAAGACGTACCGCGGGGTGTCCACCCCCACGTCCGGGCAGATGAGCTTCATCGCCAGGCGGGTCGGCTCGAAGAAATGGGGATCGGCCCCGGTATAAGCCGCTCCCAGTCGCTCGAGCTCGATCACAACCTCCACACCGGCCCTGTCCTCCTCCGTCGTCGCATCGCAAAAACAGACGAACGCGTCGAAGCCGCGCCGGGCCAGGTCACGCACCTGCCGGACCGCGGTGGCCTTGTCGATCAAGCACCGCTCCCACTGGTGCTCCGGCATCCAGCACGACGGATCGGGGATCGAGTCCAGATCGCGAAAGGGAGAACTCGACCGCTCGTATGACGAGACCAGCACGGCAATCTTCATCGAGAAAGTCATCCTTAAAGGCCAGGCAGCGCCCGCAACTCAACCGGCATTCCCCGGATGAGGACCGTCCTCACCCCTCTGGGCGGCATGCCGGCTGTCGCATTGGGAATTTACAGGACACGGTCCCCTGAAGTCCAACAAGAAATCCGGATCTCCGGACCGAATGAGCGGTGGCGGCGGCCAGGGAAGCGCTCTCCCTGTCAAATTCGCATGATTTGAGCCATCTCCCTGAGCAAGGGAGTTGGGCCGTGGAGTTTCGCGTCGACCCGGCGCGTGACGTTTGGAACGCTGTCGGCGCGGGACAATCCCAGTCGGGCGGCCAATTGGTGGAGGGTCGCTTCGGTGTGCCGGCGGCACAGCCAAGCGGCAACGGCTCGGGCGACGTGAGGGTCGCCACGGTGGGTCAGCACGGAGGGGTCCAGACCGTAGAACTCGGCGACCGCGGTGCAGATTGCCTCCGGCTGAAGGCCGGCCAATTGACGAGCCTCGGGCGCGGGCGGATCGGCGCTAACCGGGCCGGCCAGTGTACGTAACCAATAACAAAGTCTAACCCTAGATTCACGGTTGGCGTGCTCCTGCCGGCTCTGATCGTGGGCGGATCGATGTGGCGTGTCTTCGCCCTCGGTGGTTTCAACCTCTCCCGAATCACTCATATTCTCCACTCATCCCCAATCGCCAGATGCCACGAATGCCCAGGATCACCAATTTGACGGACTCTCTCCACCGATCACCACCCAATCACGCAGTCTCCTGGCACAACCGTCTTGCCTGACTTGATGCCGTGAGCTAGACTAGACGAAATACCGATAACTTGGAAATGATCGAGCCGGTAGTGAGCAAAACGAATTGCTCCGCGGCACACCGTTTCTTGGTTTGCCTGTACCTGACCGATGCCGAGTGGCAGGCGCCTCGTGCACTCGCCCTAATCGAGAGACTGAGGTCCTTCGCGACCAACCAAGGGAATGGTTCCGCGTCTCAGCCTGGAGGTCTCGATGCTTGAGTGTAGTACCACAATAACCTTCGTCGACCTTTCGTCGGACATGCGGATGAGCTTGCACCAATGCGGGGAGGAAGAGGCCCAGCGTTTCAAGTGGATCGAGAGCGAGAAGGCCGGACGGGACCTCGGCGAGACCGCCATCCGGATGTGGATCGGGCGGCATTGGAATGGGTTCCTGCGACATCGCTGGCTCGAACATCTCCAGGGCAAAACATTCTGGATCGAGCTCGATCATGGAGATTTCGGGCTATTGCAGACGGCGTTTCAGGCATCGCCGCTCATCGATCCGATCCTGGAACATCTCAAGCGCGGTGGCGAGAACCTTGGCATCATCGTGTGGGCGCTCGAGAATCGCGTCTCCATGAGCGAGGTGCTGAAGATCCTCGAGGCTCTCGACGTGAACAGCCGGCGCATTGAGTGCCGCTTCGATCCCCGGCGTGACAAGGTCTCTGCCTGACACCGATGAGCGCCGGCATCTGATCACGACTCGACTGACTCCGCCTTGCCCTCGAAATACGCGATCAACGTCCTCACGAAGCAGCCGGTCCCGCCGGCGTCGCGGGTCGCGTTTTCGGAATCGCACCAGCTCGGCCCGGCGATATCCAGGTGGATCCATGGCGTGGACCCCACGAACTGCTCGAGAAACTTGGCCGCGGTCACCGCCCCTCCCCACTTTCCTCCCACGTTCTTCAGGTCGGCGACGTTGCTCTTGAGCTGCTCCTTGTAATCCTCGTCGAGCGGGAGCCGCCACACTCGCTCGCCGGTTCGCCGGCTGGCGGCGATCATGTCCTGGCAAAATGACGCATCATTGCCGAATAGCCCGGCGACCTTGGGCCCGAGTGCGACAATACATGCGCCGGTCAAGGTGGCCAGGTCGAGCAAGCGATGCGGCTGGTGCTCGACCGCATAGCTCAGCGCGTCGGCCAGGATCAGCCGCCCCTCGGCGTCCGTGTTCATGACCTCCACTGTCTTGCCATTCCTCATGGTCAGGACGTCGCCCAGCTTCATCGCCTTGCCGCCGGTCATATTCTCGGTCATTGCGAGGTAACCCACGACATTGACCGGCAGTGCGAGCCGCGCGATGGCTTGCATGGCGGCGACCACGACGGCAGCTCCCGTCATGTCGCTTTTCATGTCTTCCATCGACGCGGTCGGTTTCAAGCTCAATCCGCCGGAGTCGAACGTCACGCCCTTTCCGACCAGGGCGTGCGTGGGTGCGTCGCCCCCATGCCTGTGATGGAGAATGAGGAAGCGGGGCGGCTCATCCGAGCCCGCCGCCACGCCGAGCAGCCCGCCGAATCGCTCGCGGCGGATCCGCGCTTCATCCCAATCGTCGACCGCGATGCCGGCGGCGGCGGCGACGATGCCGATCCGATCGGCCAACTGGGCCGGCGACTTGTCGCCAGGGGGGGTGTTCACGAGATCGCGCGCCAGGTTGACAGCCTGGCCGACGATGTCGGCTCGGCACAAGGTCGACTCGAGCGACAGCCCGGGTTCTTCAGACTGGCCGGGCTCGACAACCAAGCTGAGGGTGTTGAAGGCGTGACGATTGGCTTCCGTTTTCCGGACCCCGGGTCCGCGGGTGCCGACGATCGCCCCCTGGATCAAGGCCGACGCCACGGCCCGCGGTTGGTCTGACGGCGGCAGCGCGACCGCGACGCTCTCACGAGGCTTCCCGGCCAACCGCTTGGCCAGCGCGAAGCCGGCCGAGAACGCCGCTCCAGCGTCGAAGCGGCCGCGAGGGCCCAGCCCGACCAGCAAAACCCCACGCGCCTCGAAGCCCGGCACGTCATAAAGGAGAATGAGGTCGCCCAGCGCGCCGGTCAGCTCCTTCTCGGCAGTCAAGCGCCTGACCTTCGCCTCCAGATCCGTCCCGCGCAAAACTTCGGGCGGTTCGGCATCGTTCTCAAATATCCCCACGACAAGCCAGTGTGCCTGGACCGAGCCGATCGATTGCCGTAGTGGTGTGATGTTCATCGAGATCAAGCTACGAAGCGGAGCGATACAGCTCCCTTCCTTCCGTCAGGGCGTGGTGAACGTCGGGATAGGGATGATCGCCAGTGTGTTCGATGTCGCATTGCCGAACGACCTTGATGTCGGCGGAGCACCCCAGATCGCGGAGCCGCCGGACGAGAAGCTTGGCGACCCCGCGACAATCGCTCTGGTCCGGCATCACGACCAGGGCATCCAGGTCGCTGTACGGCCCCATCGCTCCCCGCGCGGCCGAGCCGAACAGGATGATCCGTAACGGATGAACGCTTTCCACCGTGCGGCGTACAAGCTCGTCCAGAATGGCTGGATCGGGGTTCAAGACGCATCCTCCTGCGACAATTCGATTTCCGGTTGTGCTTGACAGGCTCCATCCCACCGCTGAGCGGGCGGGTTCAGCCCAATACTGTTGAATTAGCTGTAACCTACTGTCGCGGAAGAGATTGTGCATTCGTCCCCCC
>JBIOJM010000208.1:0-17802 GCA_044450785.1 Isosphaerales bacterium
CGCCTTGACGTGGGCCTGCTGGAGGGCGTTTTCTCCCGCGTCGTGCCACGGGCGAAGGTCAAAGGTCTGGCGCTTGAGGATTTCGGCGAGCCACGGCCTGATGGCCTGGTCAGACAGTGGACTGGCGGCGTCCGGGAGCGTGACGAAGAAAACCGGTGCGACCCCTTCGCCCAGACATTGGCGCATGGCCTCGTAACGGACGTAATCTTCCCACTGATGAAGAGATCGTAGAGCATGCACTTCTTGTTCTAGAGGAAACTGATTGCGTGGCCGTAATTGAAGAGCTTCGTCAAAACGTAGTTGGCGATCTCCGAGCGGGTCGTAACTGTGCGCCACATCATCTCGAGCCGGACGGGGTCAAGATGCGGATTGCAAACGAGGTCGCTTTTCCGGGTCAGTCCTCCACCGAGGTCGATCTCTTGCTCGAACCGTTCGATCAAGCCGCAATCGACCAGTGCCTGTCCCAGAGCTTTGTTGAGAGCGATGTCGTTCGTCTTGGCGATGGCCATCAGTGCATCGAACGGGGCCATCCGCTCGGCCTTCGGCTTGGGACCTCGTTTCAGGGTTCCCACTGGCTCGCCTCGGAGCGCACTGGCAAGTTCGCTGTCCAGAAGACGATCTTTCCCGCTGGTTGCTCCGTTCACGGTAAAGCCGGATTTCGCCAGCTCGACACGGAGGAATTTATCTGCATATTCATGGATGACCTCGATTGCGGTCAGCGCCGGAAGGTGAAGGATCTTGGAGTCAAAAGCCGCGCCCAGCAAGCCCAGACGTTCTGGGTGTTCCTTCATTTCCTTGACGATGTTCGCATCCGTTGCCGCCATCAGGCGATCGACATCGGCTGTCGAGTACTGGCCGCGGGTCAGGACGCCAACATCGGCCTCGGGATCATTCATCGCGATCACAACGACCCACATCCGGCATTGTTCCTGGGCCAAGAGCTTGCTGGCCAGGATCTCACGGTTTTTCCGCTCCTCGACCTGCAGGAGCTTGAGGAAGGTTCCGATGGTCCCGGCCTGGCCCGCGAGATCTTCGGCGCGTTCCTCCGAGATTCCCAGCTCGGCCAGCGACGCTCCGTAATTGAAGGTCGCGACCGTTTGGCGCGCGATCCTGAGGTATTCGCTTCGTGCAGGGCCGCTGTAGCGAAACACTGGCTCCTCGACGCCGAGAAGGGCCTCGCCGCCGATCTGACACGCTGCCGCCACCAGCTTGTCCGCGATCGGTTCCGAATTGCAGGGCCAGACCACGACGGTCCGCTCACCCGCGGTTGACCGGACGAAGGCGTTGATTGCGAGAGTCGCCGACTCGATCTCGACGTCGGACGTGTCTCCCAAGGCTTCCCGGCTCTCGATGACGACGACCCTCATCGCCCCCTCGGTGGGAAAGAGAGCCTGGAGTCCTTCCCGGATCGGTTCGTCGCGCCTGAGCGAGACGGTTTGGACACCCTTCCTGAAAAGTCCCAACGTGTGGAGAAGGGTCGTTTTCCCGGATCCGGTTTCCCCCCTGAGGACCAGAAATGCTCCGCAGAGCGAAGAGGCCATCTCATCGTGGAGGTGATCGAATTTCCTTAACCCTTCCTCGACCGGAACGATCAAGGATTTGAGGTCAAGGCCATTCAGCATCTTCTCGACGCTCTCAAACCGGATTGGAACTCTCGGCCTGGGGATGGTCATTGTGCTCTCTCTCGCCGGCTCGACCCATCGGACGTTCCTCTTTCGTTCCTCCCGCTCCGGGCAGGTGTTCGTCGTCGTCGCCTCGGCCCGGAACCGAGTTCTCAGTATAGCCTGCCGCCGGGGCCACGTCGCGGTGGCGTGGCTGGGGCTGACTGGCCCAGACGAGTGAACGGTGCATCGTCTCTTCCGCCAGTGCGAGCCCCGCGCTTCGATCCGGCTCGAGCAATGGAGAGGATTGTGGAACCCCGTTCGGGTTCGATGGATACAAATGGAACATGGAATGAATGGTTGAAGCCCGTTCCCGTTCCCAGGGTGCGCTGCGCGACCCTGGGCTTTGATGTGCAACGCCTGCGGCGTATTGAATCCGCCCCGGCCAAAGAACCGACTGCCACGCAAAGCAAGCGGTTTGAGATCACCACGGTCCGCGCCCTCACCCCAGCCCTCTCCCTCGGGAGAGGGAGCCAGAAACCGTTCATCGGCCGCGGGGTAGCCGGATCGACGGATTTACAATCGACTCCTGGTTGCCGGACGTCGCCGTATCGGCGATGATCCAAACGTGTCGGAACCCAGCGTCCTGATCAATCATCCCAAGGTCACGAGCATGAAAACTCTTTCACTCGCCGCATTCGTCGTTTGGAGTGGCTCCGTTTGCATCGCCGCGGAACCGTTGCCGCGCAGCAGCCCGGAGGCACAGGGCATCGCGTCCTCCGACATCCTCGCGTACATACTCGCGGCCGATAAGAATATCGAGTCGATGAACAGCTTCATGCTCGTGCGCCACGGCCAGGTGGTTGCGGAGGGCTGGTGGGCGCCGTATAACGCCGCCTCTCCCCACTCGCTGTATTCGCTCAGCAAGAGTTTCACCTCGACGGCCGTGGGACTGGCCATCACGGAGGGTAAGCTGAGCGTCGACGATGAGGTTCTGAAATTCTTTCCCGAAGATGCGCCGGCCGAACCGAGCAAGAACCTGAAGGCGATGCGGGTCAGCGACCTGCTGCGTATGTCCACGGGACATCAGGTCGAGCCGGCGCGCACGCCCGCCAAGCCGTGGACCAAGACCTTCCTGGCGCAGCCCGTGCCTCACAAGCCCGGCACCCATTTCCTGTACAACACATCGGCGACGTACATGCTCTCCGCGATCGTTCAAAAGGCGACGGGAATGACGGTGCTCGATTACCTGAGACCGCGACTCTTCGATCCGTTGGGCATCGAACACCCGACCTGGGAAACCAGCCCCCAAGGCATCTCGGCAGGCGGTTACGGGCTCTCCATCCGCACCGAGGACATCGCGCGATTCGGTCAGCTCTATCTGCGGAAGGGAAACTGGAACGGGAAACAGTTGGTGCCGGCGGCGTGGGTGGAAGCGGCCACGACACGCCAGACCTCGAACGGCAGCAATCCAAAGAGTGATTGGGATCAGGGCTACGGCTACCAGTTCTGGCGATCCAGAAGTAACGCCTACCGCGGCGACGGTGCGTTCGGGCAATACTGCATCGTGATGCCCGAGCAGGATGCCGTCATCGCGATCACCAGCGGCGTGAAAGACATGCAGTCGGTCCTGACCCTGGTGTGGGACAAACTTCTCCCGGCCATGAAGCCGGCCCCCCTGGCCACCGATCTCGATTCCCGGAAGAAGCTCGAGCTCACGTTGTCAAGTCTGACGTTGCGTACCGTGGAGGGTCCCGGCTCGCCCGCAAAAGGCTCGAACAAGAAATATGTGTTTCCGGCCAACGCCCGGAAACTCGAAGCGATCACGCTCGAGAGCGGCGCCAAGGACGCGGTGGTGACCCTGGTGGCGCGATTCGCTGGTGTCGAAAAGAGGATCCTTTGCGGGCACGGCGCCTGGCAGAAAGGCCGGCTGGCGTACGGCTCGTTACCCGAGCAACCGGCGGCGGTCAGCGGAGCATGGACCACGGACGACACGTTCACGGCCAAAGTCTGCTTCTACGAAACGCCGTTCATCACCACGCTCAGATTGAAGTTCGCCGGGGACCAGTTGCTCCTCGACTCCGAGTCGAACGTCGGATTCGGCTTGACCAAACAATCACAACTGGTGGGGAAGGCGGAGTGAGGGAGAGTCGTGAAAAGGCTCCCGACCCCTTTTCTCCGTTGAAAAGGCTCCCGACCCGTTTTCCGTCCCTCACTCGCGCTGGTTCGGCCCGCCATATGTGTGCTTGCCGGTCGTGTCCCAGGTTCTGATGGTGTCGGCCAATGCCTGCGAATAGGAGGCCGGCATACTGGCCGCGAGGATTGCGACCTCCCGTTCTGCGCAGCCCTTCTTCGTCCAGTAAGAACGAGCCTTGGCGACTTCGGTGGTTTCCGTCGCCTGCGCCTTGGCCTTGGCCGGGCCGTTCATCCATGTTGTGAAGTCCGTCACGTGATCGCCCTCGGCCCGCTTCACCCACTGCGCCAGCGCGACGGGCTCCAGCTCCGGCCTCACGACCACCACGGCCCAGATGGTTACGTGGTAGTCGATGAAGGTCCGGTTGCCGAAGGGGTTGAGATTGTTCGCGCAACCGCATGTGGCGCCGATGTCGATATTCACGCTGGTCTCGGCCAGGTCGTTGGGCAGAAAGTCCACCTTCCGGCCATAGATGTTGGTAATCGAGGTGCCTTCGCTCCAGACCGTGTCGCCGACCTTCCAGGTCAGCAGGCCGGTCGTGTCCTCGGCCGCCGCCGGAGAGTTCCAGGCGTAGGTGTACCCGTTCCCCAAGTTGCCCGCGTCGTACGAGATCCCAGCCGGGTCGCGCGAGATGAACCGCCCCTGAACCGCGTTGTATTCCCGCGCCTGGTCGTAGTACAACCCCGTCTCCGGGTCCAGTCTCATGCCCACGAACAGGAACGGGTTGCCGACCAGGCTCACGCCCCCGGGCGTCACGACATCGCCGGCACCGAAGACCACCGAGCCGCTCGGACCGGGGTCGAACACTGTCTGACGGCCATAGGCGTCGTACTGGTAGGCTTCGAGGATCTTGCCGGTGTTGTCCGTCAGGGCAAAGACCGAGCCAAGCGCGTTCTGGTAATAGAAGAGGCGCTGGTCACCCGGACCGGTGGCTGTGGCATCACCGTTCAGGTTGCGGTCCATGACCAGCACCTCGTTAATACCCCTGCCGTAGACGTACTGCTGAGTCAGCGTGCCGGCGCCGTTGTGCTCCTCGATTTCCTGCTGCCCGTCCAGGTAGTAGTCAGTGGTGCCGTTTGAGCCGCCGGAGTTGGTGACGACCTTCTGGATGCGCCGCCCCAGGGCATCGTAGGAGTAGACGGCGATCAGCGCGCTGCTTGACTTGAGGGTCACGGTGCGGAGCCGGTTCTCGGCATCGTATGTATACAAGTAAGTGCCGTCGTCGGTCTGGTTGCCGTTGTTATCGTAGAGGATCGTCGCGGGGCCGCCGGCCGCCGGCGCGCTCTGGGTCAGCTCGTTGGTGGAGGAGAACTGCTGCGACTGGCCGTTGACCTGGATCCAGTTGCCCACGCCGTCCAGTGTCCAACTGCTTTGCAACGGGGCGATGCCCCCCGACGCTCGGTTGAAGGTGATCAGGCGGTACGCCGAGTCGTAGGTGTAGGTCTCGCTGTTCTTCGGGTCTTGCAACTTCCCTTCGGTGAGCTTGTTCCCCATCCGGTCGTAGGTGTAGGTGAAGCCGACAATCAGGGAGTTGTCCGACCGCAGGTCGCGCACCTCGATCGGCCGGCGGTCGCCGTCATAGCCGATGTCCGCGGTCCCGGCGTTGTTGAGATACGTCTCGAACGTGCCGGCCTGCGGGTAGAGCTGCTCGATCACCCGGTCCACGCCCATGTAGTCGTACACGGCGATCGGCTGCGACGCCCCCTGGTCCGAGACGGTCTTCTCCCGCTCCAGGTCGTCGTAAGTATAGACCTCGACGCGGCCGTTGGGGTAGGTCAGGGCGCTGCGCAGGTTGTCCGCCCGCCAGGCCGAGGAGATCACCTGGGTCGGCTGGCCGCCGATCGACTGCGCCTCCTCGATGATCCGGCCGAGGCTGTCATAGGCGTCGGTGACGGTCGAGTCGTCGCTCGCGGTCGTCGGGTCGTTGTTGTCGAAGGCGGAGGTCATCCGCGACAGGCCGTCGTACTGGAAGTTCTGGATGGTGGTCCCCTGCACGACCGTCGTGCTCCCCGGAACGGCCGGGATCGAGACGGGGGCCGGGGCGAAGATCGGATCGCCAGCGAACGAGTCGTGCTGGCCCGCGCGGAAATCACGGACGGCGATCACGCGGTCGATGGCGTCGTATTTGGTGAACGTCTCGGTGCCGTTCTCGTCCTGATAGATCAGGACATTGTCGTTCGGCGAAAAGCCCCAGACCTTCGTCGTCGGCGGGTTGTCGTTAACCTGGTTGGCCAGGGTCGGGAACAGCGACGCGACGGCGGCGATCAAGGCCTGTGCCTCGGCGAGCTGGGAGTTGATCTCCGCGTTCGGGATGGTCGACGGGTTGTTGATCGTCGCGGCGGTCGGGGTCGGGATCACCCGGGACCCGAGGATGTTCGCCTCGGTGTAGGTCGAGCCGACGACCAGGCCCTCGGACTGGGCGACCTGGCGGTTGAGGTCGTCGTAGAGGTAGAGCGTGACATTGCCGTCGTCGTCGATCATCGACGAGAGCAGCGAGTCCTTGTCGTAGTTCCAGCCGGTCCGGATGATGCCGTCGCCGCCGGCCTGGGTCGTATCGGGCGTCGGTGGGAACGACTCCGGCGCTGGCGGGGTGTCCTTGACTCCGTAGATCGACGCGCCGATGTGGGCACCGTCTCCCTTGCCGCTGGCGGTCAGGATCTGCTCCTCGCGGACCTTGCGGTCGAGGCCGTCGAAGTAGTAAAGCGTGACGTTGCCGAACGTGTTGGTCGTGTTGACCGTCAGGGTACCATTGGCGAAGGCGCGGCGGCTGATGACCGGGCCGGCGGGACCGTCGGCGTCGGCCATCGCCACGAGGTTGTTACGCGAGTCATAGCGGTCGTAGGTCGTCTCGCCGAGGTTGTCCACCGTCTCCTGGAGGCGGTTCAGGCTGTCGTAGAAATAGGTCGTGAGGAATATCTCGTTGGGGACGCCCAGGACCTGGGAGACATCGGTTTCGCGCGTCTCGATGACGTTGCTGTCGGCGTCGTAGGCCGTGATGACGGTGTTCATTGCGGGGTCGATCGTCTCGATGGTCCGGCCGGCGCCGTCGTAGAGAGTGCGCGTGGCTGTCGCGTCGTCCTGCACGGTGAACGTGACGCGCGAGTCGCGGTCGTAGTCGGTCTGGTTCGAGACGCGACCGAGGATCGTCACCCCCGAAACGCCCGGGATCGACTGGGTCTCGCCCGGCGTGAGGTTGCCGAGGCCGACGTCGCTGCCCCCCTCGGCCACGTCCGGCGTGCGCGAGGTCGGGATGGTGTTGACGAAGAGCACCTGGCTGGTCTGGATGACGCGGCCCAGCTCGTCATAGGAGGTCTCGGTCGCAGCCAGCAGGTTGCTGTTGACCAGATTGGCCGACTGGATGACGCCGAGCGAGGAGACCAGCCCGCCGGGCGTGCCGTCGGAGGTCGGGCTCGGGCCGCCGACCGGGCCGAACTGGCTGGTCCGAATCACGTTGCCGTCCGGGTCGTACTGGTAGACCGTCTCGTCGCCGACGGCGTCGATCACGGCCGTGCGGCGGTCGAAGCCGTCGTAGACATAGCGCGTCCGGTCGCCGGGGCCGAGGGTCGGGTCGTTGTTGGCCGATGAGAGGTCGTTGTCGTCGGCGTCGACGCTCTCGATCATGTTGCCGTTGGTGTCGTACCGGTAGGTCTCGGACTGGGAGGGGGTACCGCCGCGGACGTCGTAGTCGGTCGGGTCGGTGGGGGCCAGCAGCGTCGGTGCCGTGTTGGTAGGCGAACCGGGCTGGAGCTCGGGCGGGGTCGTGACGCCGTTGATAGTCCGGTAGACCAGGTTGCGCTCGTCGTAAATCGTCGCGGTGGCGTTTCCTTCCGGCTGGATCGTCAGGACGAGGTTTTGGTCGGGGTCGTAGCGGTAGTGGGTGTCGAGGAACTGGCCGCCGCCGACCTCCGCGATCGTGTCGACTGGATCGTCAAGGATGTCGTACCGGGTCACGGTGTCGTCGAACGTCGGCCCGCCGGCCGGCTCGGTGTTGGTGATGTAGCTCGGCAGCGAGCCCGCGGGGGGTGGGAAGCCGACATTCGAGGTGTTGCCCCGGTCTTCGACCTGGTGGAGCACGACGTTGCCGTTGGCGTCGTAGAAGAACCGCTCGAGGTAGGCGAACGCGGTGAGGGGCAGGGGCTCCTTCGTTGAGGTGGCGGGGACCTGGGCTGCGTGGATGATCTCGACGACCTGGTTGAGCTGGTTGTACACATACTGCGTGACGATTCCCCGGCCGTCGGTCTGGCTGGTCATGTTGCCGACATTGTCGTAGGCGTAGGTGGTGGTAATCCGCGCCGGCGCGGGGTTGGTCCCCGAGTCGCGGCCTGGGGCGGCCACGGAGTCCTCGACTGTCTGATCGAGATAGCCGCCGGTGGTGGCGTTGCCGTTCGGGTTGAAGATAACGCCCGTGCCCGCGGGGTTGCGCTCGGGATAATAGGTGTAAGTCGTGACGTTCAGCTCGGGATCGGTCGTCGAGGTGATCTGGCCGAAACTGTTGTAGGTATAGAGGGTGACGATCGGCTGCGATGTCGTCCCCTCGATGGCCGCCTCGGCCGAGCCTGGCAGGAGGGTGACGGTGGGGGACTGGGTGCGGATCAGGTTGCCGGCGACCTGGTTCGTCAGTCCGTCGCCGTTCACGTCGCCCAGGCCCATTGGGATGCCTGCCGCGGCCAGCCGCGCCTGGACGGCGGCGGCGCTGATTCCCAGGATGGCGCCCAAGGCGGAGAAGTTCGTGCCCTCCTGGTAGTCGTAGGTGTAGGTCGTCGTGTAGCGGGCGGACGACTGGGTGCCCCCGTTCTGCGGCACGTAGGTCGGGTCGTTGCCACGGGGCTCGGTCATCGTATGGACCTGGTCGTAGATCGGCTCGTAGGTGTAGGTCGTCGTGATGGCAGACTGGTCGCCGCCCCGGGTGGAGTCGGGTGTCTCCGTCACCGACAGCAGGTTGCCCTGCTGGAACCGGTCGGGGTTCGAGCTGTCGTAGGTGTATGTGAACGTGTTCCCGGCCGGCAGCGTCTCCTGGGTCATCCGGTAGTTCGTGTCGTACGCGAAGGTCGTCAGATAGGACGACGGGTCGCCCGATCGGATGTCTCGGTTGTTGAGCTGGTCGATGCTGAGGACGTTGTTGAGCTGGTTGAACTGGTAGATGGTCTCGTTGCCGTTCCGATCGGTCACGGTCGTTTGCCGGGTAGGCGTGGTCGTATCCGTGGGGCCTGTGGGTGTGCCAAGCGTCTGATACGTGTACGTGATGGTACCGCCGGCGGGCACGGTCGACGAATTCGTGCCACCCTCCATCAGGGAGGTCACGCGGCCGGAGGAGTCGTAGGTCATCTGGAGCCGCGGCGGCCCGCCATCGGCGACCTCGTTCGGGGCGGTGACCGAGGTCATGCGGTGGCTGGTGTCGTAGGTGTATCGCGTGGTCGTGCCGCCCGGGAAGTTGTTGCCCGTGGGCGTGCCGGTGACCGCCGGAGTGGTGACGCTGCTCATGTTGCCACCGGCGTCGTAGGTGAAGGTGACCGTGCGGCCGAGGTAGTCCTCCACAGTGGTCAACTGGCCGCTCGAGTTGTAGGAGTACTGGATCGGCCGGCCCAGCGTATCGTAGACCGTGGTGAGCTGCTCCTGGTCGTTGTAAACGAAGTTCATCGTGTCGCCGCTGGCGTCGGATTCGCTCCTGAGGGTGGCGACGCCCTCGGCGTCGGGCCGGCTGTACGTGTAGACGGTTCCGTCGTCGAATCGCTCGCTGTAGGTGCCGTCGGGGTCCTTGGTCAGTTGCGAGTAGTAGCCAGCGGGCGAGATGTACGACGTGCCGGAGAGAACGTAAAGGTCGTCTCGGTTGCTGCTGTCGATCTCGTCAACATCACCGACCTTCGCGGTGGGGAAGGCCGCCTGGTACTCGGCGAGGTTGCTCGAATCGACCACGACGAGCCGGCCGTTGTAGCTCATCTCCCAGCCGCCGCAGCACGCGCCGGTGCCGGTGACGTCGCTGCGATAGGTCCAGGTGAGCGAGTAGTCGATCCCGCGGCCGTCGATCGTGAGGTCGGTCGTCTGCATGGTGACGGCACCGTCGTAGAGCGCGACGGTGCCATTGCCGTCGTCCTGCGAAACACTGTCGGAGAGCGCGGACGACGCGGAACAACACGTCTGGCCGCACGTCGTACATTCGGCCGGTGATTCCTCAGGCGGCTCGGTGATCGGCGAGCTCGGGTTGGTCCCGATCAAGGGCGGCCGGGTCGAGGCCGGTTCCGGCTGCCGCGTGGACAGGCAGAAGATCTGGGGCGGCAGGTGCGCCGAGTCCGAGCTGCCCAGCAACGAGTTGCTGATCGAAAAGCTCGTCGGGAACGTGCTGATCGTCAGCCCGGGCTGGTGGATGAGCAGCCCGAGCTCGTCGCCCACGATGAACGGGCCGCCTGCCTGCGTCAGCATCCCGCCGGTGATCACCAGGCGGACATCGAACTCGGCGTCGGCCTTGGTGAACGTGTTCGCGAAGCCGAACTCCTGGGCCTGGGCCGTCAGCAGGCTGCCGTCATAAATCGTGCCATTGACGACGACATGGCCGTTGATCGCGAAGTTGGAGCCGGACGCGCCCGAGACCAAGTAGCCGTAATTGTCCAGGTCGATGTTCAGCGTGGTCTTGGCGGCGACCTTGTTCGCCTGGTTGGAGATCGTGTCCATCGACCCGTTGGGCATCTTGAGCGACAGCGGGATGGCGCTGTACTGGAACGGGTTGTCATTGTTGCCGACTTGCGTGTAGGAGATGCTGGTACGGGAGCCGGAGGCGATGTCGGGATTGGTGGCCAGTTGCGAGAGCCCGAGCAGGGAGAGCATGCAGCGCTCCTCCAGGCGCTCGACGTGCGGGCGGCGAATCACTGCGGCGCGTGCCCGGCGCGGGGGCGGGACGATCCTTTGGAGATGCAACCGCATGGCACGGCGGGCTGGAGCGTGGAACGACATGCACATCCCTCCTTCAGCGGTGTCCGGGTTGTTGATCGGTTCGGTGGAAACGCCGGCGGCGCGCAGACCATCGACGTCCTGATTAAGTCAAGATTCCCGCGAGGCGGGGCCCTGCTTCCCTGATTCGGCTCGACGTGTTCGCCGAGGCGCACTCGGCGGGTGGACCGGGCCCGGCCTCTAAGCGTGCGAGTGGCGCGTCCGTCCGGCGAGGCGGCGCACCAGCCCCCATCCGGGAATGGTCACCAGCGCGATGAGCCCGAGCGTCACCGTGGCCGGCTCCGGCGTGGACACACCGGTCACGATGCCTTTGTCGGTGTTACCCGAGAAACTGGCCGAGAAATCGCCCAGAATGCCACTGACTTGTTGCTCGACGACCAGGTCGAACCCCCCGGTCTGTCCGACCGTGAACAGGTCGGTGAATGTACCCCCGCCGGAGAGCGGGATCGACGCCTGGGTGAGCAACCCACTGTCGAAGCTGAACAGGCCATTGAACTCCCAGGGCGCCGGCCCGGCGCCGGCGACCCCGAAGGCGCTGATTGTGCCTTTTAACAGCGTGCCGGAGACATCGTTCTGACTGTCCTGGTCGAAGTCGATGGCGCCGGTCACGGTGAGCGTCCCGGTCCCCATCAGGTTGCCGTTCTGGTCGACCATCAGGTTGATGGTGGCCAAGTCGTTGGTGATCGGGACCTGGGTGTTGCCATTCGGCAAGTTGTTGGACAGGAAGAACAGGCCGGTGGCCTGGACATTGAAGTCGCCGGAGGCCTGGTCGTAGGTCACGGACCCGTCGGTGGCGAGGATCACCGGCCGGGTCTGGTCAAAGTTGATTGAGAGCAACCCGCCGGCCCGACATTCGGCTGCGGGGGACAGCCCCAAAACCCCCACGGCGATTGCGAGTGGACTGAGCGCGCTCAACAAGTAACGGAGAAAGAGTCGCGTCATGGCGGGTGTTCCGTGCTTGTTCGTTCGATCGTCTACGTGTTGCACGTCACGCGAACGACGTCGTGCCGCTCCGAAGCGTAACTCTCCGGTTTGTTGTCCGCCCCTCCCCGAAGGTCTCCATCCTTGGAAACTGCACGGACACCTCACCGCGTCCGCCAGCCGGTCCATTCCGTTCGTCGATGGGCATTCGATAAGTTTACTTACCGACACCAGAGAAGTGGATCACCGAACGCATTCGATCTCATATACCGAGCCGATCGATGAATATCAAGAAAAAAAAGACTTTTTTTCAGAATTACCAAACTTTTCGTGCGCCGCCTCGGAGCCGGGCGATTCCCGGCCCTATGCAAGGATGAAGGCGGAAGGATGAACAAGACAGACCCTTCCGGCTTCGTCCTTCATCCTTCATGCTTTCCGGACGTGTCGGTCCACTCACCAGAAAAGACCTCGGCGGCCGGGCCGGTCATGAATACCGGCGCGCGGTCATCGGGCCAGGTTAGCTCGAGGTCGCCGCCCGGCAGGTGCGCCAGGATCGTGCGTTCGGATCGGCCGGTAAGGACACCGGCGACGCAGACGGCGCACGCTCCGGTGCCGCAGGCCAGGGTGATCCCCGAGCCGCGCTCCCAGGTGCGCATCCGCACCTCGCCCTTGCCAACGATCTCCACGACGTGCACGTTGGCCCGCCGGGGGAACGCGGAGTGGCGCTCGATCAGCGGCCCGAGCAATTCCAGCGGAAAAGCAGCCACATCCGCGACGTAGGTCACGGCATGCGGGTTGCCCATCGAGACGGCCGTCACGGCCAGCTCGCGATCGCCGACCCGAATCGGAGCCTCGATGGGGGGCTCGCCGGGCAACAGCGTGGGAATCTGGGCCGGATCGAAGATGGGCGCGCCCATGGCGACCCGAACCCGCTGGACCTGACCTTCCCGGACATCGAGATCGAGTGAGAGGACGCCGCGGCCTGTTTCGATGGTGACCTGGTCTTTCCGTGCCAGGCCGTGGTCGTAGATGTACTTGGCGACACAGCGGATTCCGTTGCCGCACATCTCGCCTTCCGATCCGTCGGCGTTGAACATCCGCATCCGGGCATCCGCCCGCTCGGACGGCATGATCAAGATCAGGCCGTCACCGCCAATCCCGTAATGGCGATCGCTGACCTCCCTCGCCAACCCAGCAGGGTCTGCCGGCGGCCCTTGATCGAACGTGGCGACGTAGACATAGTCGTTGCCGATCCCGTGCATCTTGGTGAATCGCATGAGATCTCAACTCACGGCTTGACCAGGCGTCCCAGGAACAGGATGCTGCCGGTGCGGGTGTCCCGGACCAGGAAGAAGAACGGGTGATCGGCTCGAAAGACCACCGGGGGTGTGGCGACCACGGCCGTCCGACTCATCACGACCCCGGTTGCCGCCGCCGCCTCGGTTCCTTTTTCTTCAACCTCGACGAACGCCTTGTGCACGACGGCTGAAATCGCAAATTCACGCGTGCCTGTGATGCCCGAGAAATCCGCTGCTCCCAACTCGAAGGCGATGGGCATTCCCAGCTCCGAGAGCGGATCTTTCAGGTCGTATTCCGAGGTGAGCTTGAACTTGGGAAGACTGACGTCGACCCGCCGCGGCGAGAGCTTGCTCAGCCAGCTCTCCAGCTTCGAGGAGGTCAACGACGATTCGAGCTGGGTCAGCCCGTCCTTCGACCTGGGCAGGACGACGATCATCGCGAGAGTTTGACCCTTATATGGCAGCTCGAGGGCTTGAAATCCCGCTTCGTCGTAATAACGGAATCGACCGGCCAGGTTCATCATGTCGACGCGCACACGGTCGGAGGACGACGCATCGAAATCGCCTGGCGACGTCCTGTCCTTGGAGAAGGGGGTGGCCCAAAGGGCTTTGAAATAGATCGCATTGGTCAGGATCAGCACGGTCCGCGAGTCGACGTGCCGCGGCTTGAGCAGGTCTTCGATCTTACCCTTGGTTTGCTCCTCGACCCAGGTGTTGATGGTCCGTCGCGCCGCCTCGGCGGCGTTGCGGAAGTCGACCGGGTACAACCCGCCCTGGTAGTTGATCTCGATGCGCTTCTGAAAGTCGGGCAGGATGCGCTCGCCGGCCTGACTCCAGAGCGCGTTGGCTGTGAGCAGCTCGACGTCGGCCGTCTCGTTCGACCCGGTCCGAGCCGTGTTACGGCTGTGGAGATCGGCGATCAGGTGGTGGAACGAAGGGTGGAGCTTTTCGGGAGGCAGCGTGAAATGCAATGTCTTGGCGATCTGGAGAGCAGTCTCCTCTTGCGCCCCGGCGTAGGTCATCGCGAGCGCGCAGGAGATGGAGAAAGGGGAGATGAATCGATTGCCCGCACCCCGGCTGATCCGCCCGTAGAGGTCGAGGGCGAAGGCGCTATTGCCCTGGACAAGAGCGGTCGTGGGATCGGCTGAATCCATGGCCTTTACCTCGCCGTTTAAAATGCCGAGCGCAGGAATCAAGAACGCCAGAGTGATGCGATTCATGGAGGGCTGTCCTCGAGCGAGCCGGATCGGTCGAGACGGGCGATTCACGCCAGGAGAACGCGTTCAGTTTGGATTGTCGGAGTCGGTCGTGGCGGCCGGCGCGTTGGTGCCGGTCGCAGCCTTGCTTGATCGCTTCGCCTTGGTCGTTTTCGTTCGCGGGCGAGTCGATTTGGCCCGCGGCTCCATCGTCTCGACTCTCGACAAGATTAGCTGGCCGCTCTCGGGAGTGAACTTGTATGTGAAATGGCGGTGGAAGCTCTGGCCGAGCAACAGCGGTATCTCGGCCTTGCCCGGGGGCATGACCGCGCAGACGACGTTGTCAACCGTGAACTTGCCGACTCGCATCGAGGGGATCGTCATCAACTTGGCTTTGATGACCCCACCGTCGGCAACGTGCAGCTCGACCGGCCGGTCCGACGCCTGCGGCTTCAGGCCGATCCGCGATGCGAGCTCGGCCGAAATCGTCGTGAAACTCGCCCCCGTATCGAATACCAAGGGCACCGTCACCTTGCCATTGAACGTGACATCGACCTCGTAGACGCCTCCCTTGCGACTGAGCTCGACCACCTCGGTCAGGATCGATTTCTCGGCCTTCTCCAGCAGCTTGACATTGGCCAGGAACTCACGCGATGGACCAGGTTTGAAGGCTGTTGACTTGGACTTCGAGCTCAACGCGGCCAGGGCCCTTTTGATCGTCTCGTCCCGGGCGATTCCGACATATTCGGCGCTCGTCTTATCGACGATCTGCCGGAGGTCGAGGATTGCCTGGAGAAAGGCCCCGCGTCGACGTGCCAATTCCGCGGTCATCTTCTGGGCCAACTGAGGGTCGGCCGCTTGATCTCTGAGCAGATTGAGCCGATCGGAGACGATGTTGATCGCGGCCACCAACTGGTTGTGTTGATTCACAAGCTGATTTCGCTGGAAGGCGACTGCGACATTGGCGCTCTGAGGGCCCATGGCATCGAGCGCCTGATCGACGGCGCTCATCTGCTCGTTGAGAGCGATTCGTTCCTGGGTCAACTCCTGGACCAGTCCTTTCCGGCCCTGGGCACCCTGTTCGACGGCGTCCTGCTCCATGAGGGCGTAGTTCAATTGCCTGGACGCGAGCCGGGCCTCGTTCAGCTTCCTTTGGGCATCGGCCTCCGAGGCGACGACGTAGGTCGAGCCTGACCGTTTCAATCCATGGCTCTTGAGCACGTCCTCCGGCTTCGGTTCATCGGCGCGAATGGCCGCGGCCGCGCAGGCCGCCGCGACGGCCGGCAAGACGATCATGCGCGCGATCCGCGAGCGAATCATGGTGGTGTTCTCCAGTCCAGCAGGAGTCGGATCGACCGGCTGCCGCGACGATCCGTCGATCACCTTGACGACGACTGGTCCGAATCTCCGGTGGGGGCGGCTGCCTTGGTCGCGGTCGCCGGCTTCGATGAGTGTTTGGTTTTCGTCCCGGCCCTGGACCGCCGTGAATGTTTGGCCGGTGATCCGTCCGTGTCAGGACTCGAAGCAGCTTTCTCGAGCTTCTCCAGCAGCTTGACGTTGTTCAGGAATTCGTGAGAGGGGCCGAGATCAAGCTTGTTTCTGATCGCTTTACCGGCCGCGGCGATGGCTTTCTTGACGTCCTGATCCTCGGCGAGGTCGCCGTATTTCTCGGTGGTTGAGTCAGCCAGCTTGCGGAGGTCGAGCAGTGCCTGATGGTAGGCTTCGCGACGATCCCGAACCTCTGCGTCGATCTTGTCTTTCGATTTTGGGTCGAATTTCTGGCTCTTGAGCTGATTGAGCCATGCCGTCTCCTGATTCACCTCCATCTGGAGCTGATATCGATAGGAGCTCAGCTCGTTGAATTGCTCCTGGGCCATGGTGGTGGAAAGTCTGCCGCGGAATCGGGGCAGACTGGCCATCTGCTGGCTGGCGAGATTGATCTGGGCCCGCATCTGGTCGATCTGTGCACCGAGATTCTTGATGGTCTGTTGATAATCCTCGGCGCTCATGGTCCCCTGCTGCTGCATGATGGAGTAGTTTAACTGTTTGGAGAGTCGCCGCACTTCGTTCATCTTGTTCTTGACGTCGGATTCCGTCTCGAGAACCGAGAGGGATCCGACGATCTTGAGGCCGTGTTTCTTGAGGACCTCGTTCTGGGGGCCCTCCGCCGCGAGAACGGGTACACGTCCCATGAACGCCAGGGCGGTTGCCAGAACGGTCGCCACCAATCCAAACTGAGACCTGGCCATCGATTCCACCTCCAGGCCGGAGGGCGCGATTGGCGCCCTGGCCACAATGAGATCGGACCGAATGCGGGACGGCGACTTTGCCGGCCAGCGTCGCTGTCCCGGCTCGCCGGCAGTTCGTCAATCCCGGTCGATCCACTCTGTCCCTGTCGATTCCATTGTACCGTCCGCTGGGAATCCCGAGTATGGGGTCGGGACTCAGTGGAACCGCAGAAGAATGCAGACGGTAGGTCAGGCTTTCCAGCCTGACGTCAGGCTGAAAAGCCTGACCGACACCGGAGTGATCCTCTCCGCCGGTCCACTGAGCGTAATGGCCGTTTCCCGCTGGACCGGTGGAACGCTCTGCTCAACGGCGGCGGCGGCCGGTCGGAACCCGTCTCGGGGGACGGGCGGTGCCGCCCGGGCCAGAAGGCGGAGAGTCAGGCGGGCCGGATTTGGGAGCCTTCCTCTCGCGCTCGCCGCTAAAGCTCGTCACGACATACGTGCCGCTCTTCGGATTCCGCTCGATATCCACAATACCCAGGTTGTCGGCGGCCTCGAGCAAGTGGGTGAAGCTGCGATAGCCGTAGTAGCTCTCGTCAAAGGAAGGTTTCTTTCGCTTCATCGTGTCCTTGATCATCGAGGCGTAGAGCGCTTCATGGTTTTCGCGGCGCAGCGCGTTGCAGGCCTCGATCAAGAGGCTGTAGAGCTCGCGCTGCTTTTCGGGCAGGTTGGGAGGCAAGTTCGAGTTGAGGTCGGTCGCCAGTTGCTGTTCGTTCTGCTCCTGCCGCTCCAGGTCTTCGTAGTAAATGAACTCATCGCAGTTGTCGCGCAGCAGGTCGGAGGTCGAGCCTTTCATGCCCAGACCGATCACGTGCTTGCCGTTTTCCTTGAGCTTCGAGACGAGAGGAGAGAAGTCGGAGTCACCCGAAACGATCACGAAGGTATCGACATGGACCTTGCTCCAGGCGAGGTCCATGGCATCGACGACCAGGCGGATGTCGGCCGAGTTCTTGCCGGTCTGGGCCCGCTTGGGGATCTCGATCAGCTCGATGGCCGCCTCGTGGAACGGGGCAGTGTAGCTGGGGTATCGGCTCCAGTCGGCGTACGCCTTCTTGACGATCAGCTTCCCCTTCTCGACGAGGCGCTCGAGCACCTTATGCACCTCAAATCGGATCTTACGCTGATTCTGGAACCCCATCGCCAGGTTTTCCAGATCGATGAATACGGCCAGGCTGCGTTCGCGTTCGGGCTTGATCATGTGTCAGTCAGTGGTCCTTAGTCCTTGGTCCTTGGTCCTTGGTCAGGCTCCGGGGTGTTAGCCGACGCTCGGAGGACACGCTCCCGTAGTGTCTGTGTATAGCATAAGCGAACACGGAACAAGGATAAAGGAAAATGATGACGGATGACGGATGAGTCGGAAAA
>JBIOJM010000209.1:0-17761 GCA_044450785.1 Isosphaerales bacterium
AGGTCGGTTTGGTAAGGCTTCCGTTCCGTACGATTTTCCATCGCTGGGCTCCGCCCTGCTTGAAGTTCGATTGTCTCCTGTCGATGATTGTGACTGATTCAGCAAACTTGTCCAGGCCACTCAAGTTTCCAAACTCCCTCTGAGACCCTCCTGGACCTCGAAGCGAAGCGTTTGGCACGCGACAAGCAGATCCTGATCGAGTGGCTGGATCACAACGACCCGCGCACCTCCTACGTGCTGATCCGCAGTCGACTTTACGATCGCTTCGCCGATGATCTGGCCAGTCGCGTCACTCCAGTCTTCCGCGAGACGGGGATGAAACGCAACGAGCTGACGCTGCTCCGGAGATAACGACCGCGCGAATCCTAGCGATCAGCGAAGCCGCATCGTGAGAGAAAGTAGGATTACGCCAGTTGCGCCGGCATCTCCTCTTATGCAAATTCCCTGTCTTGCCTGACCGTGACGACCGTCAGGTTTGTCGCCCTAAGGTGTTGATACAAAACATGAAACGGATTCAAGCGCCGGGCCTGGCATGACGATATACCCGATGGCTCGCCAAGGTCATGCCACGGCGAGGACAGGGGAGTACCGAACTGGTGGCATCGTTCGGCGGAAGAGGCCCGCAAGGCTTCAGGTCCCGGGAAGACCAAGCTGACGGACCGATGCCATGGACGACCGATACGAAACAGGGTCGAGCGAGACGGCCGGCCGGAATCGCTACCCTCGATCAATGTTAGCCAAGGAGAGTTTTCTCCCATGATGAAGCCCTTGACGTTGAGCCTCAGCCTCGCCGTCGCTCTCGGAATGTGCAGTGTGAGCAAGGCGGGCGGGCATGATGAGAATTGCACGACCTGTGGTTTGGCATCGCCTCAAGGCGGTCCGTATGCCACTGGCCAGGGGATCGCGACCGGTTGCGACCCATGCGCCCCCAAGAAGCACCACTTTAGTTTTCACCTTCCGAAGATTCACTGCAATCTTCCGAAAATCCAGCACACGTGCAGCTACGAGTGGGTCCTGAAGAAGAAGCACAACTGGTGCTTCGTGCACAACAAGGGCGGCCACGGCTGCGATGGCGCCGCTCCTGTGTATGCTACGGGCCAAGCTGGTGTCGCTCCGTCGGGCCAGGTCTACGGTGCTGCCCAGCACGCGTTCCAGCCTGCCAAGTCGGCGACTTCCATCGCATCGGTTCCCGCCGAGATGACCCCGGCGTTCCGTGGTGGTGAAGAAGCTCCGCCGGCCCCTGAAGTCAAAGAGACGTCGTCGATCGGCTCCGCGAACGGCGGCCTGCTCCTGCCCACTCCTTCGGGCAACTGAGCTGAGTCGTGGTGAGTGTGAGTTGACCTGAAGCGGTTGATTCAACATCAGAAACGATGGCCCTCGCATCGCCATTCGGCGGTGGGAGGGCCTTTCGCTTTTTGCGGACCGGACGGCACAAAGGTTGCGCCGGCAGCCGTGCCGGCCGAACGGGCTGAGCGAGAAAAGCAGTCGCGTGGGGAGTGGCGCGATTGACAAACTGGGCCGATTGTGGATAACTCTCCCCCCGCGGCGTGGCGTGATTTCAGGTGGCATGAGCCTGTTGTGTTGTGCGGAGGAGGGTGCATGCGGACCATTGATCGCCTGTCTCCCACCTCGGCCCTGGCACGGCTGCGAGCTTTAGCAGATCGTCTCCGGTGTTCGGTGATGGTCCGGCGACCGGCGGTCCGATGGGGCCTGGCTCTGGCCGCGGCCTTGGGCCTGTCCGCGGCAGGCTACTGGACGGCGACGTCGCTCTCGACCACTGGGGTTCGCTATCTCGCCTCGCAGCGGCGGTTCTCTTCCGACGATCTGATCAAAATCTGTCGCGCCCTCGACAAGGGGCGAGTCGCATACCACGTCGACGAACAAGGGCGGGTCGAAGTTGCGGCCGATCAGTTCGAGCAGGCTGACGCGCTGGTTGCCAAGCTAGACCTGGGCCAACACTCCATCGACGAGATCCGCAGCGAATCCAGCGTCTCGAGCATCTTCGACTGGGAGACACCGGGCGAGCGGGAGCAGAAGAAGGAGCTTCGTCGCGAGAGGATCCTCGAACGGCTCATCGGTGAGCTCGACGGTGTCGTCTGGCCGTTGGTGTCGATCCATCGCCCGCGCTCGGCGGCGTGGCAGCACCCGGCCCCGAAGCCATCGGCGTTCGTCTACATTGAGACCGAGGGGAACCGCAAATTGTCCGATAAAACCGTCCAGTCGATCTCTGAGATCCTGGCCGGCTACGTGCCCGATCTGACTCCCGGTTCGATCAGAGTAATGGACCGCCGCGGCAACAAGTATCTCGACCCTGGGGACCCGGGGCTGGGCGACAGCTCGCGCAACCGTGCGCGGGAGGAGGAGCTCAGTGAAGAGATCGTCGAGAAGCTCGATTGGATCAAGGGAGTGCGGGTCCAGGTGCAGTTGATCGGCCCGCGCACCCCCGTAGCAGCCGTGGCCCGGACGGGCGGCAGTACGGCTTCGGCGGAGCCGGGCGCGCCCAAGCATATTGTGGCCAGCCGGACGGACGACGCGACGCCTCGATCCGATTCCGGCGGCTCCAGGCCGACGATGGTCCTGAATCAGCCGCTGGAGCTCGCGCCTGAGCCCAAGTCCGTGACCAAGCCTCCGTCGCCGGGCGGGCCGGCTTCGGCCCTTGAGAGCGGGAGCCTCCTGATTCCAGCGTCTGCCGTGCAACCCGACGAACGTGAACACGAGCGCGGCGGCCGCGTCCTCGTCCACGTGCCGCGCAGCTATTATTACCACGTGGACACCAGAACCGATGATCGCGAGCCTTCCCGCGAAGATTTGCGTGTGATGGCCGAACGGACCGAGAAGCAGATCCGGACCGCGGTGGGGCTGGTCATTCCCGGGTCAGGGTCATGGAAAGTGGACGTCGACACGATACCCGACGAAGTGTCGCTCTTCCGGCCGGTCGTGCTGCCGTCTTCCTCCGACCCGTGGCGTCGATTCTTGGACTGGCGGATCGTCGGTGCCGTCGGAGCGGCGGTCTCCATTCTGGCCGCCGTCGGGTCATGGATCCTGGTTATGCGCCGTCCGGCCCGGCTGCCTGAGCCGGCGCAGAAGGGCCGGCGCTATCATGCGGATTCCGCGTCGGAGCCGGGCCCTTCGGAGCGGGTTCGGGAGCTGATTCGCAGCAATCCCGAGGCGGCAGCCAGCGTGCTCCAGCGCTGGGTGGGGCAGGGAGGCGGCATCTCATGACGATGACGCGGGAGGAAGTCTACACCGCGCGGGCGCGCAGGTCGTCTTCCGCCGGCCACGGGGCGAGGGAGGATGTCGAGGATGTCGAGACCACGTCTCCCTCGGCCATTTCGCGGGGGACGGAGCGCACCACCGTCGCGCCCTCGATCGCTCCGGTGCGCAAGGCGGCCATCGTGCTTGTCAGCCTGGAGCAGTCACTGGCCTCCCAGCTCCTGTCTCACCTGGACCGATCGGCGGTCGAGGCGGTGACGTGGGAGATCGCGCGACTGGAACGTGTCGATCCGGCCGAACGTGCGGCCGTGCTCGAGGAGTTCTACGCCCTGGGTCTACGGCGGCTCTGCTTCGTCTTCGACGATCTGGTCAAGATGAGTGACTCCGACATCCGCGCTGCATTCCATGACGAGGACCTCGAGACCTGGGCGCTGGCACTGGCCGGCGCGGCCGGGCCGGTGCGGGACAAGGTGCTGGGTGGCCTTTCCGCCTTGCCGGCGGACCGGCTGCGCCAATACCTCGACCATCTCGGTCCGTTCCGGCTCTCGGACTCCGAGGCGGCCCAGCTCGAAATCGCCGAAAGGTTACGCCGGTTGTATAACCGCGGCCGAATCAGTCTGCCGGAACCAGGCGGGCGCGACGAAGTCATCATCTGAGAAGTCGCCAGTTTTCAGTTTTCAGTTGCCAGTTGTCAGGTTGCAGAGGAACTGCCGATGCTCCAATGCGTGTCGTCGTGAGTAGTCGTCAGTTGGCAGTTGCCAGTTGTCAGGTTACAGAGGAACTGCCGATGCTCCCAGCGTGTCGATCGAATCGAGCTGTGCGTGCGGGTTTCGGGCTGGCCGCGCTGCTGGCCGTTGGGGTCACGGCCGGGACACTGGCTCTCGGGGAGGCCCGGGCCGCCACCCTAGCGCAGGACGCTCCGGAAGGATCACAACCGCGCGGTCGATCGGCCGTCGCGCCGAGTCCCACCTCGGCCGGTGCGACTCTCGACCATTCGCCATCGCGAGCGGAACCTCGCGGCAGAGAGGATGTTTTCCGGCCGTCGAGATCGCTCCTGCTGCGACGCGCATCGAGCGGGGCTCGGGCGGGCGGCTCGGAGGGTTGGTACCTGGGGATGGCCGGCATCACCTTGGCTTTGGCCGTCTGCGGCGGGGTCGTCGCCACGGCCCGCCGGTTCTCTTCCCAGGGCACGGCGGGGGAGATCCGGGTCGTCTCTCGCGTGAGCCTCTCTCCCAAACACACGATCTACCTGCTGCGAGTGGGCCGGCGCGTATTGCTGGTCGGGACCGGGCCCCAGGGAGCGCCATCGCTGATCAGTGAACTGGATGAGCTAGCCGAGATCGAGCCGGGCCCTCGTCAAGGAGAAGAGGCATGAGGCATCGATGCGGAGGCGGGTCGCGCTCGCGGCCGGTCCTGGTCTTGGCCGCGGCTCTGCTCGTAACGTCGGCGGTCCTCGCGTTTCTCAGCGCGGGAGCCGGGGCCGACGAGCCCCCATCCCAGGGGGCGAGCGCAACCACGAGTGCGAAGGTCGGTGACGGTCACGCACCACCGCCCTACCCAAATCCCGGCTCGGAGTCCATTCGGATCAACCGGCCCGCGGACCTGGTGGCAACGGCGGCACTGCCCGTGCCACCCCTCAATCAGGGGGATGCGGTGCGGACCGTGCAAACCGTGGCTCTCTTTGGCTTGATCTCGCTCGCGCCGATCGGCTTGCTCATGGTGACGGCCTTCGTGCGGATCAATATCGTTTTGATCTTGCTCCGGCAGGCTCTGGGGAGCCCCCAGGTGCCGGGCAACCAGATCCTGACCGCGCTGGCGCTCTTGCTGACGGCCCTGGTGATGCGCCCGAAGGCCGAGGAGGTCTATAACAAGGCGATCCGGCCGTACGCAGCGGGGCAGGCTTCGGCGGCCGAGGCATGGGGGGCGGGTACCCAGCCGATCAAGGCATTCATGGTCGACCAGATCGTGCGGACCAAGCATCAGGAATACCTGGAGGCGCTCTATGACTATGCGGTCCCGTCCAGCTCCAGCCGGATCGATCCGATCCCGGCCCGTGCCGAGGACTTTCCGCTGCGAGTGGTGGCGCCGGCGTACCTGCTCAGCGAGCTGACGACCGCGCTGTTGATGGGCTTCTACGTGTATTTGCCGTTCCTGGTGATCGATCTGGTCGTCTCGTCGGTCCTGGCGGCGACGGGCCTCTTCATGCTACCGCCGGCGCTGGTGGCGACGCCTGTGAAGCTGATCGTGTTCGTACTGGCCGACGGCTGGCTGTTGATTGCGACGATGCTGCTGTCGAGCTTCGCCGTTGCCCGCGGTGGCCCCTGAGAAGTTGTTTGGAAAGGAAAAGGAGATCCCAGTCGTGGACGTGACCCAAGCGATCGAATGGTCGCGCGAGGCGATGCGGATGGCCCTGCTCCTGGCGGGGCCGTTGCTGGCGGCCGCGCTCCTGGTCGGACTTCTGATCAATGTTGGTCAGACCTTGACCCAGTTGCACGAGCCCGTGGTCGGATTGATCCCGCGTCTGGTGGCGGTCGCCCTGGTTTTGCTCGTTATTTTGCCCTGGCTGGTGAGCCGTTGGGTGTCGTTCGCGGTCGAATTGATCGGGTCGATCCCCGACCTGCTGTAATGGAGGGGTGGTTTCCGCTCATGGCCCTGGATATCGGCGATTGGAGCTGGGCCTGGGTGCTCTACCACGCCGGTGTCTGGGCCTTGGTGCTGGCCCGGATCCTGGGTTTGTGCCTGACGGCCCCCGCGCTGGCGATTCCGGAGCTGGACTGGCGGTTCCGGTTGGGGTTGGCCGCCATCCTCGGTACGGTTCTGATGCCGGTGCTGGCGCCCCTGATCGTGCCGCCCGTGGCCTGGCCTGGCACTGCGCAGGCGTTGCTGTCGGAACTGCTCACCGGTGGTATACTCGGGTGGTCGGCCGCTTTGATCGTGGCCGGAGCCCGCCTGGCGGGGGAGCTCGTTGCCGCGCAGGCTGGGCTCTCGACCGCAACGCTCCTCGACCCCGAGACCGGCGATGAGCTGGCGCCGCTCGGCCGGCTTTACGGATGGATCGCGCTGGCCATGTTTCTGGCGATGGGTGGTCCACTGGCCCTGGTCCGGGCGCTGGTGGAGAGCTATGACGCCGTACCGGCGGGCCGGCTCTTGATTTCCCACGAGACAGCGATGCTGGCTTTTGCGCAAGTGGGCCGCGCGCTGGCGCTGGCGCTTCAAGCCGCGGCGCCCCCGGCGCTGGCGTTGATCCTGGCCGGCATCGTCGTGGGCTGGCTGAGCCGCGCAGCCCCATCACTCCCTTTCGTCGCGCTGGCGCTGCCGATCCGTAGTTTTCTGGGTCTTGTTCTGGTCCTGCTCAGCCTGTCCACATTGGCCGTTACCCTCTCCGGTGCTTGGGGCACGCTCCCCTGGGGACGTTGAACCGGCCACCGACTCTCAGAGTCTGGAATTGACTCTCAGGGAGAGCCTGACATGTCCGAGGAGCGGACGCAGCCGCCGTCGAAGCGTCGCCGGCAACAGGCACGGCAGCAGGGGCAGGTTGCGCACAGCCCGGAGCTGACGGCGGCGGGGGGCTGGCTGGCGGCGGTTGTGTTGCTCGGTGTCTTGGGCGAGGATCTGGCGCTCGGCTTGACCGGTCTGATCCATGGCTCGCTGACCGGCCCCGCAGTGCCATCGGCTGATCCCTCCGCGGTGGTGTCGCACGTACGGGAGCTGGTCCTTGGGCTGGCCTGGCCGCTGGCGGCGGTCCTGTCGGGCTTCGCGGCGGGCGCGGTGGCCATGCACCAGGTGCAGGTGCGAGGGCTGTGGGCCACGCGCCTGATCGCCCCCGACCCGGCGCGGCTCTGGGCATTTTCGAACGGGCCGGGGCTGGCGGTTCGCGCGAAGGGCTCGGTCTGGTCGATGGTGAAAGCGGCCGTGCTGGTGACGGCCTCGGCCTGGACGATCCGCTCGGCCTGGTACGAACTCCTGCGGCAGAGCGGTCTCGAAGGGCCCATGCTGGCCCAAGCGGCGGGGCAGGTCGTGCTCCACCTGGCGTGGGTGCTGTCCGCAGTGCTCTTGGTCCTGGGACTGGTCGACTATGGGTTGCGGTACCGGCGGTTCGAGGCGATGCTTCTGTCGACGCCCCAGCAGCATCGTGACGACCAGCGGGTGATGGAGGGCGACCCGGCCACGCGGGCTCAGCGGCGCAGGGTGGCTCGAACGTGGCGCGGTGACGTTCCCGAACTGCTTGCCGGCGCAAGCCTGCTGCTCTACGGCCCGGGCGGGTTGACGCTGGTCCTGTCCGGTGGTCCACCCCCCCGGCGGGTCACCGTTCGGACCGCGGTGCAAGGGAACGTCGGGTTACGCCTGCGACGGTCCTCCGAGGCGAGTCAGATCCCGCAGGTCGACGCCCCCAATCTGGCGCGCCGGCTGGCCCGCCGGCCCGCGCCAGGGTCTCCGATTAGCGCCCTTTTGATCGCCGAGCTCGCCGCGATCTGGCCGACGCCGTGAAGGAGCGGTGCGCGGTTCACGATGGAATCAGTTCCCCTCGGCCGCCGCGTCCGTGGAGCGGGTTGTCGCCGCGTGCTGCCGGAGGATGCGGTCAAGCTCACGGATCACGTCGGGGTCCTGCTGGGAAAGATGAGTCCCCGCGACGATCGACTCCGACGCCGCGCCTTCGAGATGTGAGCTGCGATACTCGACCACGCCGTCTGTGTCCATTGAGCCCCCGATCAGAGGGAGGATCGAGTGGTACGACACGCTTTGGTGAATCGGAATCCGGGCGAGCGCGGCCAGGATCGGACTGTCGGTGCGGAGGTTGCTGATGGCGTTGAGCGCGTGCCCGCGCAGTTCGGAGGAGATCACGTCCGGTCCATTCAACGCCTCGAGCTCGGCAATATTCGCGTCCAACTGGGCGGGACGGCGCACGATGTCAGAGACGGCCTGACCGAACCTGCTATCGGCAATCGGGCTGCCCCGATGGGGAGTGGCAATGAAGACCACCCGACTCACATTGGGTAGGCGCTGGAAGATCAAGACCTCGTCGAGAGTTTTTTGGAGTTCGGGCGGGGCCTTGAACCGGTCATGGGGGACCGTGATCGTAGCATCCCAGAGCGTGAGCTCGGAGTCTTGCACCATCATCTTGGAGAGGAGCCCACCCATGCTGTGACCGACGAGAACCATCCGATCGAAGGCTCTGTCGTCATGGTTTGGATCGAACGTATCTCGCACCTGAGCCAGCGCCTCGCGCAACCGGGCGGCGGAGGTAGGGATCGGCTTGCCGGTCGGGTAGAGGAACATCCAGAATTGATACCGCGCGGCGAGCGCCGGGGTGTTTCGAAACTCGTTGATCGTCTGCACCCAGGCCCTCGGACTGGAGACCAGGCCGTGGACGAAGACCACGGGGATTTTACCTGGCTCGTAGGGGTGGAGCAGGTAGAGGCCTGTATCCACACCCTTCCGCTTGAAGTCGGACTCGAAAAGCCCGGTCCACTCCAGCGTGACAAGGTCTCGCCGAGCCATCTGTACTACCAGCGGCGTCGTACGGTCGGAAGCGAGAACGATCTCTCTCTGGCCGACGACATGCGACCGATCCCAGAACGGGTCGAACAGGACGAGCATCGCCGGGCCTCGCCTCCACTGGCCGCCCCTGAGGCCGCCCGCGGGTGTCAGGACGGCAGTCGCGCCGACTCGCATCTCGCGGGGGAAGAACTGGTTTCGCGGGTCGGGCGGGTCGGGCAAGTCGGACCTCTCGGCGAACCGGTGCGCGATCAGGGGCACACCCAGGCCGGTCGTGCAATAGACATGGTCCATTCCCTCGACCCGATAGTCGCTCGCCACACGCAGGTCGGCGACCTGCTCCGGGTCCAGGAACGGCGTGGAGCTGCGAACCGTGATTTCCTGAGTGGAGAGGATCTGCCTCCAGCTCCGGCCCTGGCGCACGTCGTTTGCCTGTGCGATCCGGACCAGCCGCGCCACGGCACGGTTATGGATCGTGAGGGCCACGTCGGGCCGGGTACCGGCCGGATCCGCGAGGGACAGCGTAGCGAGAGCAGCCGCGTCGCGGTACCAGGCCAGCGACGCAGCCGGCGACCCTGTCTGGCACGCGAGACCGACGTGATAAGACAACTCGGCCAGAGCGAGCGAGCCATCGGGCTCGCATTGGGTTTGGAGACGAGTCTCCAGGAGACTCGCCGCCGCCGCTGGATCCTGCTGGGCCTGGGCGAGCAACCCCAGGCGAGCGAGGACCGAACAGGTCGCGAAACCGACGTTCAGACCGTGATTCGCCTCGACGCGCTCCCAGCCGTCCTCGATCGCATTCCGGAGCCGGGGGTCACGGGCCTTGATATCGGTGCACCCGGCTGGTGCGATGATCAGCAAGCACGCGATTGCGGCGGCTCTCTGCCGCGGCCAGGGCACCGGCGAGCGCCAATTCTTGGGTCCCGGATGACGTCGCGATCGCGCGCGATCGGGGGAACCAGCCATGATCCATCCTTGCAGGCCCATGGCCGCCCGGCGAAGGACTGTATGAAAGTGAAGGGGGCCCAGTGCGAGCTGGCGCTCTTCGATCCATCCGAACGACTGTGACCATTCTCAGCCGGATCAGACTCGTGAGTACACTACCGAGGTGGCTCAGTCTTGGGAAGGCGAGGCTTCTCAGCGGCCATTTTCGCTCTGGACAGACAGGGGAATCGGCGATATTGTCCCACCCACACGTCTCAAGTGGCGTTCTGTCATGATTCTTGGCGCGGGCATCTCGCTCGTGTCCATTCCCGGTGTGAGCCCAGTGCTCGCGCCGCCTTGCAGGGGATTGTGGAGGGGAAACGATGCCTCCCACAGCGTCGAGCGCGATCGGATCCGGCGCCGGCGGGGGTTACCTCCGCGGGTTGGTCATGCCGGTCACGATCATCGGCGCGATCCTGGTGTTCGTCGTGCCGATCCCGGCGGTGTTGCTCGATGTCTTGCTGTCCGTCAATTTGACCGTGGCGGTGGTTGTGCTCTTGACGACGCTGGCGATCCGCACGCCGCGGGAATTCAGCGCGTTTCCAACGATCCTGCTGACGACCACGCTGACGCGGCTTGTTTTG
The DNA here is from genome assembly GCA_044450785.1 of Isosphaerales bacterium. Classification (GTDB taxonomy): domain Bacteria; phylum Planctomycetota; class Planctomycetia; order Isosphaerales; family Isosphaeraceae; genus JBIOJM01. The sequence goes on from JBIOJM010000209.1 coordinate 10,278, forward strand.
AACGTCGCGACGACGCGGCTGGTCCTGACCCGTGGAGGTGTCGATGGCCTGGACGCGGCCGGCGGGGTGATCCGCGCCTTTGGCTCGTTCGTGGCCGGCGACCAGGTGATCGTCGGCGTGATCTTGTTCTCGATCCTGGTCGTGATCCAGTTCGTGGTGATCACCCAGGGGGCGACCCGGATCAGCGAAGTGGCTGCTCGATTCATGCTGGATGGGCTTCCGGGGCGCCAGATGGCGATCGACGCCGACTTGCACGCCGGGCTGATCGATCAGCACGAAGCCCACCGCCGGCGGGACGAAGTCTATCGCCAGACGGACTTCTTCGGAGCCATGGATGGCGCGAGCCGGTTTGTTCGAGGCGATGCGATCGCCGGTGTCGTGATCTTGTTGGTGAACATCGGCGGCGGGTTGTGTCTGGGCATGGTCAATCACGGTATGAGCCCGAGCGAGGCGGTCAATGTCTTCACCAAGCTGACGATCGGCGACGGTCTTGTCAGCCAGGTCCCGGCGTTTCTGATCTCCCTGGCCGCGGCGCTGATCGTGACCCGCTCGTCGTCGTCGACCGACCTGAACCGCGATGTGGTCGGTCAATTGTTCTCGCAGCCCGGCGTGCTGGGGACCGCCGCCGTCTTCCTGGGCTTGATGGCACTCACGCCACTGCCCAAGCTTCCACTCTTGACCCTGGGGGGGAGTCTGGCTACGGCCGCGTTTCTCCTGGGATCCCGCCAGGATGGTGAAGGTCGCGACGACGCGCCCGGTGACGATCAAGGGGCTGGCACGCGTCCTGCCCATTCCCCGGCCCGGTCGGAGGAGGGCCCCGCGGCCGATCCGGCGGCTCGAGCGAGGAACTTACCAATGGCCGTCGCCGGGACTGTGGCGGAGCCCGGTTCGGACCAGATGGAGGACCTGCTGCACGTCGACCCGCTCGAGCTGGAGATCGGTTTCCGGCTGATCGGCCTTGCCGACCCGATCCGTGGCGGCGACCTGCTGGGCCGGCTCAAGACGGTTCGCCAGCGGGTGGCGCGTGAGATGGGGCTGATCGTGCCCCAGGTGCGGATCCACGATGAGATTGGCTTGCCGCCTCATGAATATCGGGTCAAGATACGGGGAACGATCGTGGGGCAGGGGATCGCCTATGGGGGCCGGCTGCTGGCGGTGCCTCCGGCCGGGCTGATGACGCGCCCTGATGGCCGGGACGGCGTCGACCCCGTCACCGGACAGCCTGCGGTCTGGATCCACGCCGACGGCCGCGAGGTGGCCGAGCTGGCGGGCTGTCGGGTCCTCGAAACCTCGGCCGTCGTCGCCGGCCACTTCGGTGAGATCGTCGCGATCCATGCCGACGAGTTGTTGACGCGCGAAAAGGTTGAACGGCTGCTAGACCGGGTCCGTTCATCGGCGCCGACCCTGGCCGGCGAGGTTGTGCCTGGTCTGCTGCGCGCCGGCGAGCTGCAGCGCGTCTTGCAGAACTTGCTCCGCGAGCGGGTGAGCATCCGCGACCTCGAGACGATCTTGGAAACACTGGCCGTTCACGCGGGCAAGACCAAGGACATCGATCTCTTGACCGAGCAGGTACGCCGGAGCCTGGCGCGGCAGATCACGGAGACGTACCGTGGCCCTGACGGCCGGCTCCGCGTGGTGACGCTGGGCCGGCAGCTCGACCTCCGGCTCGCAGCAGCGGGCCAGGCCGAGGCGCGGCCCGCCGAGGCGCTTGGTGAGGATACGACGAAGAGCATCGTCCGTGCCGTCGCCGTGGCGGTCGGCACTCTCGTCGACAACGGTGATCCTCCTGTCATCCTCACGACAGCCGGCGCCCGCGCCGTTCTCAAGGACCTGACGCGCGCCGACTTACCCCGGCTGGTGGTCTTGAGCCAGCGCGAGATCCCGCGCGACACCCCTGTCGAGGTTCTCGGCAGCGTTGTCGAGGAGGAGCCGGAGGCCGTGACCACCTACACCACAACGGAGGCCGTCGCTTGAATCAAGGCGTCGCCGGCCCCAACCAGAATCGGAAGCCTGAATCTTCCCATCGGAAATCGGGAATCCTCTCAGCTTGAAGTTGTCATTGATAGAAGGCAAGGTTGATGCGATCGAAAACCTACCGCGCCAAGACGATGAAGGAGGCCCTGACGCGAGTGCGTCGGGACCTGGGCGGCGACGCCGTGATCTTGTCGGCGCGCGAGGTCCGGCGACGCCGGCTACTTGGCCTGGGCCCGCGGGCGCTGGTGGAGGTCACGGCCACCGACACCATGCCGTCCGAAATGGCGGTCACGAGTCGGCCGGGGCCGGCGGCCGAGGCCGCCGGCGGGGCATCGCGGGTGGTCTCCGCGGTGCCGGTCCTCGCGACCTCAGCCACGTTGCATGCGCGGTTCGGCGAGGAGCTCGGCCGGCTGCACACGATGGTGGAGACCTTGAGCCGCCACGGCCACATCGACCACCTGCTTCCCGACCTTCCCAGCGCGCTGGTTCCGACCTACTCCCAACTGATCGAGGCCGACGTGCCGGAGGTCCTGACCCGCCGGCTGATGAGGCAGGTCGCCCTCGGCCTCGAGCCCGACCAATTCGATCATGCCGAGGTGATTCGCGCGGCCTTGTGCGAAGCGGTCGAGCAGTGTATCCCCATCGCGCCGCCGATCCGGGCCATCGCCGGCACCCGCCGGGTGGTGGCTCTGGTGGGACCGACGGGGGTCGGCAAGACGACGACCGTCGCCAAGCTCGCGGCCAACTTCAAGCTGGCTCATGGGGTGCGCGTCGGGCTGATCACCGTCGACACCTACCGGATCGCGGCGGTTGAGCAGCTCAAGACGTACGCGGAGATCATCGACCTTCCCTTGGTGGTGGTCAACGATCCGGTCGAGATGCCACGGGCGTTCGACGAGCTAGGCGCCGTCGACCTCATTTTCATCGACACGGCGGGACGCAGCCCGCGCGACGAGGTGAAGATCCGCGAGCTGGCCGAGTTTCTGGCCCAGGCGCGGCCCGACGAGGTCCACCTCGTCTTGAGCGCCGTCGCCGGTCACCGGAGCCTGCGCGCCGCCGTGGAACGGTTCACCACGGTCCACGTCGATCGCTTGATCCTGACCAAGCTGGACGAGGCCGACAGCATGGGCGGCGTCCTGGCCGTGCTAGGACTCTCCAGCCGCCCCGTGAGCTATCTGACCACTGGTCAGGCCGTCCCGGACGACATCGAGCCGGCTGACCGCAAGCGGCTGGCGCGACTGATCCTCAGACAGGAGGACATCGGTTGAGTGGGGAGTGGGAGCGTGGTGCGTGGAGTGCGGGGCGTGGAGCATTGCATGAGAACTTGTAACCCTACTATTGATTCAACGGCGGGAAGGAGACCCTATGTCCGATCAGGCTGACAAGCTCAGGCAGCTCGCTCTGACGAGCCGGTCAGTGACAGCGTCGGCGACGGCACTGGCCAATGACGAGCAGTGCGGGCCCGGGGACCTGCCGCGACCGGCATCGCGCAGGACGACCCGCTCCTTGCTTTTTACCAGCGGCAAAGGGGGCGTCGGGACATCGAACCTGGTCCTGAACCTGGCGATCGCGCTTGGGGAAATGGGGCAGTGCGTCCTGGTGGTGGATGCCGATCTCGGACTGGCGAACCTCGATCTCCTGTGCGGGTTGACGCCGCGGTATGACCTGGGGGACGTGTTGGCGGGCCGATGCCGTCTCTTCGATGCGGTGGTGGCAGGGCCTGGCGATATTCAGATCGTGCCGGGGGCGCACGCCATCAGAACGGGTGCGGAGGACCTGGAGGGAGGACCGGGGCGACTGGTGGCGGAGCTGGGTGAGCTGGAATCGGAGTCCGACTTCGTGCTGGTGGATGGGGGCTCAGGCCTGGGGGCCGGGGTAGCCAAGCTGGCAGCGGCTGCCGACCAGGCGGTCATCGTCAGCACGCCCGAGCCGACCTCGATCGCCGATGCGCACGCAGCGATCAGCCGGTTCCGCCGGCTGGCGGCTCCGCCTCGGTTACGGGTGTTGGTCAACCAGGCCGCCTCGGGGGCGGAGGCCGCCCTCGTGCTGGACCGCCTGGTAGCCTCGAGCCGGCAATTCCTGGGCACGGTGGTTTCGCCGTTGGGCCCGGGGTCCATCCGAGTCGACCCGCACGTCCCCATGGCGGTCCGCAGCCGCCGGCCATTTTTGACGGCGTTCCCGGGTGCGGTCGCCTCGCGAGGCGTCCGACGGTTGGCCCGCGCCTTGGTCAGGGAGCACGATCCGCCGATCCGCAACCGCCGCGCCGGCTTCTTCACGGCGCTGGCTGCGCGGTGGGCGTTCACACTCGTGGCCAGGGGCTAAGAAAACCATCGGTTGTAAGTGCTTAATTAAACAGGAGAACGTGCAGCTCGGGTGAATTATTCGGGTTGTTGTGATGGTATCACTCAAGCCGATTGAGCGGAGTGTCCGATACAAGATCAGGTTGGAGTTCCTTGGACGGCGAGAGGGAGAGGGCCGGACGCGTCGATCTTGCAGGTCGAGCCGGGTCCGAGACGTCGTGAGTGCGACAAACGGAGCGAGCGAGCGACCGTTCTTCGAGCGAAGCGACGTTGTGTCCTTTTTTGCACAGGATGTGCCGCCTCTTGCGCAGCCGACATGGAGGTCAGGATGTCAACAAAGGTGGATGTGGATGTAACGGAACTCTGGCGGGAGTTCAAGGAACACCCCACCACGGAATTGCGAAATCATCTGGTCGAGCGTTACTTGCCGCTGGTCAAGTACAACGCCGAACGGATCTGGCAGCGGCTTCCGGAAGGGGTCGATCTCGACGATCTGATCTCGGCGGGAGTCTTCGGCCTGATGGATGCGATCGACGCGTTCGACTTGAGCCGGGGCGTCAAGTTCGAGACCTACTGTGTGCCGCGCATTCGAGGGGCGATGCTCGACGAGCTGCGGACCATGGACTGGGTCCCGAGACTGGTCCGGTCCAAGGCCACCAAGATGGAAGAGGCTCGCAAGGAGCTCGAAGCCAGGCACGGCCGGCCGCCCACCGATCTTGAGCTGGCGTCACAGCTTGGCCTGCCTATAGAAGAATACGAAAAGATGGCGATGGATGCGAACGCCGTCGGCCTGATCAGCCTGAACAAGAAATGGTACGAGACCGACAGTTACAAAGACGTGCGTGAAATCGACATTCTCGAGGACAAGAAAGGCGAAGACCCAACCCGGCGGCTGCAGCGCAAAGACCTGATGCGCATGGTCACCAAGGGACTCTCCCGTAACGAACGCCTGATTATCATATTGTATTATTATGAAGAATTGACGATGAAAGAGATCGGCGCGACTCTCGACCTGAGCGAGTCTCGAGTCTCGCAAATGCACTCATCGATCATTCAGCGGTTGCAGTCTCAACTCGCCACGCGGCGGCCCGAGTTTGGTACCTGATTGGTTCTTGGCGCAACACATTGTAGAATAGGGACAGGGAGCGGCGAAGAGCAGAGAGGCCGATCGCCACGATGGGTTTGCACCGCATGCGTCAGCTCCAGACGAGGTATCGGCGATGACATCGAGAGCGAGACGTGGAAAGGTCGTCGTCACGGTTTTCGTGGCCGCGGCGGCGTTCGGCTTCAGTCCCGGCCTGGCCGAAGCGCAATGGGGCATGGGCGGCATGGGCATGGGATGGGGTTTCGGGGGCTTCAGCCAGGTCGAAAAACCGGAGAGTTTTCTTTATTCGAAAGCGCTGGTCGATGCCGGGCGTGGAGCGCAGTTACCATCGCGAAATGTCTACGCCAACAATCCCAACTCCTACATCAACCACATCCGGGACAATGGCTTCGTGGACCGCTACAGCGTTGCGCGGAGAGAGCCGTCCCACTATCGTTACTCACCCCGGATGGCCACACCGACGGCGCTCACCGTGGCTCAGCAAACGCCGCTGTTACCCCTGGCCAGTTTCTACAACGGGGAGAACCAGTTCGTCTGGCCCGCCGATTCGCCGACGGCCGGTGAGCTGAAACAGAAGCGATCGATCTTCGATCAAGCAAGCCAGGCTGTTCTGACGGAGACCAAGAAGAGCGGTGTCGCATCGATCGCCGCGGTGACCGACGCCCGGCAGAAACTGCTCGATTACGGCCGGCCGGCGTTACAATTCGTCCGGACTCACGAGACTCCTCGGATTGCCGACACGTTCCACCTCTTCCTTCTGTCGACGTACGAGTCGCTGGCACAGGCGGTCAATCCGCCGGCAACGGCGGCCGTCACGGCACCTCCGCCGTCCCCTGCATCCTAGGAGCGTGGAACCTGCTCGGCGGACGTTGGGCGCGCCGCCGTTGGAGCGGCTCCAAGGCGGGTGAAGCATCTGCGGTCCGCTCAGGGTGCAACCGCCCGCGCGACGACGGATTCGAGGTTTTTGCGGGGAGAGAGGTCGAGGTGCATGACGTTTCCGTCGCGTCCGATCAGGACATTGGACGGGATATCGGAGACTCCATAAGCCTTGGCGTAGTCGTTCGCGCCGCTTCCGTTGATCAGATTGGGCCAGCGGACGTTATGGTCGAGTAGGAACCTCCGGATATTGGGCAAGACCGTCTCGAGTTTCGGGCTGTCGGTCTGAAGGGTGTCGAGATTGATGCCCAGCACGCGGAACCCGCGGTTTCGGTAGGTGTTGTAGACCTGATCGAGCGAATCCACTTCGGCCGAGCTGGGGAGGCACCAGCTCGCCCAGAAAACGACCAGGACGACGTTGCCTTTACGGTCGGCCAGGCTGACGGGCTTGCCATCGAGATCGGTCCCTTCGATCGCCGGGGCCGGCTTGCCGATCATGTCGAGCTGGTTCAAGCGGCTGGAACTGAACCCCTTGACGGCGGGGTTGTCCGATTCCTTGAGCAAGAGTTGAAATGCCTTGCGGGCCGCATCAAACTGGTCTCCCTGGATGAGACGTTGGTAATACGCTTCGCAGATCGCGAGGAGAGCGGAGGTGTCGAGCAACGCGGCCGGTGCTTCACCAGGTTGCCTCCGTTTCGAGGTCGCCTCGATGAGAGTGCGGAACTCGGCCAGTGATTCGTCGTAATCGCCGCGATCGGCGGAGGCGATGATGTCGATCGTCCGGGCCAGTAATTGGATGACCGGTGGAGAACCGGGGGTGGATTTCAAGACCTGTTTGGCGGCCGGTTCGGCGTCACGGAACAGGTTGTTGGCGATGGCCAGGCGGAACAACTGTTCGTAAGTCTCAGCAGCCTCCTTGGGCGACTGGCGCGATGCCAGTTGCGCGAGGCGCTCCAGCCGCTGCCGCTCGAGCTGGAGAAGCTGGCGGGCATAGTCCTCGTTGATCGATCGCAAGCTGGCGCCGGCTCCTCCCGGGCTAAGGACCTTGGGCTTTGCGCCAGCCGGGTCATCCTGATCTGGAAAGCCAGCTTGGCCCCGGGCCGCTCTTGAGAGCGTGAGCGAAAGACTCGTGGTCAGAACCAGGCTGATCAGAGCGATCCGGGAGGAAGTCATCGTGGGTGGGACCCTCGAGTTGGTATCATTCAGCATTGTCCTCGATACTCTAGGAT